>DAIUCM010000001.1:0-101819 GCA_036846145.1 Bacteroidota bacterium
GGCAGCGATGGCGTGGAAAGAAATACGGCCTTCAACGTGCAATATGTAGCCAATACACTTGTAGGAAAAGAGTGGAAATTAAGTGAAAACAGCGTACTGGCGCTCGATTTCAGGTTTACCATTGCCGGCGGAAAACCTTACGCTGAAATTGATACTGCCTTATCGCGGCAGCTTGGCAGAACTGCTTTCGATGTGCAAAATCCATTCGGCCAGCGTTTCCGCGAATACATGAAGCCCGATGTTAAACTTACTTTCCGCATGAATAGCAAAAAATTCTCGCAGGAGTTTGCCATTTCAGTAGAAAATTTCATCAACCGCAGAAACGTGCTGAGCCAGCAATATAACGATAAAGGCGGAAATGTAGTAACCAATTACCAGCTGGGAATTTTCCCTGTGGCTTTGTACAGGATCAATTTTTGAGAAAACAGAAGTCAGAAGACAGAATTAAGGAGTTAGGAAACTGATGGACTGGGGGATTTTTTACGATGTCAACCAACTTTCGAAGTATTTTTCACATCGTGTATATATGTAAATCAAAAAAAATTCACTTAAAAAAACCATGAAAAAAATTTCATTACAATTTATTATGTTGCTGGTGGTTACAGCATTTGTATCATCTTGCAGGGGTGTTGATGGCGAAGGCGATGTTGTAGTCCGCGACAAAAGTGTTTCACAAACTTTTACAGGCATATCGCTGGCTGTTAGCGGCGATGTGTATATTAAGCAGGGTAATGATGCAAACATTACCGTACATGGCCAGCAGAATATTATTGATATTTTAGACCTTGACGTTAATAAAAATACGCTTAATATTGGTTTTAAAAAGAATAATGTTAAAAACTATGACAGGCTGAAATTTTACATTACCACAGCAGCTATTGAAAAACTAAACATTAGCGGAAGCGGCAAAATTATTGGCAATGATAGCATAAGCGTTTCTGTTATTGACCTGAATATTAGCGGCAGCGGCGATATTGAATTGAACAGACTAAATGCCAGTTCCAGGGTAAAATCAAATATCAGCGGCTCGGGAAATATAACCTTATCAGGCTCAACAAACGTTAACGAAGCACACATTAGCGGCTCGGGCAGTATTTATTCCTTTGGTTTACCCTGCAAAATTGCCGAAGCGCATATTTCTGGCAGCGGTAATATTGAAACAACCGTTTCTGAAAAGCTGGATGCCAATATTTCAGGCAGCGGGAATATTCGCTACAAAGGCCGCCCTGTTGTTAACACAAATACAAGCGGCAGCGGAAAAGTAACACATGTTGATTAATCAGCTCATCTCTTTTCTTTATATAAAATCTCCGGTTCGAAAAACATCAAACCGGGGATTTTTTCTTCTGCTAACACAATAAAAATTTATCTCCACATTTTAATACTTTCCGCGAAGAAGTAATTTTCACATTTTCACATCTCATTGGCTTATTATTCTTCCGGCCTGCCAAGCCAGCGGCCCTGTCTGTATTCTTCTTCCTCTTTTTCCAAAGCTTTTTTTTCTTCGTCGGTTAAGGATTTATTTACAATGTTCGACAAATCAGGCTGGCCGGCATCTACCCAGGCGCTCATCCATATACATCCAACCGCAAAAATGCTTTGCCTTAAACGCCGTTCTACCATTCCCGCCATCCTGTCGTGATAAGCTTTTGAGTATTCTTTGCTATAAACCCGTACAGTAGTGCTTCCACGTTCTTCGTAACTATATTTTTTATCTTCCGCGAATTGACGGCTCAGTTCTTTTTCAAAATTAAATACTGAATCCAGCGCTTTGTGGCTTTCCAGAACCGAATTCCAGGCAAGACTTAAAGGATCATCCACATACTTTGCTTTACCAACAAAATAGTTATAGTTATTACCAAATAATTCCGGCAAACGGCTTTCCCAAAACGCGTGCAAACCATGCTGGCCTGTCATTTGCCCGTTATAATTCATGGTTGTATGAAGCGGAACATGCGCATCTGCAATGTAGTGGCCAATATCTGATGATATTTTGAGTATTCTGTTCCTGTCTTTTAGCCTAAAAGCTTGCGTTAGCCTGTAATACATAACCTGAATATGCCATGGAACAATTCCATAAGCTTTCAAAGTATCTTCTGTGTATTTCGCCACTGCAGAATCCCATTTTCTCGGCAACGAATCGAAAGGATATTCCCCATAATAATCCAGATCTATATAATGTCTGCAGGCTTCCTCTTTATCGCTATGGCGGCGTTTATCTGCATCCACAGCATGTTCGGTTATATATTCAATGTTCGATTTATAGAAACCAAGCATTTCCGGCGGAAGCGTAAACACAGCAATTCTGTTTATTCTTTTATGCGCCCAAAATCCCCAGGAATATGCTTTTTGGTGAACAAGTAAAACGCTGAAAAATACAGCTATAACAGCAAAATAGATTACGGATTTTCGCTTTACCATATATGCGTAACGCCAAAAATGCTTTGAAGTTGATGTTGCGTTGAAAACCTTCCAATTTTTGGAGAAGTTGAACGTCACGCTTCGAACCAGATTTGTCTATGGGTTAAAACCCAAAGCAAGTAAAACGCGGTTAGTCAAATTTACACTGCACGAAAGTCACTTGCCCTTTGCTTTAGCATTGGGCAAGCAAAAAAATATGCTGAATCAAAATAAAAAAAGGGACAGGTTGCGACCTGTCCCTTCAGAAATTTTCAGTTATAAGCTTATTTTATGATCACACCACTTGCGGTAAAACTCAGCTTAGAATCAAGTACAAGCAATTTCCTCGCTTCTTCTTCGGTTTTACCAACTTCCTGCGCATAATCTGCGAGGTTTTCAATTTCTTCCACTTCACGTTTTACAGTGCCTTCTGCGATTACAACTCTTCCAGTAATATCTTTTGGCACTGTGAAATTGCCTTTGTCCATATCGATCTGCAACGTGGTGCCGTCTTCCATATCCATGTGAAGCCAACAGCCTTTTTCCTTACAAACTTCTACCACTTCACCTTTTACTTTCACCTTCATGGAAGTATTACTGCCCAGCTTGTCTTTCATTTCCTTGCCGGTAATGGCGCCTTCCTCATCTATCTTGTCGCCGTAATATCCAATCTGCCTTGCATCCAAATCTTCGCTTCGCCCTGGTGCATTGCTTAAGTTCGGCTGATTTTTATTGCCTGCAGAATCACAAGCAAAAACCAACAACATCAAACCAAAAACGAATAGAAAATTTCTAAGCCAAAGCATTTTTTCGGAATATTATATATGGATAGCGCGGTTTTCAGTTGCTGCCAGACAAGCTTCTTTCATGGCTTCGGAATAGGTCGGGTGCGCATGGCTCATACGTGAAATATCTTCCGCACTTGCGCGATATTCCATAGCTACAACGGCTTCAGCAATAAGGTCAGCAGCACGAGCAGCGATCATGTGAACGCCCAGAATTTCATCTGTATTTTTATCTGCCAATACTTTTATAAAGCCATCCGTATCCATACTTGCACGAGCTCTTCCACTCGCCTTGAATGGGAACGAACCGGCTTTGTATGGAATACCTTTTTCCTTAAGTTCTTCTTCGGTTGCACCAACACTTGCTACTTCCGGCCAGGTATAAACCACGCCCGGAATCAAGTTATAATTGATATGTGGTTTTTGTCCGGCTATGATTTCTGCAACGGCAACACCTTCTTCCTCAGCTTTGTGTGCAAGCATAGCGCCGCGAATCACATCGCCAATAGCATAAATATTCTGTGCGGAAGTTTTGAAATGATCATCAACTACTACTCTGCCACGCTCATCGAGATTTACGCCGGCTTTATCCAAACCTAAATTATCTGTGTAAGGTCGGCGGCCCGTAGAAACCAGAACATAATCACCTTCCAGCGAAATTTCTTTTCCTCCATCGCGCGCTTCGGCTTTAACCATTACGGTTTTGCCTTTGCGCTCAACAGCAGTAACTTTATGCTTCAGGTAGAAATCTATATTCAGCTTTTTCAGTGTTTTCTGCAGTTCTTTTCCAAGCGAGCGGTCCATGGTTGCAATAATAGAATCCATGAATTCAACAACGCTAACTTTCGCGCCAAGACGAGCATATACAGAACCAAGCTCCATACCAATCACTCCACCGCCAATGACGATCATGTGTTTTGGAATTTCACCTAATTTCAATGCTTCGGTAGATGTAATTACGCGCTCTTTATCTATTTCCACGCCCGGCAAACTTACCGGTTTAGAACCTGTCGCAATCACGAATTTATCGCTGCTAACAGTAGTATTTCCGGTTTCGGAAGCAACAACAATGGTATTGGCGTCCTGAAAAGTGGCGTGGCCGTTGATTACCGTGATCTTGTTTTTCTTCATCAGGTACGCAATGCCGGCAGTGTTTTGCGAAACAACATCCGCCACACGATCGCGCATTTTACCAACATTCACTTTCGGTTTGCTGTACTCAATTCCGTGCGTTTCAAATTCATGGATCATCTTGTAATAATGCTCCGAAGAATCCAGCCAGGCTTTCGATGGAATGCAACCCACATTGAGGCAGGTTCCGCCCAAAGTCTGGTAACGTTCTACTATTGCCGTTTTGAAACCAAGCTGCGCACAACGGATTGCACAAACATAACCGCCTGGACCAGAACCAATTACCGTAATATCAAATTTTTCCATAACTAATCAGTGAACAGTTACCGGCAACCAGTAACCAGTTATTTTCGCTCTATATTTTCTATATATACTATTGTCAAAAAATGCATTCAAATCCTAACTTCTCATAGAATTCAGTGTATAATATCGATTAATATATTACTTGGATTGAGAATGCAAATTGAAACTATTTCTTAATTCTTGAAGTTTCTTTTTCACTTTTTCGAATTCACTTTGTTTCATCCAACTTCTTTCAATTAGGTGAATTCCTTCTTTTGATTCCAACTCGATCACGTTATCGTAAGTATTAAATTCACCAATATCAGCAATCTCATCAAAATTCAATCGTATTCTTTTATTCCATCGGCCAGGTATTTCTATGAAATCGTTTCCCAATTTCAAATTTCCAGCATCAAATTTTCTAAAGAATATTATCAAAAAACCTATTCCAGTTGCTAAAGTCACCAGACAAAAAAATCCCATAACCACGGAAATCCAAAAATCTTCCGTACTAATTGCCATCCCAAAAATTACACCTATCGCTAATCCACTAATTCCTATAAATAAATATTTCAAGGGTGGTCGATATGTGTATTCTTCGGTCATTTTTCAAGCAAATTAACTACACCTCAAGCAACATTCTGTATGGATCTTCTAACATTTGTTTTACACGTACAAGGAAACTTACCGATTCGCGGCCGTCAATAATCCTGTGGTCGTAAGAAAGCGCGATGTACATCATCGGTCGGATAACAACCTGTCCGTTCACAGCAACAGGTCTTTCCACGATATTGTGCATACCTAAAATAGCGGATTGCGGCGCGTTGATGATCGGCGTTGACATCAGGGAACCAAAAACACCACCATTTGTAATCGTGAATGTTCCGCCGGTCATATCTTCAATAGTAATTTTACCGTCGCGTGCTTTTGCTGCCAGTGCGCCGATTTCTTTTTCGATCTGCGCCAGAGACATTTTCTCAGCATTGCGAATATTAGGCACAACCAAACCTTTCGGCGTAGAAACCGCAATTCCAACATCTACATAATCGTGATAAATAATATCCGTATCCTGGATTTGCGCATTCACGGCCGGGAATTCTTTCAAGCCTTCACAAACTGCTTTGGTAAACAGCGACATAAAGCCCAAACCAACCTGGTGTTTCTCCTTGAAGATATCTTTGTATTTCTTTCGCATTTCCATCACAGCGCTCAGATCCACCTCGTTAAAAGTAGTCAGCATGGCCGTGTTGTTTTTCACATCTACCAAACGCTTGGCAATGGTTTTACGCAGAGAACTCATTTTCTCGCTGTGCGTATTTCTTTCGCCGGTAAATGTTGCCTGCGTAGATGTTTGAGCTTTTGGTGCAGAAGGTTGTGCCGCCGGTGCTGATGCCTGCTGCGGTTTGTTTTCCGCTTTCATGGCATCTTCCTTGGTTATGCGGCCATCTTTACCTGAACCTTGAATATTTTGCGCTTCAATTCCCTTCTCGGAAAGTATTTTTTGTGCCGCCGGAGATGGATGATTTGCTGCGTAGGAATTTGGGTTTTCCTGCTTGCCTTCAGTTCCTACAGCATTATCGCCGCGCTCGTTTTGCTGCGATGATGTTGGAGAGGAAGCCTGCGTACTAGCAGTGTCTGCAGCAGCTGCCGGTTTCGGATCTGAAGTTTTTGCAGCGCCTTCTGTATTGATAGTTGCAATTTTATCGCCGATTGAAATGGTATCGCCTTCCTGCGCATAAACTTTCAGTGTTCCTGAAGCTTCAGCATTGAGCTCAAAAGTGGCTTTATCCGATTCTATTTCGCAGATAATTTCGTCTGCTTCCACGTATTCGCCATCTTTTTTTACCCAGTTGGCAATTGTTACTTCGGTTATCGATTCGCCAACCGGCGGTATTTTAATTTCTATCTCCATGATTTTTCAATGATCAATGATCAATAAAACAATTATCAATTCTTCCTAAAGCATTTTTCAGCTAAGGTATATATGCAAAATTGCAAATTATATTTTTCAAAAAAGGTATTTCCGAAGCTCACTCGTTTGTGAACCGTTGCGCTAAAGCCCTCCTTTTGAGGTAGGGTTTGGGTGGGGCTGAAATCTGTCCGCGGCGGAGACGCCAGGCATGTCGTCTCTACAGCGCTCCGTTTGTCTATTTTAGCCTCTAAACTAAGTACGGACAGGTCGCGACCTGTCCCTACAAACTCAATTTTACAATTTTATAATCTTACAATTTTCCAATTCTATAATGTAAACGCCTGCTCTACAATATCATTTTGCTGCTGCGCGTGAACTTTGCTGTAACCTGTTGCCGGCGAAGCACTTGCTTTGCGCGAAATAAGCTTAAACTGCATGTGTTGCGGGCGGCGTAACCAATACGTCCAGGCGCCCATGTTTTTCGGCTCTTCCTGAACCCAAACATACTCCGCTTTCGGATACATCGCCATTACTTCATCCACTTGGTTATCTGGCATTGGGTACAATTGCTCTACGCGAATGATTGCCACATCTTTACGGTTATCTTTCTGCTGTTTCTCGAGCAAATCGTAATACACTTTACCGGAGCAGAATAATACACGTTTCACTTTATTTTTTGTTACGAAATCATCCTTTATCACTTCCTGGAACTTACCGTTTGTAAATTCTTCAACAGGAGAAACTGCCTGCGGATGACGCAACAAAGATTTCGGCGTAAAAACTACCAAAGGCTTGCGGAACGGCCATTTTACCTGGCGGCGCAGCAAGTGGAAATAGTTGCTTGGCGTTGTTACATTTGCTACAATAATATTATGCTCAGCAGAAAGATCTAAAAATCTCTCAATTCTACCGCTTGAGTGTTCCGGTCCTTGGCCTTCATAACCGTGCGGAAGCAGCATAATCAAGCCACTCATACGGTTCCATTTGCTTTCACCTGATGTAATGAACTGGTCGATAATTACCTGCGCACCGTTGGCGAAGTCACCGAATTGTGCTTCCCAGATTGTCAAACCATCCGGGTGACCGATAGAATATCCATATTCAAAACCTAAAACAGCGTACTCGCTAAGGAATGAGTTAAATATTCTGAACTTTCCTTGTTTTTCCTGAATGTGGCTGAGGTTTTTATAAACTTCGCCTGTTACTTCATCGGTAATACCGGCGTGCCTGTGGCTGAATGTTCCGCGAACAACATCCTGCCCGCTGAAACGAATATCCTCACCTTCTACTAAAATACTTCCGTAAGCCAGCAATTCACCCATAGCCCACGGTAATTTATTCTGCTCGAAAGCTGTTGCTCTTCGGCCTAATTCATCAACTGCTTTTTTGATCGGTTTAAAACCTTCCGGAATTACAGTTAATGCGCTCGTTATTCTTTTGATTGTATCTAAATCTACAGCCGTTTCAGGAGAAGAATGGAAATCCTCCGGCATAGCTTTACGCAGGTTATCCCATATATGCTCCTGTGGCTGAATGGTATAAGGAAGCGGCTGCTGTTTCACAGAATTTAGTCGGTCCTGAAGCTGCGACTTAAACTCTTTCTCCATTTGCTTCGCCAGTTCCGCCTCAATCTGCCCGCGCTGAATCAGCTTCTGCGTATAAACCTCTCGTGGATTAGCGTGCTTGGAAATGAGATTGTAAAGGCTTGGCTGTGTGTACTTTGGCTCATCGCTTTCGTTATGGCCGTGCTTACGGTAGCAAACCATATCAATGTACACATCTTTGTTAAATTCCTGGCGATATAATGTTGCCAGCTCCACCGCGAAAACCACTGCATCGGCATCGTCGCCGTTTACGTGAATTACCGGTGAGTTTGAAACATGTGCCACACCTGTTGAATACGTCGAAGTTCGTGCTTCATCCCAATCAGTAGTAAAACCAATCTGGTTATTTATCACGAAATGAATTGTTCCACCGGTGTAATAGCCCGGCAGCTGGCTCATTTGCGCTATTTCATATACAATTCCCTGGCCGGCAAGCGCCGCATCACCATGAATTAAAATCGGTAAAATACGATCGTAATCTTCCTCGTAAAGCATGTTGGCCTTGCAACGCGCCAATCCTAAAACTACAGGATCAACCGCCTCTAAGTGAGATGGATTTGGAACAAGTTTCAGGTAAACCTTCTTGCCGCTCTCGGTCTTGATTTCGCTGGAAAAACCCATGTGATATTTCACATCGCCATCGCCCATGGTTTGGTCCGTCTGATGAATTCCTTCAAACTCGCTGAAAATATATTCATACGTTTTGCAAAGAATATTCGCCAATACGTTCAATCTACCACGGTGCGCCATACCGATCAAAACTTCATCCACACCTAATTCTGCCGCTTTATTGATGATCGCATCCAGCGCAGGAATGGTAGTTTCGCCGCCTTCTAAGGAGAAACGTTTCTGGCCTACATATTTTGTGTGAAGGAAATTTTCGAAAACAACGGCCTCATTCAGCTTAGCTAAAATCCGCTTTTCCTTTTCTATCGGGTGTTTGATGTTAGCGGCCTGGCTTTCAAACTGTTGCTGAAACCAGCGACGCTCTTCCAGATTTTCGATATGCATATATTCCACACCCAAAGTGCGCGTGTAAATATTTGCAAGTCTTTCGATTACCTCGTATAATGTTGCGCCTGGCATATTGATATGCTCAGCCGCGGCAAATTTCTTGTTTAAATCTTCCTTCGTTAAGCCGAAATCTTCTAAAGTTAACTTCGGATGACGATCTTTGCGCTTACGGATCGGGTTGGTATCAGACAACAAATGTCCACGCTGCCTGTATGCGTTAATGAGTTGGGCAACAGCAAATTCCTTAGAAACATCGCCGCCTTTAGCCATACCGGCATGGCCGTTTTGAGAAACCGCCAGGTCGTAACCTTCGAAGAACCTTCTCCAGCCGGCATCCACTGCATCCGGGTTGTTTTTATAGTCAGAATAAATAGATTCTATAAAACTACTGTGTGCATTATTTAAATACGAATAATCTTCCATACGTGAGAAATCTTCACAAATATTGTGCAAATATAGCATATTTGAAAAGGTTTTCAGGCTTAAAACGTACTAATTATAATACGTAAAAATCAGCAGCCCGTTTACACAGAAAATAACCTAATGCGAGCCACCTTTACCATAGAAAACACATCCGTTTTTAAACGCAAACTACTCACTTTTTTGCAGCGCGAGCCGATTTATGCTTTATACAATTCCAACGATTTTTACAAGGATAAAGATTTGTCTTCGCGGCCATATTATCATTCCCACGATCTGCTTTGTGCTTTCGGTGTAAAACGTGAAATTATAGCCGATAATGAAGCATTTTTCGACAAACTGATATATGCGCGCAAAACGCAAAGCTGGCTTTTCGGCTTTTTGGGTTACGATTTGAAAAACGAAGTAGAAGACTTACAATCAAACAATTACGATGGCACCGAAATGCCGGATGCGTATTTTTTTGAGCCCGAAACGGTGTTGCTGTTGAATGAAAATCAATTAACCATCTCAACTCAAAGCATTTTTTCACCAATTGATATATGGAAATCTATTTCTGAAGCTGATGAACTTGAAATTCAAGCCAATAAAAACCCTATAAAGCTCAAAAACCGCTTAAGCAAAGCAGAATATATTTCTAATGTAGAAAAGCTAAAAAATCATATTGTAGAAGGCGATATTTATGAAGTGAATTTTTGCCAGGAGTTTTATGCTGAAGATGCCGAAATTCATCCTGAACAATTATTTGCGCGAATCAACCAGCTTTCACCTCAGCCTTTTTCTGGCTTATTGAAATTGCAAGATAAATATGTGATCTGCGCCAGCATGGAGCGTTTCCTGAAAAAAGAAGGCAACAAACTCATTTCCCAACCTATTAAAGGAACCATCCGCCGCGGAAAAACACCTGAAGAAGATTTAGAACTTCAAAAACAACTTGCCGAAGATGAAAAAGAGCGAGCTGAAAATATTATGATCGTGGATCTGGTTCGTAATGATCTCGCGCGTAGTTCACAATCCGGTTCTGTAAAAGTGGAAGAGCTTTGCGGTGTTTATGATTTCCCTTTGGTTCACCAGATGATCTCGACCGTTACATCTACTCTTCGCCCGGAAATTCCATATATAAATGCTATTAAAAATGCTTTTCCCATGGGTTCCATGACCGGCGCACCCAAAGTTCGAACCATGCAACTTATCGAGGAATATGAAAAAACTAAACGTGGCTTGTATTCCGGCGCTATCGGCTATTTCGCTCCAGATGATGATTTTGATTTTAATGTTGTGATTCGCTCTTTCATATATAATCAAGCCAAAAAATACTTAAGCCTGCATGTTGGTTCTGCCATAACTTTTGATTCGGATGCGGAAAGGGAGTTTGAGGAATGCCAGATGAAGATTAGAGGGTTATTGCGGGCGTTGGAGTAAATCGTATCTCAAAAATAATTTTTACAGCGTCATGGTTTGGCGTTGTGGTCGAATATTTTTGAAAGAAATTTTCGAAACTGATTTCCTCATATATGTTAGACCTAAAAAATGCTTTAAATTGTGAAAAATAAATTATCAAAAACTAAATGGAAACCCAATCAAACAACACATTCTCAATTAAGGCAAAAACTTGCACTTTAAAACTTAAAAGCCAAGAAGATGGCGACACAATTTTAGGCAAAAATGTCAAGTACGTTATTCCAATTTACCAACGACCTTATTCATGGAAAGAAGAACAAATCAGGAAGTTCATCTCAGATATATTTAATTCTTTCTGGGGAACTGATGGCGATTCGGAATCTGAAGCTATGTTTATCGGAACAATGCAGTTGTCTGACGCGAAAGAGATTATTGATGGACAGCAAAGACTTACAACCTTTCTATTGCTTTTAAAAGTTTTAAAACAGAATTATCCAGATTGCAGCCAATTAAAAGATATAACTTTAGATTGGTTGAATACCAAAGTGAACAGCGGAGAACAACAACTATATTTAAATGAAGTAATTTCAAGTAATTTAACTTTAAATGATGAAACACTGAATCCGTATTTAAAAAATGCTTATTTAATTAATGAGCTGATTGAGGAAGAAATTAAAGACGAAGAAGGAAATTACTTAAACTTTGATATTGATAAGTTTTCTAATCATTTACTGAGCAACATCTATTTCGTTGTAATTGAAACACGTGCCGGATTATCAAAAACGCTGCAAATCTTCAATGCAATAAATACAACAGGTCTAGATTTAAACGGCGGAGATATTTTTAAAATAAGAATGTACGAATACCTGAAAGATAAAAAAGGTAAAGATGAAACGGCTTTTGAAGATATTAGCAGGCTTTATCAAAAAATTGACCAACTGAATGCGGAACTAAAAGATAATGTAACGGACATGCACGGCATTCTAAATATTTACCAGTACATTTTGATAGCAAAATTTAATTTGCCTACTGTACTTTATAACTATGCTACTGATGTTTTCTTTGAACACTTATTTGATAGCATATTCAACATAAACCAGTGGAATCATTTCAGCAATGTGAAAAATGTTGAGCTTTCAATTAATGAAATAGACAGAATAATAGATGCCAGATTTGATTGGGAACGAAAATGGTATGCAAAAGCTGAAGACATGGGATGCTATAAATTAATGGCGACATCTCGATACGGCAAATATTGCGATGTTTTACCAACAATATTACTTTTTGCTGATAAAAATGCCGATAGATTCTATTTCACACGACAGTTAAGTAAAGTTTATGCAATTTACAGTATTCGCTTCTTAAAAGCTGTAAATGAAATTCATCGGTTTACATACTCTCTCATTAAAGATATTCTTAACAAGCCTTTTGAGGAAATAATGCGAACTATAAACCAAAAGATCGGTAAACCTGAAGATCATAATCAAGGATGGTACGATTTAAATTGGTTTTTGTCTGAGAACCTAACAGAAAATGATAAAAGAAAGAAACTGATTTGTCGCCTATCTGCATTACTAGAGGAAAACTATCAAACTGAAGATCAGAAAGAAATTGAGAACCTAAAAGATAAACTTTTTCATAACGACATAGATATCGAACATATCCAATCTTATCACGACAGAGATGGCAACAAAAGAGAAGATGTTTGGAATGAATGGAAAGAGGCAATAAATTCAATTGGAAACTTAATGGTTTTAGAATCAAGATTAAATCGTTCAATCAGTAATAAACCATATAATGAAAAACTGGTAAGATACCCGGAAAGCGCATATAAAATTGCACGTAAACAGACAGAATTAGCGGAATGGAATCTGAAAAAATGTCTTGAACGCAAAGAAAAAGAAACAATGAAAATTGTAGTATATCTTTTCAGTTAATCAACCATACATTTCACCAACTTGTCTAAACGAGGCTACATATCCCGCTATTTGCTGATTCTGAAAAAGCTAAAAGCAAAAAAGTATTGTTCTTTCGAGGAGCTGCAAAGCTATATTACCGACCAGTTGCATTACCTGCAAATGCATGACGATTCACTGCACATTGGTTTTTCACCGAGAACTTTACAGCGGGATATTGGTGAAATCAGCAAAACTTTCGGGATTTATATTGAATATTGTCGGAAGGCAAAAGGCTATTTCATCAGTTCTACGCAGGCAGAAAACATGAATTTCATGCGGATGGTAGAAGCTTTCGATATGTTCAACACTTTAAAAACGGTAGAAGACCTTTCACCATATGTTCATTTCGAGAAGCGGAAACCGCAAGGCACTGAACATTTTGCACCGGCGCTGGAAGCCATTCAGAAACAAAAAGTTATAAACTTCCAGTATTTTAAATTCGAGGAAGAAGAAGCGCGGGAAAGAACAGTGAAGCCATTGCTGCTGAAAGAATTCAAAAGCCGCTGGTATATTGTGGCGCAGGAAATGGGCGTTAATAAGATAAAAACTTTCGGGCTTGACAGAATTTCCGAGCTTGTATTAACGCAGGAATCTTTTGAAAAACCACAGGATTTTAACGCGGAAGCATTTTTTGCCAATTGTTTCGGCATCATTAATCAGCCCAATGCGTACCCTGAAAATATCATTCTCTCATTCACAAAACTCCAGGGACAATACATTAAAACTTTTCCGCTACACGAAACCCAGCAAATTTTAACGGACAATGAATTCCAAATCAAGATAAAGCTGCGCTTACATATTACGCACGATTTACTGATGGAATTACTTTCTTTCGGAGAAAATGTGGAAGTTATATCACCTTTCAGCCTGCAGCAAGAATTGTACAATATCCACCAGAAATGCCTGCGCAAATACGATGTTTTCAGTGATGCCAATATTCAAAAATCTAAAGCTGAAAATATTTTAAAAACACTAAACAGGTTATTTTACAGCACTTTACAAATCAGCGATTACGGCAGCGAGCGATTCAGATTAAATGCCAACCGATTCCGCGAATTGATCAACGCAGCGCAAAACTACAATATGGTTTTCAAGGAAGCGCCGCTTGAAAATGTAATGGTTGATCTGAAAAATCTACCGCAAGCAGCAATAAAACTTCTAACGCAAATCAACGAAATAAAAGCAAATCGACTGGAAGCTGCGGAAACTAACGATTTTGAATTAGCTGCCAAATTGCGCGACCGGGAAAAACCGCTGATGCAGAAGTTATTCACCGATTATTATAGCCAAGGCTTTAAATATTTCAATGCTTCGGCTTATAAACCCAATATTATCCGGTTTTCATATACCGGCCATCCATTAGATTATTTATTGTACAAAGCCATCCAACGGCAGCCGCAATTGCAGGATTTCTAAAACAAAGGTCACAACAGCTCTTCGCCATATATGCCATTGATAAGAAATGCTTTAAACGTTACACGAACCTTTCTGTACAATATTTCGTACATTTGAAAGTACAAGTTTGTAAATTATGAAAGCAGTTACGATTTCATCGCTCAGGAATAAAATGAAAGAATACTTTGACGCAGTTAGCAAATCGCAGGAAGTAATTGTAGTTCCGAGAAATAGCAATGACGATGATGCGGTTGTAATTATTTCAATAAAAGAATATAACTCGCTAATTGAAACGGAACATCTGCTTTCGACAAAATCAAACAGGCAAAGGCTGCAGGAATCTATAAATCAAGCAAAAAGCGGCGAAACAGTTCCTTTTAATTTAGATTAACGTATCGCCATGAATATAGAATTCACTGCGCATGCATGGGAAGAGTTTATTTATTGGCTGGAAACAGATATAGAAATTGCGAATAAGATTAAAGAACTGCTGAGATCCATACGCCAAAGTCATTCCAGGGAATCGGGAAACCAGAACCATTAAAATATTATTTGAAAGGTTATTGGTCGAGAAGAATAACTGCAGAACACCGATTGGTTTATACTGTGATTGGCAAGAAAAGTGAAAATCAAAAGTGTCTCATCATCCAATGCAAATACCATTATGACGATAAATAAAAAAGCATATATTACTTCATCATATATAATCAGCACAAAAAATACTTAAGCCTGAATGTTATTTCTGCCATTACTTTTGATGCGAATGCAGAAAAGGAGTTTGAGGAATGCCAGGTGTAGATTAGAGGGCTATTGAGAACACTGGAATAATAAATTTTGACGTCAATCGTTAAAGTTAAAACTACAGCATGAATTTAAATCTATCAGAGTCTATAAAATCTCACCCATATTATAAATTTCTAGTAAAACTACTTTTTATAATTCAACTAATTACCGGATTAGTATTACTAATAGCTGATTTGGTTTGGAGTTATTTTATAATAAAAGGTTTAAATTATTTAGGGCATTTACCGGAATATGGTGATACTGAAATAATTTCATTTGATGGTCTTGATAGAATAATACTTATTTACTCAACAGTCTTTATGGTTTGGGGGCTTATAATTTGGAGTATTGGTTTCACACTAAACATTATTTTTAAATTATATCGCATTAATAAATTGATTTACGTTGGATTAATTGCTTTTGCTTTTAATCTGATCATTTTATTTAGTCCGTCTTTTGCGTGGGCTTTAGATTAAAACAAAAAGCACATACAACTTTCGCCATATGTGCCTTTGCTAAAAAATGCTTTATAGAGAAATCTACTCTTCTACGATAAAAACTTCCTCGTTATCTTTCTTCATGAAATAACGCTCGCGGGCAAATTTTTCCAGGTTTTCTTCGTTGCTGAAAAGCTCATCGCGGCTTTTGGAAACTTCCTGGATTTTTTGCTCATAATACGCGCGTTCATCTTGCATTTTGTGCAGATCAACGGTATCTTTTATCCGGCGAATCACATTATACCTGTCGAAAAACCCGATCCACACCACCATAATAGCAGTGAAGATCACATATTTGTTTTTTATCCAGTACAACACTTTTGCCATATCTCAAATATATTATTTATTCTTCAAAAAAGGAAAATCATTTCCTGGGTAGCGAGCAGCATCGCCAAGCATTTCCTCGATACGAATAAGCTGGTTGTATTTAGCTACACGATCCGTACGTGATACTGAACCGGTCTTGATTTGCCCGCAATTCAGTGCTACCGCAAGATCAGCAATAAAAGTATCTTCCGTTTCACCGCTTCTGTGGCTCATGATAGAAGTCATTCCGTTGCGCTGCGCCAGTTGTACCGCCTGGATTGTCTCCGTCAACGTACCGATCTGGTTCAGTTTTATAAGAATACTGTTCGCCGCTTTTTCGTTGATGCCGCGCTGTAAAATCTCCGTATTTGTTACGAAAAGGTCATCGCCAACCAGCTGCACTTTTCCGGCAACTTTCTCGGTCAGTTTTTTCCAGCCGTTCCAGTCATCTTCGCCCAAAGCATCTTCAATAGAAAGAATCGGGTATTTATTGATCCAGTTCAGCCAGTATTCTACCATATCTTCAGAAGAAATTTCCTTTTGCGATGATTTGTAGAACCTGTAGTTTCCGCCTTCTGTCCACATTTCTGTAGCCGCTGCATCCATGGCGATAAACACATCTTTACCCGCGCTGTAACCCGCTTTTTCAATCGCAGCCAAAACGGTTTCAATAGCTTCCTCATTTGAACCGATATTCGGCGCAAAACCACCTTCATCACCCACGTTGGTAGAGTGACCGGCTTTCTGCAACACTTTTTTCAACGCGAAGAAAATCTCAGTACCCATCTGCAGCGCATGAGAAAAACTCTCCGCACCAGTCGGCATGATCATAAACTCCTGGAAATCTATTTTATTATCGGCATGTTTACCACCGTTCAAAATATTCATCAGCGGAATTGGCAATGTATTCGCCGCAACACCACCAAGATAACGGAACAATGGCATGCGTAATTCAGCTGCTGCGGCACGCGCAACTGCCAAGGAAACGCCTAAAATAGCATTCGCACCAATAATAGATTTATTGGGCGTACCGTCAATTTCCACCATCAGCTTGTCAATATCTTCCTGGTCAAAAATCGATAAGCCTTCCAGTTCCGGCGCCAGCTGGCTGTGAATATTGTCAACCGCCTTCGTCACGCTTTTACCAAGATAGTAGTTCATGTCACCATCGCGCAATTCCACGGCCTCGTACGCACCTGTAGAAGCGCCGGATGGAACCGCAGCGCGACCCATCACTTCCGTATCAGTATAAACTTCAACTTCTACAGTCGGGTTTCCGCGCGAATCGAGGATCTGGCGGGCAACAATTTCAGCTATTTTACTCATTTCTATATATGGATTTGTTAAAAAATGCTTTCGTTTTTATTAATGATTGAATGACTGAGGGATTGAATGATTGAATATTTAAGTCTTTATTTTCAATTCTCATATATCATTCGTTCGAAAAATGCTTTGATTTATGAATTGATCATCTTAATAAAATCATCGAAAAGATAACCTGCATCATGTGGGCCAGGAGCAGCTTCCGGGTGATATTGCACACTAAATGCTTTTTTAGTTTTATGCCTGATTCCTTCTACAGAATTATCATTCAGGTTGATATGCGTAACTTCCACATCAGGCGTATTGGCAACATCCTCTGCAATAACACCAAAACCATGATTTTGAGAAGTGATCTCGCAATGGCCGGTGATTAAATTCTTAACAGGATGATTTAATCCCCTATGGCCATTATGCAATTTGTATGTTCCTATACCGAAAGTTTGTGCCAAAATCTGGTGACCAAGACAAATCCCAAATAAAGGCTGATCATCATCCACAACTTTCTTGGTCGTTTCTACAGCGTAAGGCATTGCTGCCGGATCGCCAGGACCATTTGAAATGAAATAACCATGCGGATTCCATGCTTTCATTTCCTCATATTTGGTATGCGCCGGAAATACCTTCAGGTAACAATCTCTTTGCAGGAAATTCTCAAGAATATTTTGCTTCACGCCTAGATCAAGAACTGCAACTCTGTATGTAGCATCCGGATTGCCCATAAAATATGGTTCTTGAGTAGATACATCCGTTGAAAGCTCCAACCCTTCCATAGATGGTGTTTGGTTGAGAATTTCTTTCAGCTTTTCAATATCTGTTTCCTCAGAAGAAATCACAGCATTCATCGCACCTTTATCCCTAATATAATTCACTAATGCACGCGTATCAACATCCGCTATAGCAATTATATTGTTTTCAAGAAAAAAATCCTGCAGTGAAGAATCAGCCATTTTCCTTGAATATCCATTATTGAAATTACGGCAAACCAAACCTGCAATTTTTACATCACCGCTCTGATTTTCGACTTTCCTGATACCATAGTTACCAATGTGAACATTAGTTGTTACCATGATTTGGCCAAAATAGCTTGGATCGGTAAATACTTCCTGGTAACCGGTCATTCCGGTATTAAAGCAAATCTCACCGGTAGTTGTACCTATTTTACCGGCTGCTTTACCGTGAAAAACTTTTCCATCTGCTAAAAGAAGGACTGCTGTTTTTTCTTCGAAAACTTTCATTGTGCAAAGATATTTCAAAAAAAAAGGATAAAGCTAAAAAGCTTTATCCTTTTCCATATATTGTATTAACAAAAATTATTCTGCTTTATTTTCACCGTTGTTGTCATCATCCTTTTTAGATGTGCTTGATGTTTCAGGAGCAGAAACTTCTGCATCAGTTGCATCGGCCTTTGCATTATTCTTTGTAGCTGCAGAAGCAATAACTTCAGTTGCATCTTCAGCGCCAGCTTTTTTACCACCTCTTCTACGACGGGTTTTACCTGCAGCTTTCTTAGTTCCTGTTGTGTACAATTCGTTGAAATCTACTAACTCCATGATACACATTTCTGCGTTATCACCTAAACGGTTACCAATTTTCAAAATTCTTGTATAACCACCTGGTCGGTCAGCAATTTTTGCTGCTACTTCACCAAATAACTCTCTTACAGGATCTTTGTGCTTTAATGCCTTGAAAACCATCCTGCGTGAGTGCGTTGTATCAGTTTTTGCTTTTGTAATTAATGGCTCAACATACATACGAAGCATTTTAGCTTTCGCTACAGTAGTTTTAATTTTCTTGTGTAAGATAAGCGAAGAAGCCATATTAGCAATTAATGCTTTACGGTGACTTGCAGTTCTGCCTAAATGGTTTATTTTATTACCGTGATTCATCTTCTTATATTATGGGTTGAAGCATTTTTCCGCAATATGATATATGGAAGCTCTCCAACAATTTTTGTACTTATTATTCTTCGTCCAATCTGTATTTGTGAATGTCCATTCCGAATGTAAGATTTTTATCACGAACCAGATCCTCAAGTTCAGTTAACGATTTCTTACCAAAATTTCTGAATTTCAAAAGATCAGCAATATCATATTGTACAAGATCACCTAATGTTTTAATCTCAGCTGCACGTAAACAGTTGAAAGCTCTAACAGAAAGATCCAAATCAGTAAGCTGCGTTTTCAGAAGTTTTCTCATGTGCAGGAATTTCTCATCTACACGATTTTCTTCCTTCTTCATTTCACTGTCAAGAGTCATATTCTTGTCAGAGAAAATTATAAGGTGCTGAATCATGATTTTAGCAGCTTCTTTTAATGCCTCCTCTGGATGAATTGAACCATCAGTCGCCAACTCTAAAATTAATTTTTCATAATCCGTATTCTGGCCAACACGCGTATTTTCGATACTGTATTTAACCTTACGAATAGGAGTAAAAATTGAATCAATAGCAATATGACCAATTATTGATTCTTTTGGTTTATTATCTTCTGAAGAAAGATATCCCCTGCCTTTTTCAATAGTTAGCTCAAGCTCGAATTTAACAGAAGGCTCAAGGTGACAAATTACCAACTCCGGATTCAATACTTCAAAATAATTTGAAGCTTTACCTATATCACCAGCAGTAATTCTATCCTGACCATTTATTGAAACAAATATTTTTTCCGAATCTTCATTCGAGATTCTACGAAACCTAACTTGTTTCAGATTCAGAATAATTTCAGTTACATCTTCTATAACACCATTGATGGCAGAGAACTCATGATCAACACCGTTAATACGAATAGACGTAATAGCAAAACCTTCCAGTGATGATAGTAAAATCCTTCTAAGAGAATTTCCTATTGTTACGCCATATCCTTTTTCAAGAGGCGAAAACTCAAAAGTACCTTCAAAGTCTGATGCCTTTTGCATTACTACCTTCTCGGGCTTTTGAAATGCTATAACTGCCATATATTGTTTAGATATTATTAATCAAAAATTACTTAGAATAAAGCTCGACGATCAATTGCTCTTTAATATTTTCCGGTATTTGATCACGTTCCGGGAAATCAATAAAACGGCCAGATTTCGCAGTTGGATTAAATTCGATCCATGCAAATCCTCTTCCTCTGCGAGAAGTAGATTCAGCGATTACTTCTAGCGATTTTGACTTTTCTCTAACTGCAACTTCATCACCAGGACGAAGCGTGTAAGAAGGAATATTTACAACTTTTCCGTTTACAGTGATATGCTTATGCGTAACAAGCTGCCTTGCCGCAGGTCGAGAAGGAGCTATACCCATTCTGAAAACTGTATTATCAAGACGTGCTTCCAGAAATTTCAATAAGTTTTCGCCTGTAATGCCTTTTTTCCTGGCAGCCTTATGAAACAAATTCTCAAACTGGCGCTCTAATAAACCATAAGTGTATTTTGCCTTTTGCTTCTCAGCTAATTGAACAGAATACTCAGATTGTTTAGAACGTTTCCTGTTCTGACCATGCTGTCCAGGAGGATAAGGTTTTTTATCAAAAGATCTGTCTGGACCATAAATTGCCTCTTTAAATTTACGTGCAATTTTAGTTTTCGGGCCTGTATATCTTGCCATTATTAACTACTTAAACTGTAAAAATTATACTCTTCTTTTCTTAGGAGGACGACAACCGTTATGCGGAATAGGTGTTACATCATGAATTGAAGTAATTTCTATACCCAAATTGCTTATTGTACGAATTGCAGCTTCACGTCCAGCGCCTGGTCCTTTGATCTGTACATCAGCTTTTCTCATACCAAGATCGTATGCAACCTTACCGCACTCGTTAGCAGCAGTCTGACCAGCGTATGGTGTATTCTTCTTAGAACCTTTAAAACCCATTTTACCAGCAGAAGACCATGCAATTACCTGACCCGTAGAATTCGTGATCGATACAATTATGTTATTGAAGGTAGCCTGAATGAAAACGCGGCCATATGCATCAACATTAACCTTCTTCTTCTTAACTACCGTTCTAGCTACTTTTTTTGCCATTAATCTACTTATTATTTAGTAACCTTCTTTTTATTTGCAACCGTTTTCTTACGACCTTTTCTGGTCCTTGCATTTGTACGGGTTCTTTGTCCCCTTACTGGTAAACCTTTTCTATGCCTCTGCCCACGATAAGTTCCAATGTCCATAAGTCTCTTAATACTTAATTGCACTTCGGTTCTAAGCTCTCCTTCTGTTTTAATGTTCTCGGTGATTAAACGACGGATCTCATTGATCTGATCATCATTCCAGTCTTTAACCTTTATATTTACATCTACGTCTGCCTGAGTTAGAATTTCTTTAGCTGTAGAACGGCCTATACCATAAATATAGGTTAAGCCTATCTCGCCTCTTTTATCTTTCGGCAGATCGATACCTGATATACGAGCCATAATTATCCTTGTCTTTGTTTAAAGCGTGGTTTCAACTTATTGATTATATATAAGCGCCCCTTCCTGCGAACTATTTTGCAATCTGCGCTTCTCTTCTTTACTGATACTCGAACCTTCATTTTATTTATATCTATAGGTTATTCTACCTTTTGTTAAATCATACGGAGACATTTCAACTTTAATTTTGTCTCCAGGTAATATTCGTATATAATGCATACGCATTTTACCTGATATATGTGCCAATATTTCGTGTCCGTTTTCTAACTTTACCCTGAACATTGCATTTGGCAAAGCTTCAGTGATGACACCATCTTGTAATATAGTTGATTGTTTGGCCATTTAAAAAATACTTGAATCGGCCTGCAAAGTTACTAATATTATTTTATAATCCAAATAGTTTAAGCAACACCGCCTAAAGTATTTCTTCCTTTAATTCTACCAGTTTTCATAAGCCCGTCGTAATGCCTCATCAACAAATGACTTTCCACCTGTTGCAAAGTATCAAGTACAACACCAACCATAATCAAAAGAGATGTTCCACCATAAAATTGCGCGAATTGGCTATTTACACCCATTCTTCCGGCAATAGCTGGAAAAATCGCAATGAATGCTAAAAAAACTGCTCCTGGAAGTGTAATTCTACTCATTATTGTATCAATATAATCCGCAGTTGCAGCTCCAGGTTTAACTCCAGGAATAAAACCACCGTTCTTCTTTAATTCGTCAGAAATTTGAACAGGATTAATTGTAACAGCAGTATAGAAATAAGTAAATAAAATAATTAAGAGTGCAAATACAATATTGTATAATACAGACTGATGATTTGTCAAAGCACCTCCAATTCCTTGCCAGGTGCTGGAATTTGGGAAAAACTGTCCAACCGTCGCTGGAATAAACATTAACGCTTGAGCAAAAATGATTGGCATAACACCGGCAGCATTAAGTTTTAATGGTAAAAACTGCCTTGCACCCCCTTCCTGGTATTTACCAACTACTCTTTTGGCATACTGCAATGGTATTCTTCTAGTGCCTTGAACTAAGGCTATTACAGCAACAACAACCAGAAGCAATGAAACAATCTCAATTAAGAAAATCACAAGACCGCCACCGGCCTCATTCATTCTTGAATCTAATTCAGCTATTAAAGAAACCGGCAATCTGGCAATAATACCTATCATTATAATTAAAGATACGCCATTTCCAATTCCACGGTCAGTAATTTTTTCACCTAACCACATAACAAACATTGTTCCTGTAGTTATAAGTATAATATTAACAAACATGAACATTCCCATTGACATTATTCCGGGATTAATTATCGGTGTTATTGCACCAGGCACCATATTTCTTAAATTAATCAAGAAGCTAGCAGCCTGAACAGCTGCAATAGCAATAGTTAACCAACGAGTCATCTGGTTAATTTTCTGACGTCCAGATTCACCTTCTTTCTGTAGTTTTTGGAAATACGGTACTGCAATTCCTAATAGCTGGATAACTATAGAAGCCGAAATGTAAGGCATTATACCTACAGCGAATATTGATGCGCGTGAAAATGCTCCTCCGGCAAACATATTAATTATGCCGAAAAGCCCTTCTGATGCTCTTGAACTATATGCCTGTAATGCGTTGGGATCTATACCCGGTAATACAACATATGAGCCTAATCTATAGATTAATAATAAACCTAATGTAATTAAAATTCTTGAGCGAAGCTCTTCAATTTTAAAAATATTCTGAACTGTTTGTATAAGACCTTTCATATCTTAAAGGTTTTCTGTCGATCCCCCAGCTTTTTCTATCGCTGCAATTGCACTTTTAGAGAAAGCATGTGCCTTAATGTTTACTTTTCCTGTTAATTCTCCTGAACCTAAAATTTTGAATTTCTGGTTTTTAGATATAATACCAAAATTAAATAATGTGATATTATCAATAGAATCTAAATTTTGTGTATCTATTAACTTTTGAATAGTCTCAAGGTTAACAGCTAAATATTCTATTCTATTTATATTTTTAAATCCATACTTAGGCACACGACGCTGAATTGGCATTTGACCACCCTCAAATCCAGCTTTAGAACTATAACCTGATCTTGATCTGGCTCCTTTGTGACCACGTGTTGCAGTTCCACCTTTACCAGAACCCTGACCTCTACCTACACGTTTTCCTTTTTTAACGGAACCTGGTGCCGGTGTTAAGCTATTTAAATTCATAATTAAATCTGTTCAACTATTACTAAATGATTTACTTTACGTAGCATTCCTGCAATTTGTGGGGTATCCTCATGGATTACTCTATGCTGTACTTTCTTTAAACCCAGAGCTGCTATCGTCCTTTTTTGTCTTTCAGGTCTGTCAATTGTGCTTTTAACCTGTGTAATTTTAATTTGTGGCATATGCTTAACCGTTAAATACCTGATTCAAATTAATTCCTCTTAACTTAGCGATGGTATATGGATCACGCATCTCAGATAAAGCTTTTATGGTCGCTTTAACAACATTGTGCGGATTAGACGAACCTTTAGATTTAGCCAAAACGTCTGTAATACCAGCGCTTTCTAAAACAGCACGCATCGCACCACCAGCTATTACACCAGTACCTGGCGCAGCAGGCTTAAGAAAAACCTGGGCACCACAAAACTTAATCTCCAGCTCATGTGGCACAGTTCCATTAATAACAGGAACTTTTATAAGTGTTTTTTTTGCGTCGTTAACACCTTTGGTAATTGCTTCAGTAACTTCACGAGCTTTACCCAAACCATGTCCAACCACACCATTACCATTACCTACTACTACTACTGCTGCAAAACTAAAAGTCCTACCACCTTTCGTAACCTTAGCAACTCGATTGATATTGACTACTTTTTCAGCAAGTTCAATTTCACTAGATTTGATTCGTTTTATATTCTTATCCATCTTAAACTTAAATTATAAATTAAGACCAGCTTCGCGAGCACCTTCTGCAAGGGATTTGATCCTACCATGATACAGATATCCGTTCCTGTCAAATACTACAGAATCCACATTTGCTTCTTTTGCTCTTTTCGCAATCTCACTACCTACCAGTCTCGCTTTTTCTACAGGAGTACCTTCTTTAGATATTCTGGAAGAAGCTGCAGCTAAAGTGAGGCCACTGGAATCATCTATGATTTGGGCATAAATTTCAGAATTACTTCTGTAAACTGTTAATCTTGGTCTTTCTGCATTGCCACGGATTCTTTTACGCAATCCTTTCCTTATTTTATTTCTGCGGTGCAGTTTTTTCTTAATACGGTCCATCTATAAATTATTTACCAGCTGTTTTACCTGCCTTTCTACGAACTACTTCACCTACAAATCTTATACCTTTACCTTTATACGGTTCTGGTTTGCGTAGCGACCTAATCTTGGCTGCTACCTGACCTAAAAGTTGCTTATCTGCACTTTGTAAAGTAATTATTGGATTCTTACCTTTCTCAGTTAATGTTGAAACGGAAACTTCTGTCGGCAATTCCACCATTACTTCATGTGAATATCCGATCACCAAGTCTAATAACTGACCCTGATTTGTCGCTTTATATCCAATACCTACCAATTCCTGCTTAAGCTCGAAACCATCGGAAACTCCTTTAACCATGTTAAAGATAATTGAACGATATAAACCGTGCATTGCTTTGTGACGCTTCTGCTCAGATGGTCTTTCTACCAAAATTTCTGATCCTTCTACTTTTACTGCAATATCAGTATCAATCTTCTCTGATAAAGTACCTTTAGCCCCTTTCACAGTGATAATATTATTATCGGCAACTTCAACGCTTACGCCTGAAGGAATATTTATTGGTAATTTTCCGATACGTGACATATCTTAATTATAATTTATGAAATATAACAAAGTACTTCTCCACCAACATTTTCACGGCGTGCATCCTTCTCAGTCATAACGCCGCGTGAAGTAGAAATTATTGCAGTACCTAAACCATTAATAACTCTTGGTAATTCTGCTGCAGGCTTATAGTGTCTTAAACCTGGCCTGCTTACTCTTTTTAAATTATTTATAGCAGAAATACCGCTTGTGCTATCGTATTTCAATGCTATTTTAATGGTTCCCTGCGGACCATTATCATTATCAAACCTGTAACTTAAAATATAACCTTGTTTATATAAAATTTCGGTTATAGCTTTTTTTAAGTTAGAAGCAGGTATTTCGACAACCCGGTGCTTTGCTTTAACAGCATTTCGCAGACGAGTTAGATAATCAGAAATTGGATCAGTCATTTTATAAATATTTACCAGCTTGCTTTTTTAATACCGGGAATCTTACCATCATGTGCCATATCTCTAAATACATTTCTGGATATTCCGAACTTTCTAATGAATCCTCTAGGTCTTCCAGTTAAAGCACACCTGTTACGTAAACGAACAGCTGATGAATTTTTGGGCAATTTATCTAAGGCTTCATAGTCGCCAGCCTCTTTTAATTCTTTCCTTTTAGCAGCATATTTTTCTACTAAAGCAGCACGTTTTTTATTTCTTACTACAACAGATAATCTTGCCATAATTATGCTTTGAATGGTAAACCAAGTTCTTTTAAAAGTGTATATGCTTCTTTATCGGTTTTTGCTGATGTCACAAAAGTAATATCCATTCCCTGAATTCTAGATACTTTATCTATATCAATTTCAGGAAATATGATTTGCTCTGTAATACCTAAGGTATAATTTCCTCTTCCGTCGAAACCTTTGTCATTAATACCCTGGAAATCTCTTACTCGAGGTAATGCCACCGCAATTAAACGCTCCAAAAATTCATACATTTTATCTCCTCTTAATGTTACTTTAACACCGATAGGCATTTGCTCCCTCAGTTTAAAATTGGAGATAGCTTTTTTAGCTTTTGTTGCGACAGCTTTCTGACCAGCAATTATTGTCATTTCATCAGCAGCAACATCAACTATTTTTTTGTCAGATACTGCCGCACCTAAACCTTGATTCAGGCTAATTTTTTCAAGTCTTGGAATTTCCATGACATTCTTTTTGCCTAACTTTTCTTTTAAAGTATTAGCAATTTCAGTTCTGAATCTTTCTTTTAAAGAAGGAGTGTAATTCATGACTATATTTCTTCTTGAGATTTTTTAGAGTATCTCACTAATTTATTCTTATCATTTAATTTACGACCTACTCTTGATGGCTCTGACTTTTTTGGATCGATAACCATTAATTTAGATACGTATAAAGGTGCAGGTTTTCTTATTCTGCCACCCTCAGGATTTTGTGCAGAAACTTTAGAATGGCGGGTTACAATATTAATGCCATCAACTATAGCTTTTCTTTCTTCTGGAAAAACCTCTAAAACTTTACCGGTTTTACCTTTATCATCGCCAGATAATACTTTAACCATATCATCTTTCTTGATGTGAAGCTTCGGAATATTGTTATTTGCTCTTCTCATAATTATAATACTTCTGGCGCTAAAGAAACGATTTTCATAAATTGTTTTTCACGAAGCTCTCGCGCTACAGGTCCAAAAATACGTGTTGCTCTTGGTTCATTTGCGGCGTTTAGCAAAACACAAGCATTTTCATCAAATCTTATATATGTGCCATCATGCCGGCGTACCTCTTTTCTAACACGCACTATCACTGCTTTCGAAACACTTCCTTTTTTAATACCGCCAGATGGTAAAGCATTCTTAACAGAAACAACTATTCTGTCTCCTAAAGAAGCATAGCGTTTTCTGGTACCGCCAAGTACTCTAATGCATAAAACCTCTTTGGCACCACTATTATCAGCGACTTTTAATCTGGATTCCTGCTGTATCATTTTATTTAGCTTTCTCTAATATTTGAACCAAACGCCATCTTTTATTTTTGCTCAGCGGCCTAGTCTCCATTACCTGAACAATATCTCCAACATTGCACTCATTCTTTTCGTCATGAGCCATAAACGTGGAAGTCTTTTTAACAAACTTACCATACATTGGGTGCTTAACTTTACGTTCAACGCCAATTACAATAGACTTATCCATTTTATTACGTAGAACCTTACCAATGATTTCTTTTCTAGTACCTCTTTCCATGGTAATTATTTTGCTAACTTATTTAGAAGACGCTTTCTTAATTCGGTATTTATACGAGCGATATTCTTCTTTGCTACTCTTAACCTCATAGGATTCTCTAAAGGCGTAATAGCGTGAGAAAGTTTCATTTTGGAAAAATTTATCCTTTCTGCGTTAAGATCTTCTCTTAACTGTTTGTCGGATAACTCTGTAATTGCTTTCTGTTTCATTTTAATCGCTTTATTCTGCTACATAGTCATTCCTGACTATAAATTTCATAACACCTGGTAGTTTTGCTGCACCTAATCTCAATGCCTCTTTAGCTACGTCCATAGAAACACCATCCAGCTCAAAAATGATACGTCCAGGCTCGCAAACTGCTACCCAATATTCCGGGTTACCTTTACCTTTACCCATACGCACTTCAGCTGGTTTCTTAGTTATAGGTTTATCAGGGAAAATACGAATCCATAGTTTTCCTTCTCTTTTCATATAGCGCGTTATCGCTATCCTCGCAGCTTCAATTTGTCTTGAAGTTATTAATTTAGGTTCAAGGCATTTTAGAGCGAAAGATCCGAAGGCAATCTGACTTCCTTTATGTGCGAATCCTTTAATTCTCCCTTTATGTACTTTCCTAAATTTTGTTTTCTTAGGTTGCAGCATTATCTTAAAATTATATGCTTTTTACTATTTTCTTTCTCTTCTGTCTGAACGTGGCCCGCGATCATTTCTATCACCACCTCTGTTTCCGCGTCTGTCATTTCTATCATTAGACTTGCGTCCTTCGTCGCCAGGTCTGCTATTCCTGCGAGGCATTTTATCCTGTCCGTCTTTATCCTTACCAATACCAAAGTTTAGTGATAAATCACGCTTACCAAAAACTTCACCTTTGCAAATCCAAACCTTTACACCTATTTTGCCATACACAGTTTGTGCCTCTGCCAGTGCATAGTCGATATCAGCTCTGAAAGTATGGAGAGGCGTTCTACCCTCTTTGTAACCTTCAGTACGAGCCATCTCCGCACCGCCTAATCTTCCACTGCATTTAACTTTAATACCTTCGGCACCCATTCTCATAGTACTTGCAATAGCCATCTTCAAAGCTCTTCTGAAGGAAATACGCGCTTCCAGCTGGCTAGCAATGTTCTCAGCAACTAACTTCGCATCAAGCTCAGGTCTTTTAATTTCAAAGATATTTATCTGAATATCTTTGCTAGTTATATTTTTAAGCTCCTCGCGTAACTTATCTACCTCTGTACCACCTTTACCGATAACTATACCAGGGCGTGATGTATGAATTGTTACAGTTATCCTTTTGAGAGTTCTTTCAATAACAATTTTGGAAATGCCACCACGTTGAATTCTGGCACTTATATATTTTCTTATTTTGTCATCTTCCAGCAGCTTCTCCGCATAGTCTTTCTCACCATACCAGTTTGACTCCCATCCACGAATATATCCTAATCTAAGGCCTGTAGGATTTACCTTTTGTCCCATTTTCTTTAATATTTATTAGTTTGTGGCTGCTGCTTGATTATCCAAAACGAGTATAATGTGATTAGATCTTTTTCGAACTCTATGAGCTCTTCCTTGTGGTGCAGGCTGTACTCTTTTCAAAACACGCCCACCGTTCACCTGTACACTTTTTATATAAAGATCAGAATCATCCCCTGTTGAATCAGAGTTTTTGTTTTTCCAGTCCGAAATTGCCGATAAAAGCAATTTCTCCATTTGCTTGGAATACATCCGTTTTTCATGCACTTTTAAAATGTAAAGTGCCTTATCAGCCCTCATACCCCGAATGAGATCTGCAATTAGCCTCATTTTCCTTGGTGAATACGTGGAATTATTTAATTTAGCAGCTGTTTCCATTATTTCTTACCTTTTTTAGCCTGGTGACCTCTAAAAGTTCTTGTAGGCGCAAATTCACCTAATTTATGACCAACCATATTCTCTGTTACATAAACCGGAATAAATTTATTACCATTATGTACTGCCATTGTATGCCCTACAAAATCCGGAGAAATCATACTCCTTCTACTCCAGGTTTTAATAACAGTTTTTTTACCTGACTCATTTTGTTGTTGAATCTTACGATCTAACTTATAGCTGATGTAAGGTCCTTTTTTTATAGAACGACTCATTATTTCTTATTCTTTCTACGTTCAATAATAAATTTGCTCGTCGGGTTTTTAGGTGCACGAGTCTTTTTACCTTTAGAATATAAGCCTTTTCTTGACCGAGGCTGTCCACCAGAAGCTCTTCCTTCACCGCCGCCCATTGGGTGATCTACAGGGTTCATTGCTACACCCCTAACCCGTGGTCTCCGACCTAACCAACGTTTCTTTCCAGCTTTACCCTTCTTGATTAGTGAATGATCACCATTTGATACAGAACCAATAGTTGCAAAGCATGTAATTAGCACCATTCTTGTCTCTCCTGAAGGCATTTTCAGAATGGCATACTTACCGTCTCTTGCTAATAACTGGGCATAAGTACCCGCACTTCTTGCTAAGCTTCCACCCTGTCCAGGCTGCAGCTCGATGTTATGTATTATAGTTCCAAGTGGTATAAACTGTAATTTTAAACAGTTACCAATCTCAGGTGCTACCTGTTCGCCGGAAACGATTGTTAAGCCTACTTTAATCCCTTCAGGAGCTATAATATACCTTTTCTCCCCATCGGCATAACTTATAAGTGCTATAAAGGCTGATCTGTTCGGATCGTATTCTATAGACTTCACTACGCCCGGGATATCAAATTTATCCCTTTTAAAATCAATAACCCTGTATTGTCTTTTATGACCGCCACCCATGTAGCGCATAGTCATCTTACCACCACTGTTCCTTCCGCCTGATTTCTTAATAGGTCTCAGTAAAGACTTTTCAGGTAAAGAAGTAGTAATTTCCTCGTAAGTGTTTACGACTGAAAATCTGCGGGTAGGTGTTGTTGGTTTTAATCTTTTAACAGCCATTTTCTTATTAGATATTACTGTAGAAATCTATCTGATCCCCTTCGTTTAATTTTACAATGGCTTTCTTAAAACCATTCTTTTTGCCATGTATAAAGTTCTTCTTAGAATATCTTGTAATACTTTTTCCAGCATATACCATTGTTCTAATTTCAGAAACTCTTACATCATATAATAATTCAATTTCTTTGCGGATTTCTTCTTTAGAAGCTCTTTTCTCCACAATAAAACCATATTGGTTATATTTGTCAGTAAGCGCCGAATATTTCTCCGTAATCAAAGGCCTTTTAAGAACACCCATATATATTATTTTAGTGTTTCATTTAATGTTGCAACTACACTTTCTGTTAACATTACAGCATTAGCATTAACCAAATTGTAAGTATTAATATCTGAAACTGTTATAACTTGCGAGTTTGTTAAATTCCTTGCGGATTTAATAATATTATCCTGTTTGGAATTGATAACAAGCATGGATCTTGTGTCACTCAGATTAATAGCGCTAAGTATATTAACGAATTCCTTAGTTTTCGGAGTTTGTAAATCGAAATCTTCAATAATATAAAGTGAATTAGATTTCGCTTTGTATGAAAGAGCTGATTTGCGTGCCAAGGTACGTACTTTCTTATTCAACTTAAGATCATATGTACGCGGTCTTGGTCCGAAAATGCGTCCACCACCTCGTAGTACAGGTGATTTTATACTACCAATTCGAGCGCCTCCACCACCTTTTTGTTTGCGAAGTTTACGGGTTGAACCAGCAACCTCATTTCTCTCTTTCGCTTTATGAGTACCCTGGCGCTGATTAATTAAATATCTCTTAACATCAAGATAAATAACGTGATCATTAGGCTCGATATTAAATATATCATCTGACAATTCTACAGAACGCCCAGTCTTTTCACCTTTTATATTTATTATATCTAGCTTCATATTATTTCTCTATAATAACTAACGAACCATTTTTACCAGGCACCGAACCTTTAACCAAGACAAGATTTTTATCAGCGATGATCCTAACAATTCTTAAATTCTGAACTTTAACTGATGCGTTACCCATCTGCCCTGCCATTCGCATACCTTTGAAAACTCGAGATGGAAAAGATGAAGCACCTAATGATCCAGGAGCACGTCCCCTGTTATGCTGACCATGCGTTTGTCCACCTACGCCACTAAACCCGTGTCTTTTAACTACGCCTTGAAAACCTTTACCTGCAGAAGTTCCGCTTACATCAACGAACTCGCCTTCTTCAAAAAGAGTACTTGTCAGCTCCTCGCCAAGAGTAAATTCACGATCAAACTCTTTAAATTCTGCTAATTTCAACTTAGGCGTTGTATTAGCTTTAGAGAAATGCCCTTTAAGTGCTTTGTTAGTTGACTTTTCTCTTTTTTCGCCATAGGCAAGCTGTATCGCAGAATAACCATCAGTTTCTTCTGTTTTTACTTGCGTAACTACACATGGTCCAGCTTCAATTACAGTACATGGAATCATCTTTCCATCTGCATCAAAAATGCTGGTCATTCCAATTTTTTTTCCTATTAAGCCTGACATTTTTAAACTTTTATTTCGACATCAACGCCGCTTGGTAATTCTAATTTCATTAACGCATCTACAGTTTTTGTACTTGTGCTGTAAATATCAATTAGTCTTTTATGTGCACAAAGCTCAAACTGCTCACGAGCTTCCTTATTAACGTGTGGTGACCTTAAAACCGTGAAAATCTTTTTTTCAGTTGGCAATGGTATTGGACCGCTTACTACCGCGCCTGTAGTTTTAACAGTCTTAACAATTTTTTCTGCAGATTTATCTACGAGATAGTGATCGTAAGACTTCAGTTTTATTCTAATTTTTTGACTCATGGCCGAATTTATACTTTTTCTGCTTTACCTTTTACTTTTGCTAATATACCTTCTGCAATGTTTGCAGGAACTGTATCATAATGAGATAATGTGATTGTAGAAACACCACGACCAGATGTAATGGTTCTTAATGATGTAACATATCCGAATAATTCAGATAAAGGCACTTTTGCTTTAATCACCTGGCCGTCACCTCTTGTGTCAATACCTTCCAATTGGCCACGTCTGCGGTTTAGGTCACCCATAACATCACCCATGTATTCTTCTGGAGTGATAACTTCAACACTCATTATTGGCTCAAGTAAAACCGGCTTAGCTTTTTTAGCAGCTTCGCGGTAAGCCATTTTTGCCGCAAGTTCAAAAGATAATGAATCTGAATCAACTGCGTGGAATGAACCATCAAACAATCTCACTTTCATACTATCTAGAGGATAACCTGCAAGTACACCATTTGACATTGATGCTTCAAAACCTTTCTGTACAGCTGGAATAAACTCACGTGGTATTGCTCCACCTGTGATTTCATTAACGAACTCAAGTCCTTTCTTATCACTTGCACCCGGGCCTATTTCCACAGATATATCTGCAAATTTACCACGGCCACCGGATTGCTTCTTATAAACTTCCCTGTGTGTTACACTTGATGTAATTGCTTCTTTGTATGCAACTTGTGGTGCACCCTGGTTACATTCTACCTTGAATTCTCTTTTCAAGCGGTCAACTATAATTTCGAGGTGTAGCTCACCCATACCGCTGATTACAGTTTGTCCTGTTTCTTCATCAGATTTAACTCTAAAGGTTGGATCCTCTTCAGCAAGCTTAGCTAAAGATGTACCTAATTTATCTACATCCGCCTGAGTTTTGGGTTCTATTGCCAATCCAATTACAGGTTCAGGGAAAGTCATGCTCTCAAGTGCAATAGGATGCTTTTCCTCGCAAAGCGTATCACCAGTTCTGATATCTTTAAATCCAACGCCTGCACCTATATCACCAGCCTGAATTTTATCGATTGGATTCTGCTTGTTTGCGTGCATCTGGAATATACGGCTAATTCTTTCTTTCTTACCGGTTCTTACATTAAGAACATACGAACCTGCATCTAATGAACCACTATAAACCCTGAAGAATGCTAACCTACCTACAAATGGGTCTGTGGCAATTTTAAATGCCAGGGCTGTAAATGGCCCTTCTGTATCATGATTGCGAACTTCTTCTTCCTCAGTATCCGGGTTCATACCTACAACTGGCGGCATATCCTGTGGAGAAGGCAGGTACTCACATACTGCATTTAGCATAGTTTGTACACCTTTGTTCTTAAAAGCAGAGCCACATAAAATCGGAGTAATCTTCATTGAGATAGTTCCTTTACGAATCGCTTCTTTCATTTCTGATTCCGTAATACTATCCGGATCATCAAAGAACTTCTCTAATAAAGAATCATCAAACTCAGCAACTGCTTCAACAAGCATCTGGCGACGTTCTGCAACTTCGTCTTTCAGGTCTTCAGGAATTTCGATTACATCGTATTTCATTCCCTGGGATGCGTCGTCCCATATTATAGCCTGGTTTGTAATTAAATCAACTACACCGCGGAAATTATCTTCGTTGCCAATTGGAACCTGCAATGCAACAGGGTTACCATTGAGCATTCTTTTAATCTGATCAACAACATTGAAGAAGTCTGCTCCTGCACGGTCCATTTTATTAACGAAACCTAATCGAGGAACATTATACTTATTCATCTGGCGCCATACAGTTTCAGATTGTGGCTCAACACCATCAACCGCACTGAATAATGCAACCGCTCCATCAAGTACACGCAATGATCGTTCTACTTCAACTGTAAAGTCAACGTGACCTGGAGTATCAATTATATTAATGGTGTAGGGCTTATTTGCGTAAGTCCATGTACATTTAGTAGCAGCTGAAGTAATGGTAATTCCCCTCTCCTGCTCCTGAACCATCCAGTCCATTGTTGCAGCACCTTCATGCACCTCACCTATACGGTGTGTAATACCAGTATAGTATAAAATACGCTCGGTTGTTGTAGTTTTACCTGCATCAATGTGTGCGCTAATACCTATATTTCTGGTAAAACTTAAATCTTTACTTGCCATTACTATTAGAATCTAAAATGTGAAAATGCCTTGTTGGCTTCAGCCATACGGTGTGTATCTTCTTTCTTCTTTACTGCAGCTCCTTCGTTATTCGCTGCTGCCATAACTTCTGCGGCAAGCTTATCAGCCATGGTTTTACCATTACGCTTACGTGAATAAAGAATCAGCCATTTCATGCCCATTGCTACTTTGCGCTCAGGACGAATTTCACTTGGTATCTGGAAAGTTGCACCACCAATACGGCGTGCAACAACTTCAACGGCAGGAGTAATATTACCTAATGCTCTTCTAAACACTTCGATACCGCTCTCCTTTGTACGTGCCTCAACTATATCTAAAGCTCCGTAAACAATATTAAATGCTGTACTTTTTTTACCATCGTACATGATGTTGTTTACGAACTTCGTTAATACTGTATCACCGTAACGCGGGTCCGGGAGTAAGTATCTCTTTTTTGGTTTAGTCTTCCTCATGGTATATTTCCTTAACCTTTACGATTTTTTAACTTTAGGACGTTTGGTTCCGTACTTAGACCTGCCTTGCTTCCTGTTCTCAACGCCTGCAGTATCTAACGCACCACGAATAATGTGATAACGTACACCTGGTAAATCTTTAACACGGCCACCCCTGATCAGCACAATTGAGTGCTCCTGCAGGTTATGACCCTCACCCGGAATATAAACGTTTACTTCTTTTGTATTTGTAAGCCTAACCCTTGCAACTTTACGCATTGCTGAATTTGGTTTCTTAGGCGTTGTTGTATATACACGAGTACAAACACCGCGTTTTTGCGGACATGCATCCAGCGCCGGCGATTTGCTCTTATTTTTAATATTCTGCCTGCCGTTTCTTACTAATTGTTGTATAGTTGGCATAATAAACTATGTTCCTCTTTTTATTTTTGGAAGTGCAAAGGTAGAGTATATTTTAATACCTACCAAAATTTTTTTTATTTTTACTAAACAATTTTGTTTTTTTTGATTCGAAGGTCTTAGTTAGCTTTTTGACACTATTAACTATCAGGATTTTAAGTATTTTTACGGAAAAGCATATATGAATATATTTTCTGCCATATTTATAACTTGAAAAAAATAGTTAAAAAAAAGGCTGCCAAAAATGGCAGCCTTATAAAAGTTTTTAATACTTACTAAGCCTCAGCAGTTGGGCCACCGAATTGGATCGGGAATCCTTCCATACTGTTACCTTCTTCTATTTTTCCGTTTGATGCTTCAAACTTCGCAATGTTATCGGTTAAAGCTTTTTGCAGCCTTTTAGCATGCTGTGGAGTTAGCAGTATCCTGGCTTTTACGCGAGCCTGTGGCATTCCTGGCATTATGCGTATAAAGTCTATCACAAATTCAGTATTTGAATGTGTAATAATAGCCAGATTAGAATACGTGCCTTCTGCAACATCCTGTGGCAGCTCTATGTTAAGCTGATTAGCATTTTTGTTATCATCATCATCATTTTCAATAGCCATAGCAATAAAAATTAAATTTTGTTATTTACAAGGCTATCGTATTCTTCCTGCGATCCAACAATAATGTTTTCGAACTTGCGTAAGCCGGTACCTGCCGGTATTCGATGACCCACAATTACATTTTCTTTCAGTCCCATTAAAGTATCAACCTTACCGCCAATTGCAGCTTCGTTTAGCACTTTGGTGGTTTCCTGGAAGGATGCCGCAGAAAGGAAGCTATGCGTACCCAAGCTCGCGCGTGTAATACCCTGAAGTATTGGACTGGTTGTGGCGGCAATAGCATCGCGCGCCTCTACCAGCTTTCTGTCTTTTCGTTTCAGGATAGAATTTTCCTCACGCAGTTGCCTTGTTGTGATAATTTGTCCGGCTTTGAAGTTAGCAGAATCACCTGGTTCTGTAACGATTTTTTTATCGTACATCTCATTATTTTCTGCATCTACCTCAAACTTATCTACCGGCTCACCTTCAAGGAACCTTGTATCTCCTGGATTATCTATAAGTACTTTCTGCATCATCTGGCGCACAATTACTTCTATGTGCTTATCATTGATCTTAACACCCTGCAAACGATATACTTCCTGAATACCATTCAAAATATATTGCTGCACAGCGAAAGGACCTTTGATCTTAAGAATATCTGCAGGCGTGATTGCACCATCGGATAACGGATCACCAGCACGTACGAAGTCGTTTTCCTGAACAAGGATGTGCTTGGAAAGCGGCACAAGGTACTTTTTAGTTTCACCATCTTTCGAAGTGATCATGATTTCGCGGTTACCACGCTTAATGCCTCCGAACGATACTGTTCCGTCAATCTCGGAAATTACAGCCGGGTTTGATGGGTTACGCGCTTCGAAAAGCTCTGTTACCCTTGGAAGACCACCTGTGATATCTCGTGTTTTTGATGTCGCACGCGGAATTTTAACAATTACCTGTCCACCAACAACTTCAGAATTATCTTCTACGATTATATGCGCACCAACCGGTAAGTTATACTCGCGTAGCTGCTCTCCAGCCGCATTAAGGATCTTAACTGTCGCTATCTTTGTCTTATCACGTGTTTCGGTAATTACCTTTTCCCTGTGGCCGGTTTGCTCATCCACCTCTTCGCGATATGTTACGCCTTCAATAATATTCTCATATTTTGTTACACCCGGGAATTCAGAAAGAATTACAGCATTGTAAGGATCCCATGCACAAATACGGTCACCTTTGCTTACTGCCTGCCCTGGTTGTACAAATAACTGTGAGCCATAAGGAATGTTGTTCGTTACAAGGTAAGCATTTGTATTCTTATCCAGAATACGTATCTCACCTGATCGGCCAATCACTACATCAACCATTCCTTCTTCTGTCTGGTATGGTACAGTAGTAATTCCCTCAAACTCAAGTACACCTTCAAATTTGGCTATAATCTGGCTTTCAGATGCAATCTTGGAAGCCGTACCACCCACGTGGAAAGTACGAAGTGTAAGCTGTGTACCTGGTTCACCGATTGATTGTGCCGCAATTACACCAACAGCTTCGCCCTGCTGAACCATACGGCCGCTTGCAAGGTTACGCCCGTAACATTTTTCGCAGGTACCGTGGCGGGTTTCGCAGGTTAAAACAGATCTGATCTCAACATTCTCAATCGGGCTTTCGTCAATGCGCGTTGCAATAGCTTCATCAAGCTGGGTACCGGCAACAGCCAATAATTCGCCTGTTAACGGATGATAGATATCATGAAGACAGGTACGACCTAAAATACGCTCGAATAATGTTTCAACAACTTCCTCATTATCTTTTAAAGCCGTAATAACCAATCCTCTTAATGTACCGCAGTCTCTTTCACGTACAACTACATCTTGCGCCACATCATGTAAACGACGAGTAAGGTAACCCGCATCCGCAGTTTTAAGAGCCGTATCCGCAAGACCTTTACGCGCACCGTGTGTAGATATAAAGTACTCAAGTACCGATAATCCTTCTTTGAAATTCGCGATAATCGGGTTCTCAATAATTTCACCTGCACCGCCACCGCCAATGTGTTTACGCGGTTTCGCCATCAAGCCTCTCATTCCGCCAAGCTGACGAATCTGCTCCTTAGAACCACGCGCGCCTGAATCAAGCATCATATAAACCGAGTTAAATCCTTGATCATCACTTGATAAATGCCTCAATAACTGCTCGGTTACGCGATTGGTAATACGTGTCCAGATGTCAATTACCTGGTTGTAACGCTCATTGTTTGTTATGAAACCGTTGTTATAGTTCTCGGTAATTTCATCTACTTCTTCCTGCGCTTCTGCAATCAGCCTGTCTTTTTCAGCAGGAACAGCAACATCAGATAAGTTAAATGATAAACCGCCTTTAAACGCGTAGTGGAATCCAAGATCTTTAATATCATCAAGAAATCTTGCAGCACGTGCCACACCGGTTACTGTATAGATCTGGGTAATTACATCACGTAAAGCTTTTTTAGAAAGCAACTCGTTGATGAAGCCCATTTCTTCCGGTACAACCTGGTTGAATATTACGCGGCCAACTGTTGTATCTAACAATACCGATGATAATTCTCCGGTTTCATTGTTCCGTATCCTTGTTTTAACTTTAACAAAAGTATGCAGGTCCACTTGTTTCTGATCATAGGCGATCAGCACTTCTTCCGCACTGTAGAAGGTAAGCCCTTCGCCTTTAACCGGTTTTTCTGCAGTGCCTCTGCGGCCTTTTGTCATATAATATAATCCCAAAACCATGTCCTGAGACGGAACCGAAATCGGGTTACCGTTGGCTGGGTTAAGAATGTTATGCGATGCAAGCATCAATAACTGGGCTTCCAGCACGGCAGCGTTACCAAGCGGAACGTGAATCGCCATCTGGTCACCGTCAAAGTCGGCGTTGAAACCCTGGCAAACCAACGGGTGAAGCTGAATTGCTTTACCTTCTACCAGTTTCGGCTGGAAGGCCTGGATACCTAACCTGTGGAGTGTTGGGGCACGGTTGAGGAGAACAGGATGTCCTTTCAATACATACTCCAGAATCTCCCAGATTACAGGATCCTTACGGTCAACTATTTTCTTCGCAGATTTTACTGTTTTTACAATACCTCTTTCTATAAGCTTGCGGATGATAAACGGCTTGAATAACTCGGCAGCCATATTTTTAGGCAAACCGCACTCATGCATTTTCAGCCATGGACCTACCACAATAACCGAACGACCGGAATAGTCAACACGCTTACCTAATAAGTTCTGACGGAAACGGCCCTGCTTACCTTTAAGCATATCACTTAAAGATTTCAAAGGACGATTACCTTCTGTTTTTACCGCGTTCGCCTTACGTGAGTTATCAAATAATGAATCCACCGCTTCCTGGAGCATACGCTTTTCATTACGTAAAATTACTTCAGGCGCTTTTATTTCTATAAGTCTTTTCAGACGGTTGTTACGGATAATTACCCTTCTGTAAAGGTCGTTAAGATCCGAAGATGCAAAACGGCCGCCATCAAGCGGAACCAATGGACGCAATTCCGGGGGAATAACTGGAAGAACTTTGATGATCATCCACTCAGGCTTATTCTCAAAACGTGTATTGGCACCACGGAAACTTTCAATTACTTTAAGCCTCTTAAGTGCTTCATTTTTACGTTGCTGAGAAGTTTCGTGATAAGCCTGGTTACGCAATGCGTAAGAAAGATCATCAAGATTCAAACGTCCTAAAAGATCGATCAATGCATCACCGCCCATTTTAGCGATGAATTTGTTTGGATCTGTATCATCCAGCATCTGGTTTTCCTTCGGAAGCGATTCCAGGATATCCAGGTACTCTTCTTCAGTTAAGAAATCCAGGTATGAAACGCCATCTTCTGATTTTACACCCGGCTGAACAACTATATATCGCTCATAATAAACGATAAGCTCTAGTTTTTTGGCAGGTAAACCTAGAAGATAACCAATTTTATTCGGTAAAGATTTAAAATACCAAATGTGCGCTACCGGTACAACAAGATTTACGTGGCCTAATCTTTCACGACGTACACGTTTCTCTGTAACTTCAACACCACAACGGTCGCAAACAATACCTTTGTAACGGATACGCTTGTACTTTCCGCAATGGCATTCGTAGTCCTTTACCGGACCAAAAATACGTTCGCAGAAAAGTCCGCCCATCTCGGGCTTGAACGTACGGTAATTTATAGTTTCCGGTTTTGTAACCTCGCCATTGGACCACTCTAACATGATCTCCGGAGAAGCCAAACCAATAGAAACCTGTTTGAAATCGCTTTGCAGCTTAGTTTTTTCCTTCTTTAAAGCCATAATTAATTTATGAATTTGGAAATATTATAATGAAGCTGCATATATGGTTTTGCTGAAAAATGCTTTTGTTCAGTTTGAAAGTTGTAAGGTTGCAAGGTTGTAAAGTTGCCGCGATGCGCAGAAACCTTTCAACCTTGCAACTTTTCAACTTTCTAAACCAATTCCATATATGCAACCTCAAAAAAATGCTTTAGTCTAGTTTAATGTCAAGTGCCAAACCTTTCAGCTCATTCAGCAATACGTTGAAGGACTCCGGAATGCCAGGCTCAGGAAGATTATCTCCCTTAACAATGGCTTCGTAAGTCTTCGCACGGCCGATGATATCATCAGATTTGATCGTTAACATTTCCTGGAGTATGTTGGATGCACCAAATGCTTCGAGTGCCCAAACCTCCATCTCACCAAAACGCTGGCCACCGAACTGTGATTTACCACCAAGCGGCTGCTGTGTAATTAATGAGTATGGACCTATTGAACGTGCGTGCATCTTATCATCCACCATGTGGCTCAGCTTCAGAATGTAAATAACACCTACTGTGGTTGGCTGATCGAAACGCTCGCCGGTTAAACCATCAAACAAATAAGTTTTACCGTTTTTAGGTAAGCCTGCCTCGCTGATATAATGATCTATTTCGCCTTCAGTAGCACCATCAAAAATAGGCGTTGCGAATTTCAAACCTAACTTTAAGCCAGCCCAGCCAAGTACAGTTTCGTATATCTGTCCAAGGTTCATACGCGATGGTACACCAAGCGGGTTCAATACGATATCTACCGGAGTTCCATCCTCAAGGAATGGCATATCTGCCGAAGGTACAATTTTGGCAACAACACCTTTGTTACCGTGGCGGCCTGCCATTTTATCACCAACTTTAAGCTTACGTTTTTCTGCAACATAAACTTTAGCCAGCTTAAGTACGCCGGTTGGTAACTCATCACCAATGGTTAAAGCAAACTGCTCACGCTTGTAACGTGCAATTTCTTCATTTACCTTAGTTTTGTAATTCTGGATGATACCTTTTACGAGCTGGTTCTTGTCATTATCATTGGTCCAGTTGTTCGGCTCAATCTCGTTGAACTCAAGCTTCGCCAGCGTTTTCTGGTTGAATCTTGTACCTTTCGGCAACAACTCCTCGTTGAAAACATTGGTTACACTGTTTGATGTTTTGCCATCAATAACAACCAGTAATTTATTAATTAACTGCTCTTTAATATCGCCCAGGTTTTTCCTGTGCTCAGTATCAAGCTTTGTAAACAGCGCTTTATCCTTTTCTTTAGAGCCTTTTTCCTTTTTAGCTCTTTCGAAAAGTTTTTTACTGATTACAATTCCGCCGCCGCTTGGTGGAATACGAAGCGATACATCTTTTACGTCACCAGCTTTTTCACCAAATATTGCACGGAGAAGTTTTTCTTCAGGCGAAGGCTCAGACTCACCTTTTGGTGTAATTTTACCAATAAGAATATCGCCTTCTTTAACTTCAGCACCAATACGTATCAAGCCATTTTCATCCAGGTTACGGGTAGCTTCTTCGCTTACGTTAGGAATATCGTTTGTAAACTCCTCCATACCGCGCTTCGTATCGCGTACATCCATTTCATATTCTGTAATATGTATAGATGTAAACCAGTCATCACGTACAGCATTCTCAGAAATTACAATCGCATCCTCAAAGTTGTAACCTTGCCACGGCATGAACGCAACAGTCATGTTACGGCCCAGTGCCAGCTCGCCTTTTTCAGTAGCGAAACCATCGCAAAGTACTTCTCCTTTTTTCACCTTCTGGCCTTTTTTAACAATTGGCTTCAGGTTTACGCATGAGTTCTGGTTTGTTCTTCTGTATTTTACCAGATTGTAAGTACGCACATCTGTATCGAAATCGAGCAAACGAGTTGTCTCATCACGATCATAACGCACTACAATTTTAAATCCATCTACATAATCAATAACGCCATCATTTTCTGCAATAATCAGCGCTCTCGAATCTTCAGCAATACGACCTTCGATACCTGTTCCAACAATCGGCGCCTGCGGACGCAATAAAGGAACCGCCTGGCGCTGCATGTTCGAGCCCATGAGCGCACGGTTGGCATCATCATGCTCAAGGAAAGGAATTAAGGATGCAGCAATTGATACGATCTGGTTTGGCGAGACATCCATGTATCCAAGGTCATTCGGATCCACGATGTTGAAGTCACCACTCTGGCGCGCTTTAACTTTATCATTAACAAAATTGCCACTCGAATCGAATTTGGCATTTGCCTGCGCAATTACCTTATCATCTTCTTCCTCTGCACTTAAATACTCAACAGGAGCATTTAATTGAATTTTACCTTCTTCTACTCTGCGGTATGGCGTTTCTATAAAGCCCATGCTATTTATTTTAGCATAAACTGAAAGAGAAGAAATCAAACCGATATTCGGACCTTCAGGCGTTTCGATAGTACATAAACGGCCATAATGTGTATAGTGAACGTCACGAACCTCGAAACCAGCTCTTTCGCGAGAAAGACCACCAGGGCCAAGTGCAGACATTCTTCGCTTATGCGTAATCTCAGCAAGCGGATTGGTTTGATCCATGAACTGAGATAGCTGGTTTGTACCGAAGAATGAGTTTATAACGGAAGAAAGTGTTCTTGAGTTAATCAGATCCGTTGCAGTAAAAACCTCGTTATCACGTACGTTCATACGCTCACGAATGGTACGCGCCATACGTGCAAGACCCACACCAAACTGTGCGTATAATTGCTCACCAACTGTACGTACACGCCTGTTACTCAAGTGGTCAATATCATCCACATCTGCCTTACTGTTACTTAACTCAATAAGATATTTAATGATGGAGATAATATCATCATGCGTTAATACCCTAACATCAGATGATGAGTTAAGCCCCAGCTTCTTGTTGATCCTGTAACGGCCAACTTCACCCAGGTCATAACGTTTGTCTGAGAAGAACAAACGCTCGATAATGCCACGCGCAGTTTCTTCATCAGGTGGATCTGCGTTACGCAACTGGCGATAGATGTGCTCCAATGCCTCTTTGCCAGAGTTCGATGGATCCTTTTGTAAAGTATTATAAATGATCTCAAAGTCATTCGCATCCATATCTTCACGATGAAGAATAATGCTTTTAACATTGGCATTTATTATTAAATCAATATGATCATCTCTTAAAATCGTATCACGCTCAAGTATTATCTCATTTCTTTCGATAGAGACAACTTCACCTGTATCTTCGTCAACGAAATCTTCAATCCATTTACGTAAAACGCGTGCAGCAAGCTTACGATCAACGAGTGTTTTTAATTTCGCTTTTGATACTTTAACCTCTTCAGCCAGGCCGAATATCTGTAAAATATCTTTGTCAGACTCGAAGCCGATTGCGCGCAAAAGTGTGGTTACTGGGAATTTCTTTCTACGGTCGATGTAAGCGAACATTACGTTGTTTACATCCGTAGCAAACTCCATCCATGAACCTTTAAAAGGAATAACACGTGCGGAATATAAACGTGTACCATTGGTATGGAAGGTCTGGCTGAAGAAAACACCAGGTGAACGATGTAACTGAGAAACGATGATACGTTCTGCGCCGTTTATAACAAAGGTTCCACGCGGAGTCATGTAAGGTATTGTACCTAAATAAACATCCTGAACCATAGGCTCAAAATCTTCATGTTCGGCATCGGTACAGTACAAACGCAGCTTTGCTTTTAAGGCAAGGCTATATGTTAAGCCACGCTCAATACACTCATCAATGCTGTATTTTGGCGGGTCAACAAAATAATCAAGAAATTCTAAAACGAAAAGGCCCCTGGCATCTGTAATTGGGAAGTTTTCAGCAAATACCTTGAATAATCCTTCGTTTTTTCTACCTTCAGCTGATGTTTCAAGCTGAAAGAAATCAACGAATGACTGTAATTGAACTTCCAGGAAATCAGGATAATCGAGAGGATTTTCTATCTTGGCAAAATTGATTCTGCCGTTCTTATTTGTTTTAATCAAGGAAGTATTTTTTAATTAAACAATATATGGAAGTATATAAATGGGAATAGACCTGGTCCCAATTACTTTGGGATCAGGTCTTCCTATGCTGCTGGGCTGTTAAAATGCAGATTACCGCAACTCAACTTCAGCACCGGCTTCTTCCAACTTAGCTTTGATGCTCTCAGCCTCGTCTTTAGAGATGCCTTCTTTCACTGGTTTAGGAGCAGTATCTACCAGGTCTTTAGCTTCTTTCAAGCCTAAGCCGGTAAGATCTTTTACCAATTTAACCACATTAAGTTTAGCGCCGCCTGGTGCTTTTAAAATTACATCGAACTCAGTTTTTTCAGCTGGTGCAGCTTCTGCAGCTCCACCACCGCCACCAGCCATCATAACTGCTGGAGCAGCTGCAGGCTCAATGCCATATTCATCTTTAAGGATTTGGGCTAACTCGTTTACTTCTTTTACAGTAAGGTTTACAAGTTGTTCAGCAATTGCTTTAACGTCTGCCATTTTAAAAAAATTTTAAGAGATATTTAGATACAAAGGATTTAACAAAAAATTATATTATGCTTCAGTCTTTTCAGACAAGGTTTTTAAGATACCTGCAATCTTGTTTCCGCCTGATTTCAGGCCGCTAACAACATTTTTGATTGGTGATTGCAATATTGCAACAACATCAGCAATAAGTTCTTCGCGAGATTTCAGAGTGATTAACATGTCAAGATTCTCATCACCAACATATAAAGATTCCTCAATATAAGCAGCCTTTAAAACAGGTTTCGGATGGCTTGCACGGAACTCTTTTATAAGTTTTGCAGGCGATTTTGAATTATCCGCAAACATTACTGATGAAGGACCTTTTAATGTTTCCACTAAACCATCGGCCTGTATGTTTGCTTTTTCGAGCGCTTTTTCAATCAGCGTATTTTTTACTACCTGTAATGTAACACCACGCTCAAAGCATAACCTGCGTAATGCGTTTGTCTGGTTTACCGATAAAGTAGAGATATCTGCTACGTAAAAATTCTTTGAGGCGGTAAATGCTTCACTTAAAGCATTTACTATTTCTTCTTTATTTTCTCGTCTCATAATTTTATTATAAACCCGCTATTGATTTTGAATCAACCGCTACACCGGGACTCATTGTGCTTGAAAGTGTAATGCTTTTAAAGTAAGCGCCTTTTGCAGCGGCCGGCTTTAAACGGCTTACTGTATTAATAATTTCGCTCGCGTTCTCAATGATCTGCTGTGGAGTAAAACTTACACGGCCGATTGAAGCATGGATAATACCGTATTTATCAACTTTGAAGTCAATTTTACCTGCTTTAACTTCTCTTACAGCCTTACCAACCTCGGTTGTTACAGTACCTGCTTTAGGGTTTGGCATTAAACCGCGTGGACCTAAAACCCTGCCTAAACGGCCAAGCTTCGGCATAACATCTGGCGTAGTAATAATTACATCAATATCGGTCCAGCCGCCTTCTATCTGTTTCAGATAATCGTCCAATCCAGCGAAATCTGCTCCTGCTTCCAATGCCTCAGCTTCACGATCGGATGCAACAAGTGCAAGTACACGTAGCGAACGGCCAGTACCATGCGGCAACGCCACTGTACCACGAACCATTTGATTTGCTTTACGAGGATCAACACCTAAACGGATATCGATATCAACTGAAGCATCAAATTTTGTAAAAGTAAGATCCTTTACCAGGGAAGCTGCCTCAACAAGGGTATAATTCCTCGTTGGATCCAGCTTACTTATAATTGCTTTTCTGTTTTTTGTCAGCTTACTCACTTCTTTTATTTTTATTCGTTCCAAGGTGCGTTTCCGGAAACTGTAATTCCCATGCTTCTTGCAGTACCTGCAACCATGCGCATTGCAGATTCTACTGTAAATGCGTTGAGATCGGGCATTTTATCTTCAGCAATAGCTCTTACCTGTTCCCAGTTTACAGAGCCTACTTTATTACGGTTTGGCTGTGCAGAACCACCTTTAATTTTTGATACTTCCAGCAACTGTACTGCAACCGGTGGAGTTTTAATGATAAACTCGAAAGATTTATCGCTGTAAACTGTAATTACTACAGGCAAAACTTTACCTGCACGGTCTTGAGTCCTGGCATTGAATTGCTTGCAGAACTCCATGATGTTTACACCTTTTGAACCAAGCGCAGGACCAATTGGCGGCGAAGGGTTGGCTGCTGCACCTTTAACCTGTAGCCTGATAAAACCTGTTACTTCTTTAGCCATTTTTGTTTTTAGTTTGACAACTGCCTGCCTACTGTAAAGTATTTTTTAACAATACTATATATGTTAAGCGTGCAGCAATTTATATAATTACTCTTTTTCTACCTGTATATAATTCAGCTCAAGCGGCGTTCTACGGCCAAATATTTTAACTATAACCTTAAGCTTCTTTTTCTCTTCGTTAATCTCCTCAATAACCCCGCTGAAGCCGTTGAACGGTCCATCGATAACTTTTACAGGTTCACCAACCAGGTAAGGCACTTCTATATTGTCGCCCGATTCGTTAAGCGCATCAACACGGCCTAACATTCTGTTGATCTCCGAAGTTCTCAATGGTTCCGGGTTGTCTTTTGAGCCTAAAAAGCCTACTACACCCAGTACATTTTTAATAATGTGAACCATTTCGCCTTCGAGATTCGCCTCTATCATAATATAACCGGGATAGTAATTTCTCTCCTTGGTTATTTTTTTTCCGTTCTTAAGCTGAACAACTTTTTCCATAGGGATAAGTATCTGGCTTACATTCTCTTCCAGGCCTTCCCTTTTCAGTTCAGATTCAATGTATGCTTTAATTTTTTTTTCCTGGCCGGAAATTACGCGTACAACATACCATTTAAATTCGCCCATGTGTTAAAACCTTATTGTGTAATTTGATAGAAATACTCAAACAGGGTTTCAAATCCGGAATCAACCAGAAACACCAGCAAAGCAATTATCAGCGAGGCCACTAATACAACTATTGCGCTACTTTGTAATTCATCCCAGGTAGGCCAGGTTACTTTATTCACCAGTTCCTCGGTTGTCAGTTGCAGCGAATTTCTAATTTTTTCCAGCATTGGCTTTCAAATTTATGCAGGGGTGGAGAGATTCGAACTCCCATCAACGGTTTTGGAGACCGCTATTCTACCCTTGAACTACACCCCTAAATAACTGAATGGCCGGTTTTAGCAGCCATTCAGTATAATATTAAAATAAAATTATTTTACAATTTCAGTTACCTGACCTGCACCTACTGTACGGCCACCTTCACGAATCGCGAAACGAAGACCTTTTTCCATCGCAACAGGAGCAATAAGTTTCACATTGATTGTGATGTTATCGCCAGGCATTACCATTTCAACACCTTCAGGTAATGAAATTTCGCCTGTTACGTCTGTAGTACGGAAGTAGAACTGTGGACGGTATTTGTTGAAGAACGGCGTGTGACGGCCACCTTCTTCTTTCTTAAGTACGTAGATCTCAGCTTTAAACTCGGTGTGAGGCTTGATTGAGCCTGGAGCGCAAACAACCATACCACGACGGATAGCTTCTTTCTCGATACCACGTAATAATAAACCTACGTTATCGCCAGCTTCACCACGGTCAAGAATTTTACGGAACATCTCAACACCAGTTACTGTAGATTTCAACGGATCTTCGTTGAAACCAACGATCTCAACAGCTTCACCTGAGTTGATTACACCTCTTTCGATACGGCCGGTAGCAACAGTACCACGACCAGTGATAGAGAATACGTCCTCAACTGACATAGCGAATTTCAAGTCAACCAAACGTGGAGGAATTGGAATATACTCATCAACTGCGCTCATTAGTTCATTGATGGTATCAGCCCATTTCGGATCGTCGTTCAAGCCACCTAAAGCAGAACCACGGATTACCGGAGTATTGTCGCCATCAAAATCATAGAATGAAAGAAGATCGCGGATTTCCATCTCAACAAGGTCAAGAAGTTCAGGATCGTCAACCATATCAACTTTATTCATAAACACAACCAAACGAGGAACACCTACCTGGCGTGCAAGAAGAATGTGCTCACGTGTTTGTGGCATTGGGCCGTCAGTTGCAGCAACTACAAGGATTGCGCCATCCATTTGTGCAGCACCTGTAACCATGTTCTTAACGTAGTCAGCGTGACCTGGGCAGTCAACGTGTGCGTAGTGACGGTTATCCGTTTCGTACTCTACGTGTGAAGTATTGATAGTAATACCTCTTTCTTTTTCTTCAGGAGCGTTATCGATAGAATCGAACGATCTTGTTTGAGCGAATCCTTTTTTTGACAGAACGTGCGTTATGGCTGCAGTCAGGGTAGTTTTACCGTGGTCTACGTGGCCTATCGTCCCAATGTTAACGTGGGGTTTCGTTCTTTCAAATTTTTCTTTTGCCATGACGTTTAAAAATTAAAAGATTGTGTTAAGGTTGTTAAATTTTTATCTGAGCCAATGACGGGACTTGAACCCGTGACCCCGTCCTTACCAAGGACGTACTCTACCAGCTGAGCTACATCGGCTTTATGTGTTTTAAGATCGGCTGGCATATGCCCAACAGCGTAAAAATACCTAAAGCTTGAATCACTCACTGGTTCATCCTGGCCTTTATGAGCGGGAGACGAGACTCGAACCCGCGACCCTCAGCTTGGAAGGCTGATGCTCTACCAACTGAGCTACTCCCGCTTTTTGTATTCTATATATTTTACCTGCTGTAAATGATTTCTCACATTCATTTACTTCAGTTAAGTTGCTAACTGTTGTTTTATAATCCTGTTTTGAGTTTGGAAGGAAGCTTACATTGTACTGTAACAGATTGTACAATGCTCAAAACCTATTATAAAAAACCTACGTGTGGGGAGAGAAAGATTCGAACTTTCGAAGCTTGCGCAACGGATTTACAGTCCGTCCCATTTGGCCACTCTGGTATCTCCCCAGTTTCCTTTAAAAAAGAGAGCCGATGGACGGATTCGAACCGCCGACCCGCTGATTACAAATCAGCCGCTCTGGCCAGCTGAGCTACACCGGCTTCTATACTTTTTATACAGAATTAATTCAGTATTTAAAGAGCTATTCTCTCGTTCCTTCGTTAAAGGACTGCAAAGTTAAATTTAAATATTTTAAATGTGAAATATTTTTTCGAAATTATTTTTGCAGCGTTGTTTCCTTGTATTTTTTTATCTGGCGCTTCATGGTATCTACAGCTACATCCAATGCCGCCTGGAAAGTTTCGCCGCTTTCGCGCACAAATAAAGTATCGTTACGTACTATAAGTTTTATTTCCAGCTCTTTATGCGTTACGCCATCATGCAGGTATATTATTGCATCTACTATATTTTCATAATAATGTTCCAGCTTGCCTACTTTTGCTTTAATGGAATCCTGGAGCTGCGCGCTTGTTTCTACATTGTTGGTTTGTATGCTGATTCTCATAAAAATGTAAGTTTTAACCCTTGGGATGGGCTTGTTTGTAAATAGTTTTTAATCTTTCTATTGAGTTGTGGGTATAAATTTGCGTGGCGGCAAGGTTAGCATGGCCGAGCAATTCTTTAATAGCATTAATTTCCGCGCCATTGTTCAGCAGGTGCGTAGCGTATGTATGGCGCAAAACATGCGGACTGTTTTTTTGAATGCTGCTTACCATGCTTATGTATTTTTTTACTGCACGGTTCACAAACATGGGGTAAAGCGGCTGACCTTTATCGGTTACCAGTAATGTTGTACTGGTAAATCCATAAAGCATTTTTTGCTGCAGGTATATATGAATTGCCTCGGCAGTTTGCGCGGGAACAGGTATAATGCGCTCTTTATTACGCTTTCCTGTAACTTTAATACATGATTCGGCCAGATTTATATTTTTCTCTTGCAATGATATTAGCTCGCTCAAACGCATCCCCGTACCATATAGCAGCTCGAGGATAAGCTTATCCCGTTGACCATAAAAATCGTCGGGGAATTCTATATATTCATTATCGAATAAATGGTTTGTTTCTGTTTCTGTAAGCCATTGAAAAAGCCTTTTCTCTGTTTTAACACTTTGTATTGCAGCCATTGGGTTTATTGCTACAGCTCCGCTCCTGAGCAGGAACTTATAAAAAGTATTAAGCGCAACCAGTTTACGGTTAATGCTGCGGGCGCTGAGCTTTTGCTGGGTTTGCTCGTAGATCCACGATTTTACCATAGCAGGTTTTACAACCGATTCATCCGCTACGGAGTACTGAACTTGCAGAAATGCAAAAAACTGCGCTACGTCATTAACATAGGCAGTTCCTGTATGCTTCGAATATCTTCTCTCGTTTTGTAGGTAATCTGCAAATTGCGCAAGCTTACTCATTACGAGAAAAGTATTTACAATATTAAAAGGCTTTAAAATCTATTCCTGGTTATCAGCAAAGGTCTGCTTGTACTTTGCTTTACCGATCTGGTTACGTCTTGTTACCGAATCTTTAGTAAAATACTGGCGGTTACGATACTCTTTTAAAGTGCCGGTCTTCTCCATCTTCTTCTTAAAACGCTTCAGTGCCTTGTCTATAGATTCGTTTTCTTTTACAGTAACTTTAATCATATCCGTTGGGAAATCTTTTTAGTATTTAGTTTAATTTTAGCTTGCAAATATACGTAATTCTTATAAAAAATGTTTCTTTTATCTTAAAATTTCCCTGGCAATTACCAGTTTCTGTATTTCGCTGGTGCCCTCTCCTATTGTACAAAGCTTGCTGTCGCGGTAAAATTTCTCTACCGGGAAATCTTTTGTATAACCGTAGCCGCCAAAGATCTGCACGGCATCTGTAGAAACGCGTACACAAACTTCAGAAGCATAATACTTCGCCATGGCCGATTCCTTGGTTACTTTTTCGCCACGGTTCTTCAGATCAGCTGCCTGCATAATTAATAATTCAGATGCGTCAATCTCCGTAGCCATATCCGCCAGTTTAAAGGAAATACCCTGGAAATTAGCAATTGGCTGGTTGAACTGGTGACGCTCCTGCGCATATTTAACAGATGCCAGGTAAGCACCGCGTGCAATTCCTAAACTTAAAGCTGCAATAGAAATTCTTCCGCCATCAAGTACTTTCATCGCCTGTATAAAACCATCACCTTCTTTACCAAGCATATTGGCGTTTGGTATCCGGCAATTGTCAAAGATCATTTCGGTGGTTTCTGACGCACGCATGCCCAGCTTATTTTCTTTGCGGCCTGCGTTAAAGCCCGGTGTTCCGCGTTCAACAACAAAAGCTGTCATGCCATGGCTGTCGCCTTTTTCGCCGGTACGTACTATTACAACTGCAACATCGCCGCTTTTACCGTGCGTTATCCAGCATTTTGCGCCGTTAATTATCCAGTCGTCACCGTCTCTGTGTGCAACAGTTTGCATATTTCCTGCATCGCTGCCGGTGTTCGGCTCGGTTAATCCCCATGCGCCAATCCATTCGGCGGTAGCCAGTTTAGGCAGCCATTTACGTTTTTGCTCCTCGTTACCAAATTGCATAATATGGCCCGTGCAAAGTGAGTTGTGCGCCGCAACGGACAAACCAATGCTCGGATCTATCCTGGAAATTTCATCAATTACTGTAACATATTCAAAGTAACCCAAACCACTACCGCCATATTCTTCAGGAACCAAAACACCCATCATGCCCAGTTTGCCAAGTTCTTTAAAAAGGTCAACAGGAAAATGCTGTGTTTCATCCCATTCCATCATATTCGGGCGGATGTGCTTGTCGCCAAAATCGCGGATGGTTTCGGCAATCATTTTCTGGTTCTCGTTATATTCGAAATGCATACGTTATTGTGAAATTTAGTACAAAAGTAAGGGTTTTAGGCGGAAAACCGGGAATCGGCATAAGGTCAATTTAAATATCCTGCCGCAGTCTAAAATTAAAATATTATTAAAAATAATTACAAAAACCCTTCCTGCATCAAATAAACAGATATTTTATAAGCTACAAACTCCTTAGAAGCCTAAACCATAAGAATATCAAAGCTTTATGATAAAAATTACTTAAATTTATACACTGAAAATTAAATGGATAGAACAATTAATTTTATTCTTTAAAAATTAAAAGAATGTGTTTTTTGCGTAAAAACCTGGTTGTATATTTTGCAGCTATTACGCTGCTTATTATGCTATCGTGCGCTTTTACGGCCGACAGGCGGTTAAGATTCAGGAAATACAGCTGGATAGATATTGGAAGATCTGCCAGGTCTCAAAACAAGATGATTTTTGTACTGGTAACCGGCAAATACTGCCCAACCAGCAAAAAAATGAATCGTGTGGTATCTGAACCAAAAGTGTGTGAGTTCTACAACAATAATTTTGTAAGCACAACTTTTGATGCGCAAAACCCAACACAATATTACAGAGCCAGCAATTGGGGCGTTTCCAGTATCCCAGCCTTGGTTTTTTTAACTAAAAACAGGGAAGTAGTTTATATTTCTCAAGGTTACCAGGATGCTAACGGTATGATTAGCGAAGCTAAAACAGCCCTGGAAATGAATAATCCAGCCAAGGCAAAGCAGAAATCCAATGGCGCTGAATAGCAATGTATATTCCTGTATTATTTAAGCCGGCCTTTTAATAAATTTCCTAATTGCCATTCTGGTATTTACCAATACCCATATAGAATTGCTGTAAAATGCTTCGCTGTAAGCTTAAATGCTGCTCATTCTTTTTTATGAAATCTATAAAACTATAATTATGGCAGCTTTCTTGGAGAAACTATTAGTTTGCCAAAGCATTTTTAGTGGATTATATATATGATGCCTTATTAAAATGAATCTCAAGATTTTAAACAAAGACTTCGCCAGATTAACTTTTGGCCTTTACTGGTTATTGTAATTTTACTTCCGCTTGGATTATCCAAGTTGAAGTATGGATCTGATGAATTTCTTAAGCGTATGCCAGATGGTCATTCTAATGTTGGGATTGTAATATCGGCGTGCTCTATAATAGAAGTAATTCTGATAGTTATAACATTTATTGCTTATTTGTTAAAAGAACAAATCGTCCACAATCAACTTATTCATTTTATAGCGCTATTGCTTTTGTTTATAATCGGAGTTGTTCCAGGTTTGTTAGTACTTTGGACAGTGTGGTTCAGGATTTAATCAGCTTTCACGCTAGTAAAGCATTTTTTCAGGCTTGTATATATGGATTTCATAAATTAGTCGCCTTTACTGGCTTTGCAATTTGCCCATTTGTGCCGCTCATTCAGGGTTTTGCAATATATTCCGCAAATGCTTAAGCTTACTATAATCGTCAATTATTCGTAATAATCCTATTGGTGCATTTAACTTTTAGCGACAGGAATATTCTCCGGTTAAATCAGTATTTGGATTTTTTTTCACCCTTCCCCAACCAATAATAATATTATCACATCATTGCTTTTGTAAAGTGAAAATTGCAATATCACAAACTAACCATTTAACTATTAATTAATTACAATACCTAAATTTAATATTATTATGTCAAAGATATTTTTTGCACTATTATTAAGCACAGCATTTTTGTTCCAGTCTTTTACAAGCGATAAGAAAATAAAATTCAGAGAAAACGGATGGAGCGAGATTGGCAAAGCCGCCAAAACGGAAGATAAAATGATATTTGTACTCGTAACCGGCGATTACTGCTCCGCCAGCAGAAAGATGAAGCGAGTGCTGCAGGATGGTAAAGTGGGTGAGTTTTACAATAAGAACTTTGTCAGTACAAATTTCGACGCTGAAAACTTTATACAGCACTACCGCGCAAGCAACTGGGGTGTTACCAGTGTACCAGCTATGGTTTTCCTGGATAAGAACCGTAAAGTGATTCATAAAAAAGAGGGCTTTTTAAATGCAGAAGGCATGCTGAAAGAAGCGCAGGAAGCCATGGCAAAACAATAACCTTCCAATTACAGTATTACAGAAACCTTACCTGACAGAAAAGCCAACAAATGTACCGATCTAAACAAAAAGCATCCACAAAAAATCTCATAGACAACATATTATATGCACCGGGCTTTGTTTTTATATGTTAAAAACTAAACTTTGCAGCAAAATATTACATGCGTAAGCACCTACCCAAAATTGCGCATCAGTTAAGGTAATTATCCGTATCTTTATATTACATTAAATAACCTCTATTATGGTTTTGGGTAAGTGGCCTTTAAGGCTTGTATTAATTGGATTGGCATTTACGTTACAGGCGTATACCGTTGGAAATGAGAAACAACAGAAAATAAAATTCAACGAGCTGGCCTGGCGTTACATTTGCAAAGAGGCTACCGCAAAAGAAAAACTTATTTTTATTTACGTTGGCGCGGATTATTGCAGCGCCTGCCGGCGGATGGAAACCAGTTTGCGCAGCCCTAAACTTGGCGGTTTTTACAACAATGCGTTTGTAAATGTACGTTTTGATGCAAAAGATTTCATTCAGCACCAGCGGGCAACAAGCTGGGGCGTTACAAGCGTGCCAACCATGGTTTATTTAAATGAAAAGAGAGAGGTAGTACACATGGTTACAGGCTTTCGTGATGCGGAAGGCATGATGCGTGAAGCCCAGATAGCGATGGAAAAAAGCGGCAAATCCATTCATATACCTATAGAAATTGCTGATGAAGTTGAGGAAATTGAAACCGGCAACCCTTGTGATGAAGACAAAACTGAAATGAAACCTGTAGAAACGCCCGAAGAAACCAAATAGCGCATATATATTATAGCCTTAAAATGCTTTGTGTATTAAAACGCAAAGCATTTTTTGGTTAAGGCATATATGTAAATTCAATATCATTTTGTTAAGGATTTTCTTGTCAAATTTCTGTAATAATTTCGGTGCGGATTGCGTGAAGATTTGATTCGTGTCTATTAGCAAATACTAAAAGTTGGCGTTAGTGGACTGACACATTTCATAAGCCCCAAGGCATTACTCTAATAACAAATTACAAAACCTTTCGAAAAGAAAAAAAGGAGCAATCAAATTAATGATTACTCCTTTATTATACAATCAGCTCAATAAAAGTAACAATTGCAGATGGCCTGATTAAATATATTAAATTATAATCTAGTAGACTGGCCTTGAATTATGCACTGTAACATTAATTACAGCAATGTAAATTATGCGCTAATATAAAATAGAAACGTTGCGTGTGCGAAGCTATTTTTTAACCAGCCAATGTTAATTATTGCCTGCAAATAAGCCTGCCGCTGCCGGTTAGCGTAAAATCGCCGTAAAACTTCATATCGCAGAAAGTAGCCACCAAATTTCCGTTCTCAATGGTTACGTTTACACGGCCTTTTTCCTCAGATGAAGGGTAATACCACCTGCCGCCAAGCAGTACGCGTATCATAACTTCATCGGCTCCCATAAAGGATAAGCTTTTGCTTGATATAGGATAAGACCTGGCTGAGGTTGGCCTTGTGGCAGTTCCAAAAAACAGCTCAAAATCGCTTTGGCTGTTGCCGCCTGAAATTGAAAATTTATTATCGTTACTATGGCTTCCGCCGCAATACGTATTGTTGTACTTTAAGTCGTAACCCAGGCCGTTAAACCTTATAACATTATCGGGTATGGTACATTTTACAGCTGGCGGCGTTACTTTAACCAATACTTCGGCGGCCTCGCTTCTGCAATAGTTGCGTGTATTATATATCTTATAGATGCCGGCTTTTTCCTGCGTTGCATTGTAAACGGTAGCATTTTCGGAGTAGTAAGAAACATCAACATCTTTTGGCCCAACTATAGTAACAGTTGTGTTATCATCGGGCCTGCGTGGCATGGGTATTAAAATGGTTTCGCCTTCCTGCACTTCTACAACGGTTTGCGTTAATACCGGCTTTTTTACTGTTTCACAGCCGGGAGGCGCACTCTCATCATAGCAGCTGCTTAGCGAAAATATTATTGTAAGCGGCAAAAGCATTCTGCCTAAACTATTTTTTAGCGTATTCATATATGTAAGCGGTTAATTATTTGTGTTGATTTTTATATTAAAGTTTAGCGTTTAAACTTACTGCAATGCGTACGTTTAAATAAATAAGGTTCAAAGCGCTGCTGCCTGGCCCTGGACGTAAACCACCCTCAATTCCATAATTAAGGCCAACAACCGAGGTTGAATAAGTATTGTAACCGGCACGTATGCCAAAGCGCGACCTTGCTGTGCTGTCGTTTACATTGGCTGTAATTATCTCATTCGAACCACTTGAGTTAGAGCCTTGTATAAGCATATCGGAATATACAATTGCAGGGGCGTATAAAAGGTCTAAATAAACTTCAGATTTTCCTTTTGATTCTCTTTCGCCAATATCTGTAACATCAATTAATATATCGGTTACAGTTGTTCGCGAAACACCAAGGTTTATCATGTTCATACCCATCATGGTACTGTAATTTCCATAGTCGTAAACACGGTTTGGGCTTCCATCTTTAGGTATGGCAACAAAACCAACCGTATTGCCCGAGCCGGCGCTAATGTTCGACCTTAAAGAATGAAATCCCAGGCGCGCGCCATACATGGTTAGCTCATCTGCCGGTACAGGTATATAATAATTTGTGGTTACTCTGCCGCTCGATTCGCTTTTAACGGTTATGTTCTCGGTTACCGATTTCAATTGGCTGAAAAAGAAATAAGTACCGCCAAACTGTATATTGCGGAAAGGCGAATTTCCAGATGCTGACACACCGGTATTGCTTGTGTATGAGTTTATTACATTTTCACTCCCGTTATCGTAATACAGGGCATACTGGTAAGCGCCATGCACCGCAAACTTATTGTTGAAATTATAATATGCGCCTAAATCGGCACCGGCAGCGCCATTAAACACGGAAAGATCGAAGAAGAACGGCGATACGGTAACGTGCAGGTTTTTAGCGCCTTCCGGGTCATTTCTTATAAGTTTGTAAAGTTCTTTATCCTTACCGGTACCTTTTTTTGAACCTTTTTTTTGAGCAAGTGCGGCATGCGGTGCAGCAAAAACGGCAAAAGCCATTGCAGCGGCAAAACCTGCCGATTTAAACGTTTTCAGTTTCATGTTATAGTGAGGTTTGTTTGTATATGCGGATTAATTATTGCGAAAATAAACTTTTTCCATATTTTAATATCATAAAATTACATCTTTAGTAATAATAATCCTGGTTGCCTATATATTGGGTTTCTGAAAAATGCTTTGGCCACTGCATTAATGGTTTGTATATCGAAAATTAAACACGTGCAAATCTGTTATAAAGACACGCGTAAAAATGCGCGCCAGCGGAGTTACTGTATTTAGATTTTGCTGTACTTATGCTGAGTTGAGCTGGCGCGCGTTTTTACGCGTGCCAAAAATAGTATATTCCGACAATCAGGTTATACCAGTTTATAACGCAGCAATTATTATTATGAAATATTGAGGTTTTAATACTTTTATGGAGAATTGTACGTTAAACTGGTTTTCGCTATCAATTAAAAACTATTGTTTAAAATGAAAAAACTATACTTTTTTTACCTGCTGGTTGCACTTTTTGCTGTTAGTGCGTGTACAGATGAAAAAAAAGCCGAAGCAGATAAATTTTTACATGAAGGCGAACAGAAAATAATTGCGCAGGATTTTACCGGCGCGGAAGAAAGTTTCAGCAAAGCTATAACACTTGACCCTGAACGTTATACACCTTACCATGGCCGTGGAGAAGTACGCATACTAATTGGTAAAAAAGAGGAAGGCTTACAGGACCTGGCAAAAGCAATGAAGCTGATGGAGGAAAACCACAACCTTAACGACCCGCAATATAAAGCCGCTTTTGAGGGCATAAAACTAAAGTACGAACGCACGGGCGGAAAATAAGATGTAACGCATATAGCGGCAAGCCAGAAAATACCTTGACAATAATTATTGTATGTTTAGCTTGTGCGTAAATACTGCCTTGCCCTGCTGCACCCGTACAATATAAAGGCCGCTTTTTAGTTGCGATACGTCAACAGCAGCCCGGCCTGTTTGCGTATAATTCCGGTTGATTAATGTTTGCCCCTGCAGACTGGTTATCATTACATTGAACCCTTTATTATCTGCCGAAGCAATATTTACGCTGCCTGAAGCCGGATTAGGATAGCAACTAAACTGCGCCATGTTATTACCAGAAAATTCTGTAATACCGGTGGGGCTCCTGTAGGTTATATCATAGTAAAGGTTAGCTATATCAGCAGAATCTTTTGTGTTGATTACTTTATAATGTATTTTGCTTTTGCCGTTAATATCATGGCTCTCAACATGGAAAGCAATAAAACATGTAGTATCATTTATACCGAAATCAGCTATAAAGCGGCCATAATCCGATAAAAAATTCACGCACTCGCCATTAAAGCATGATGTTACAAGCCAATCCGGATGTATAGAGTCGGAAACTTTTTCGTATCTATAATCTGATGATTTATACTTCCCTGTGTTGAAAAAAATACGGGTTTCATCATAAGCCACATCAACATTAATAATGGTATCAACTACATTACTTTTGGGGAATGAAATCTGTGCATTTACCGTACAAGCGCCAGTAAGCAGCATTAAAATGCATATAAACGAAGCTGCATACTTGTAAATAAGCGGTAATTTATATTGGCAATACGAAATTAAAGAGGAAAACATTCAAAAAGCCTGAATATTATGTTGCAAAATACAACAAAGCTATTTTGAGCTGTAATTATATTTCCGCATCGTATAAGCATCTAAAGAATCATGCGCCGCTTTATTGTTCGGATTTTTGAAAGCTTCAATCTTTAGCCTTGCCAGCTCCGGATCATCATGATGCTGCAAATTAAGCAGAGTGCTTAAAGGCGTTATGTATAAAACAACTACTGCAAGCCCGAGTACAATGGTTCTCTTCAGCATATTATTATAATACGTTTGCAGGTTATCTTTGGTTTTGTTAGACAAAACAGTGATAATAAGCACAATAAATGCGCAAATAATGCCAGTTACCAGCATTACTTCCGCACCTCCCCAATACAACAGTTTAAACAAAATGGCAATAGGTAGAATGGATAATAAAATACCAGCGGTAATGCTGAATGGAATATTTTGCCTGCCCAAAGCTTTATCGGAAAACAAATAAAACCCGAATCCAAAATAAAGCAGGCTTAGGATTAGCATAGCGAGCAGGATTATATGGTTTGCTCCTTTCCAGTGAAGGTATTTAAAAACAAGCCCGATTATAAACAGTAACGCAAGGAGCTTTTCGGTACGCATAAAATAATTAATAAAAGCAAACTTACACAATTAAACCGCATATAGCAATAACCTGTAAAATACTTTATTATATGCTTACCAATTATCATTATTATGCTTCAGCCAGGTTGGTTGCGAACTAAAGACTCGTGTTAATAAATCGATTTACAGAAACTTAGGGCATTTATGGTATTGCCTGTAAAAAGTACAGGCCTCGTACTCACCTTTGTTATTAAGACAGCAGATAACTGTTTTGTATAAACTTACCGGCAGCCTGTACTGTATGGTGAGGATAGCCTCAACAGCGCCCACGCTTTTCCAGCGGCCAACGCCCGGCTGATAAGATATTTCCGCAGGAACCGGGTAGCTTTTACGGTCTTTCAAAAAAGTGTATTGCGCCCCGGCATTAATTGTAATATTACGCGCCGGACGATAACTTATACCGGTTTGCAATGCGGCGAAACTATTGAAATTATCATAACTTTTAACTTCTGCATTTCCGAATTCCCGGTAATCTTCTGCAATATCTGAACCTATATAATAAAGCCCGGAAAATACATCTAACCTGCTTGGGAAAAACGAGTTAAGCAGATAATTTCTTACACCCAGCTTAATAAATGTTCCGCTTGATTTATAATTATCAGCTTTTACGGGAGAAGCGCTGCTACGCGTAAAACCATTTGTAAAACAAATACTTGCAAACCTGTTCGGCCTGAATTCTGCAGCTAATTCACCTGCGCCGCCAAATATAAACGAAGCTGTATTAACGCCAACACTAATACTTTCCAGTAATTGTGTAGGCCCGTCATATGAATAATACAACCTATCTTTAAGCTTATGATACAGCGCTTGTTCTTGTGCGGACAAAGTATTGAAACAAAGTACTGCTATAAGGCATATAATAAGTTTTGCGGCACTCATAACCGAAGCTTTAATAGTAGTAACTCTTACAAAAAGCTAAATAGTATTTATGGTACAAAATTTTGTACATACAGCTTCAGTAAAATATCGGAGTAAACTTTCAGATTACGCACCTTATTAAGAAGATAACCGATTACAGCAATTTTTCATCAGCATTCCATATCTTACACTTCGTAAAAATGCTTTTGCAGGTAAACGGTATCCAGCAATCTGCCGAATTTAAATCCCATTTTTTTGAAATGCGCACACTGTGAAAAGCCGTTTTTCTCGAACATTTTTATGCTGGCTGTATTTTCCGCTGTGCATCCGGCCACAAGTGTTCTAATGTCATTCTGTATAGCCATGTTTTCAAGGTATTTTACCGCTGCGCTGCCAATACCTTTAGCCGTAAATTCTGGTTTTAAATAAATGGTTACTTCTGCCGTATGCCTGTAAGCTTGCTGTTTTTTCCAAAGCATCAGCGAACAATAGCCTGCAACTTCATTTTCATCTTTAATTAAAAAAGTACCATATATAGGATTGCTGAAAAATACTTTTTCGCGCATATCTTCCGCACTTAATATTTCTGTGTGGAATGTGGCGGTGGAATTGCGAACATAATTGTTTAGTATTTCTGCAAGCAGCGGTAAATGAGCTTCCTTTACTGCCTCGAACCGGTAAGATCTTGAATTCACATGTTTGGTATTTGAAACATCAAAACTAAGAATTTTACATATAGGCTGAAATGAAAAAATACTTCACAGCAATTAATATTACAATTGTAATTTGGCGCAAACCAGGAAAAGAATAGTGGTATGCTTCCTGGGAAAAAGTACTGAACTAATTAAAACTTTAATTGCAGCCCGATATTAGTTGGCGTTATGTTAAAGTGAAGAGAACTGCTTGTAGTGCCTGAGTTCCTGGATCTATTATATGTGGAAATAGCCTGGGCCACATAAAATTTACGCTGGTTGCTGAAATAATGCGATGCAATTAAACCAGCTATGCCCGCCCCGGCTACCGGCAGATTCAGCGGCTCGCCGGAAGCCAGCGCACCCAAGGAATAGCCGGCCAAAAAGCCTCCGGCCGCACCTGCACTTACGCTAAGATAATAGTTATTCAAAGCTTTTTTCATATGTTCGTTCGCCTCAGCATTTGAGCTTACTATTTTCTTTAACTTAGCCATACCAATCACATTTTTACCATTATGATGGTAACGGTACACCAACGCATTGCTTCTGTCTTCGATAGAATCTTTTCCGGCATCCTGGGCGTAAATATTGCCGCAGATACACAATAATGCCAATAAAAAAATGTGTTTCATGTTGAGATGCTAGTAAAAGCGAAAACTACAAAATACAGCTTATTTATTACTATAATTTATTTTTTTCTTTACTTTGGGTTTGGCGGCATATGTATATGCCAGTTCCAGCGCATTGTAAATAATAACTTTATCGGCATTTTGCAGCGCAAATGTAGTTACTCCTTTTTCGCCCCATTTGTTGTTTACCGGGTAAGCCGAAGCTCCATCTAAAGCGCAGAATTCTCGTTGATCTTCTACGGAAAGCATTAGGTTTGCGGTTTGGCTTTCTTCGTGTAAAGTGGCGAAAATTTTCCGGCCAATTACTTTAAATGCGGTTCTGTCGAAATGCGGTGCTGAAGTTGTGTTGGGGAAAGAAAGCGCGATTTTACAGAATTCGTCAATGGTCATTTTTGCATATATACGTTGGCGGAAAAATGCTTTAGTTTGATCTTTTATAATTTAACTGAAACGTACAGGTTTGGAAAGCCGCATCGTTACGGGCAATTCTCCATGCATTTACCTTCTTTTGTAAAGGTCGATTTTTTATTGTCTTTATAGGTGACAAACTGATCATTTCCGGCTTTTTCTATCCTGTCATAAATATGCGGAAGAATTTCATTTCCTTTATTATCGGTTACGCCCCAGAGTTTATCCTTCCTCGTTTTTATGAGGTCGCCGTTCAGGCTTTCTACTTTGTTGAATATATAACCGCCGATTAGCTTCATGCTTTCGTAGTCAACCAAAGCGTATTTGCCGCCTACTTGTACAGCGAAACAACCAAAAGCCAGGTACATCTGTATGGCATCGTATTTTATATCCAGCACCTGCTTCCCGGTTTTATCAATTAGCCCAACTTTGCCGCCAATAAACACGTACAGCAATTCCTCGTTGTGGGCTTTTATGCCTTCATATTTCAAGGGAGTCATTTCCTTGCCCGTGTAGGCGTCAATAAGCAACATTTTGCCTTCGCGTTCACCTATAACGTGGTCGTAACCGCCAATGCGCAGATTATCGTAAATGGGCGGTATTATTTCCTCGCATTCCCTGTTCAGTGCGCCCATTTTACCATTCAGCTTTATGGCCGCAAGCCTAGTATTTCCCACACGGCGGAACGATGTACTGATTTCGGAATAGTTTCTTTTGGTAAGTACCTGCCCGGTTTCGGTATCCAGTATCATCCACATCTTGTTTTGCCTGGCAAGTACACCCAAGCTGTGAATAATGAGGCTGTCATAAGCTACGGGTATGCGAGTCCTGCCTTCTTTATCTATGAATCCCCATTTGTTTTTGCTTTTTACAAAGGCTGCATCTGTAGAGAGATAATTAACCGCATCGTACTGTTCCGCCACTTCATGCAGGGTGTTTGATTTGGCCTGGGTATGATCTGTCAGGAATGACATGCCTACAATCTCCCAATCGGCTTTATTGCAATTCGCGTTGGAGAGGTTTTTGACTTTTTTTAGCCGTACCTGGTAGTACATTTTTATATTGATGAGCTTATCGTTATAGCCATAAGATTTCGCATCTGCATAAGACCCGATTGTATAGAAATCGCCGATCCTTTTAAAGTCGATCTGTGGATGAAATTTCGTGCTGTCGGGATGTACAATCTGTTTTTTTATTGTTTGCAGGAAAACATCGTAAGCGCATTTGTCCTGGCCCGTTAAATCCGCAATCCTGGTTTGCTGGTTTAATTCAGCTTGTGCAAAGGCTGTGAAACCGACGTGTAAGAAAATAAACAGGCACAAATACTTCATTCCAATATTTTGATCCCGTAAATCTACCAAATTATAGTACTACAACCAAAAATGACTTGTTATTCTGGCATTAAATGTTGCGGATAGTAAAGGCTGTTTCCATATATGATTTGGCTGTAAAATATGTTGCTTTGACTTATTAAGATTTAAAATTCTCACCACTTAAATGACCTGTACTTTTTTGAACTGTTTATATCAGAGAGTGAAAAACCATTTTTCATTAAGTTAATAAGTTTAAGGACTCTGATTACCTCCTCTGATTTTACATACGCATGTTCAGGGTTGCTCCAATAAATAAACTTATAAGTGTCCGGAGTAGAAATTTCAATGCTATATTGAAGTCCATCTTCAAGGTTAAAAAAATAAAGTCCATCTTTAATGAAAAAATTATGCACGCAATCAACCTCTTGTTGATCTTTTAGCTTTAATATGTCAATTTCGTCAAGTATCTTCTGTATAGAATCCCAAGTGTTTACCGGAGATAAATTAAATACGCCAAAATCCTTGATATATAAATCGTTTGGTGAAAAATTAACCGGAACAACTTTATATTTCCAGTCAATACTTCTTGCTTTCCACTTTTTATTCGAATATTTTAATTCATACGTAGTAGATGTTGGCGAAACAGATGCATGTGCGTAAAACCTAATAAAGATTGAATCACTATTTGTACGTAAATCAATTAATGAATCATGCAAATTTGATTTTATAGTTGAATTAAATTGAACCGTGTCATAATAGATTATCCTCTTACCTATTTGTGCATTTGTACGCTGTGCAAGCAGAAATGCCCAAAAGAATATTATGCAGAAACGCATTATTAAAGCAATTTAGTAAAAGTCATATTCATTTGAAAATTGACCGCGTAACCGCCAACAACAAGAAATTCTACACCAGATTTTTGAAGCGCAACAAGAACCTCAGAAGTGTACGCATCAAGAATATTCATTTAAGATTGTGAGATGATTTTGATGAAATGTTTTTTCGGCAGGTTTTCCGGATCGTAACCATGCATTCCATAAGCCAGGTTTATACTTTTGCGTAAATGCATTAATCTTTCAACGGGCGTTAAAGATAAACTGTAAGCTCTTTCTGCTTCTTCCTGCTCTTCGAATGATTTGTATATCTTTAATTTCATAAACTTAGCTTGCCTGCCTGAAAACGGTTTGCTCAAGCTTGCGGATACGTTCTTCGAAATTGGTGAATTTTTCAAACTGATCTGATAACTTCATAACGGATTGGCGAAGTTCACCAATCGCGAGGTTGGTTTTGGATTGCTGATCTACTATTTTGTCTAATCTTTCATCCGTTCTTTCCTGAGATCCTGCCATATCATTTCTCAACCCACGCAATTCGTGAAGCAAATCAGCCATTAATTCTACCAATCTGTCATCTTTGCCCATAACTCATCAGCGCTTTAAAACTTAAAACAAATATAAAGATAAAAGTTTCTGTTTGAAATTGTGGTTTCCATATGTGGTTTGGCTGGAAAATGCTTTCGTAATTTGTTGGCATTTGCTGGCGCGAGCTTGTAGCTCGTGCATCGTTCTATTGTAGTTGGCACGAGCTACAAGCTCGCGCCAGCGATTGGGCTCATTTAACCTAAGCGATCTTTTATTAATTTTAAATGTATCAAAGGCCAGGTTCAGAGTTAAATCCAATTTTTTAGCCCTATTAATTATGCTATCAACTTGTATTGAATTACTTTTCAAAAAGGTTAAATTATTTCTTATTTCTCCATATAGTATTTTGTAAATCTTTTGGTTTTCTACTGGCATGAAGTACTCCGGATGTGAAAAATACTCTAATTGGCTGGTATTCAAGTTTTGTGTATATTCCGAAGAAATGCTGTCTGCAATTAGATTGAAATTATTTCCGGAATTAGGATTTTTACAGCTCAGATTTGTAATTAGCACCAACAACAAGAATATTGAGAAAGATACTTTCATTAAGTAATAACGATTTTTCGGCAAGATAATATATGTAACAATAAAAATGCCCCAACGCTTTTGCGTTGAGGCATTTTCAATCAATGTTATATATGCGTACGGAGCGTGGATGATATTACATCATGCCGCCCATGCCGCCCATACCGCCAGGCATTCCTGCAGGCGCTTTGTCTTCTTCAGGCTCATCTGCAAGTACGCACTCAGTAGTAAGCAACATACCAGCTACAGAAGCAGCGTTTTCAAGTGCAATACGAGCAACTTTGGTTGGGTCAATTACACCGGCTTCGTACAAGCTGCCGAACTCTTCAGTGCGGGCATTGTAACCGAAATCGCCACCGTTTTCGCGGATGCGCTGTACAATGATTGAACCTTCGCCACCTGCATTTGCAATGATAGTACGTAATGGCTCCTCTAATGCACGGCGAACAATGTTAACACCAGTTTTCTCATCTTCGTTAAACGCTTCGATAGAATCTAAAGCAGAAATAGCGCGGATGAAAGAAGTACCGCCACCAGGGATGATACCTTCCTCAACAGCAGCGCGGGTTGCGTGCAATGCATCGTCAACGCGGTCTTTTTTCTCTTTCATTTCAACCTCAGAAGCAGCACCTACGTAAAGTACAGCAACACCGCCGGCCAATTTAGCCAAACGCTCCTGCAGTTTTTCTTTATCGTAGTCAGAAGTGGTAGATTCCATCTGCGCTTTGATTTGATTTACGCGCGCCTGGATATCTTCTTTCTGGCCTTGTCCGTTGATGATGGTTGTATTGTCTTTATCAATTACCAAACGCTCTGCCTGGCCTAAGTAGCTAAGGTCAGCGTTCTCCAGTTTGTAACCTCTTTCTTCAGAAATTACAGTACCACCAGTAAGGATTGCGATATCTTCCAGCATTGCTTTTCTTCTGTCGCCAAAGCCAGGAGCTTTAACAGCAGATACTTTCAGCGTACCACGAATTTTGTTAACTACTAAAGTTGCAAGTGCTTCACCATCAACATCTTCAGCAATAATTACCAAGTGACGGCCGGTTTGTACAACTTTCTCCAACACAGGAAGCAATTCCTTCATGCTGGAAACTTTTTTATCATAGATCAGGATGAAAGGCTGGTCTGCCTCAACTTCCATTTTCTCAGAATTTGTAACGAAATACGGAGAAAGGTAACCGCGATCGAACTGCATACCTTCCACTACATCTACGTAAGTATCAGTACCTTTCGCTTCTTCAACTGTAATTACACCTTCTTTACCAACACGAGCCATTGCATCAGCAATCAGTTTACCAATTTCCGGATCGTTGTTCGCAGAAATAGTACCTACCTGCTCTACTTTACGGATGTCGTCGCCAACTGCTACAGAAACAGATTTCAAATGCTCAACAACAACTTTTACAGCTTTGTCAATACCACGTTTCAGGTCCATTGGGTTAGCGCCGGCAGCAACGTTTTTCAATCCCGCGCCTATGATAGCTTGTGCAAGAACGGTTGCAGTAGTTGTACCATCGCCCGCTGCATCTGCAGTTTTAGAAGCTACTTCTTTCACCATTTGCGCGCCCATGTTTTCTACAGGATCTTTCAGTTCAATTTCTTTCGCAACGGTAACACCATCTTTCGTGATTGAAGGTGAACCGAATTTTTTGTCGATTACAACGTTACGTCCTTTTGGACCTAAAGTAACTTTTACTGCGTTGGCCAATGCGTCAACGCCTCTTTTGAGGGCATCGCGTGCATCAGACTCAAAACGAATCATCTTTGCCATATTTGTCTGTTTTAAATTTTAAGATTTTGTGGTTGAATTGGACTGGAATTACTTGTTAACAACAGCTAAAATGTCGCTCTCGCGCATAATAAGGTAATCTGCACCATCTACGCTGATCTCGGTCCCTGCATATTTGCCATAAAGAACCTCGTCGCCCGCTTTTACACTGGTAGGCTCGTCTTTTTTGCCGGGACCTGCCGCTACAACTGTACCGCGCATTGGTTTTTCTTTGGCAGTATCAGGAATAATAATTCCGCTTGCTGTTTTTTCTTCAGCTGCCGCTGGTTTTACCAGAACTCTGTCTGCTAATGGTTTTACACTTACTTCCATTTTTATAAAAGTTTTTAGGTTTTAAATTTATTTACTCCGGCTTACTCTAAAGTTGTGCCAAAGGATTTTTAAGACATTTTTGCAAAGGATTGTGGAACTTTTGTCAGGTGGAACAATGAAAGAATGTAAGATTGAATGAATGTAAGAATAAAATGACTGAATTTGCTTTCGCGCATATAAAGGGCGGCTTGAAAATGCTTTTTGTCTGAAATGTAATTTTTTTGATTTTGGTGGTTGATATGATTTTTAAGTAATTAATGGGATATAAAATTGAAATTCGATAAAGGTTAGACCTGCAACTTCTTGAAAAAGTGGCAGGCCTGCGCGCTGAACTATTAGCTACATACAAGTTATTTCATTTATAATCCCAATGCATTTTTCATCATTAATATATATGTAAACGAAATCAAACGAATATCAAAATCAAATAAAATCAAAGTTCTGACATGTATTTAAACCAGAATTAAAAAATTTGCGTTAGGCAAAAAGAAGGAGATAAAGATTATGAGACTGAAAGAGAGCTGGCTTACGGATGGAATTATAGATTTTGAATATAAAAAATACTTGTTGCTTGGTTATTTACAATCGGTAGAAAAAGATTTTACCAGCAACAAATTGTACCCAAGTTTAGGTGAGCTCATTGCGCATTACCAGAATTTACAAACATTTATACAATGCAAGGAAGCAACAGAAAAAGCATTTCCGAAAGACCTGAAACAAATAGATCTGCAGAATTTCTTTTTGCGCTACCAGAAGGTTGTAGAAGACGATGAAGTAATGGCAGAAATTGAAAAGATACTCAACTTCAGCGTACCAAAAATAAAGCAAAGCCTGGAAGAAGGCCGCGAAATTTACGACTGGATTGAAGAACGTTTGAGTTTATGGCCTTTGGGTATTGTGCCATTACAGCAACAGGCAGGTTATCTTTTCATCCGCAATGGCGAGAAAGATAAAGAAACCAAAGTTTACGAATATCAATTAAGTTTTCTGCAGCAGGCCAATGATACTTATCGCGCCATACAAACACAATTTGTGAGTACATATAGCACATCAATCATAAATACTTATGAAAGTATAAAATCTCAGGTTATAAAAACACAAAAGCTGCTTATTGCGCCTGCGGTTTATGTAGTTGAAAGTGAGCTGCAACTGCCTTTAACAGAAACCCTGTTACCTATCGCAAGACGAGCTTTGGTAAGGCATTTGACTACGAATGGGTTCTAAAGCATTTTTCGGCATTGCCATATATGCACAAAATAAATAAATATAAAAAGCCGGGCTTAAAACCCGGCTTTATTTTATGTACAATTGTAAATCTCAGTTTTATCCCGCTGGTTGCTGGTCCGGAGCCGGAGTGTTACCGCCCGCTGGCAGCTGCTGACCTGCTGGAGGAGCGCTTACAGGAGCATTAAAATCTACACCTTCAGTTTTAAACCTTGTGCCGCCTTCTCCGTCAGGATCGGTAGTTAGGAAGTAGGTAAAAATAACTACCGCTAAAATACCGATGCCAAAATACCAGGTCGATTTCTCAAGAAAATCTGCCGTTTGGCGAGCGCCAAGGAACTGGGAAGCACCCGCACCCATATTACTTAATCCGCCGCCTTTTGGGTTTTGCGCAAGAATAATAATTACTAAAAGTGCACAGGCAATAATAATTAGAATAAGTAAAAGTGTAAGCATGGCTAGGGCTTGGTGTTTATCTCGTTTATTTTAACTGCAAAGTAATTACTTTTTTGCGGATATTTACGCATTAACTGCTGAAAAATTTCTACAGCTTTTTCGTTCAGGCCCTGTTTGAGATAAATATTGGCTAAAGTTTCCGTTACCAGCGTTGTATCTTCCTCAGCGCTTCGTTCAGCAACATCCTGCGGGGTAAAGAATTTTGCAGGCTTGGGTTTTATCCTCGGTTCAGCCTGTATAAATTTTGAAATGATATTGTCAACCTCATTGGGTTTCGGCTTACGTACAGGTTTCGGTTCCGGCTTTAGCAAGTCAATGGGTACAATGTTAGCAGGTTCTTTAACAGCAACTTCGGCAGTTTCAGCACTAACTGTATTTGCATCCTGCTGAGAAAGTGATTTCAGCCAATCGCCGAATTTTAATGGTGTTTTACCGGACTGTGTTTTGTTATCTGTTTCTACTTTAAAACCGTTATGCTGAACTGGCTCAACAATAGTTGCTTCAGGCTCAGGTATAGTTACTGGATCTTGCAAAGGCGCTTTAACAGGCTTAAATTTCTCCTGGAAAGCAAAATAATCGTAAGCAGCAAGTGGTGGCAGATCTAATAAATCACTTTCTTTTCTTACTGATGATGATTTTTTGTCCTGGCAAACCTCTGCATCCTCTGCTACAAACTGCTCGCCAATTTCATCAATATTTTGTTTTGCCTGGTCTTCTTCCGCTGGTTTACCCTCTGTTTCAAGTAATTCCAAAGTGCCAGGTTGTAACTCTTCAATATTCTCTTCCTCTGCAGGAATATTATTTTCTTCACCAGCTATTTGTTGAAACGCCTGGCCTTTGTGTTCTGCTTGCGTTTCAGCATTATTTTCAATATTTAAAATACCTTCGGCTTCCTTATTTGTTTCTGCAACAGCCTCGTTAATATCAACCGCATTGTCTTCGGTTACAGCTTCCGATTCAGTAATTATCTCGTTTTCAGTAGCTTTCGTTTCTTCCCCCACTCCATCTGCTCCCGTTTTATATTCTTCTTTTACTAAAGATTCTGTATCAGCCCCAGAGCGTTCTTCTGAAATAGATGAACCAGAAACTATTTTTTCATTTTGAACAGCTTGGGTATCAGGTTCAGCTACATTTACAGTTTCTGCTACATTAATAACTGTTTCAGCTGCAGCATCATTTAAAATTACCTGTTCTTCGAATTCATCTTGTTCTTCAGGCAATGTTGGTTGATGTGATTCCAACGCAACTATTTTTTCAGGAACATTTATATGGGCAAGCCCGGCAATTGATTCATTATCAGCCGGTTTATAAATTATTTCCTCTTGAAAACTTCCTGTTTGCTTATTACTTACCGCTGTTTCAGAAACGTTGTCAGCAATGGATAATGGCGTGTGAATAAAATTATAAAGCACTTCCCTATCGCCAATATAACCCGCGCTTAGCTTCAGGTACTTATCAAAATAAATACTTTTCTGCTCAGATAACAGCTTGGTTAACAATACATATGGTGCTGAGAAATAGGGAAATTCCTCAATAAGCTCCTTAATTAGTGGAAGATCTTTCTCATGCTCCATGCGCAGCGGCTCACGAATAATATTTAATACGCGCTGCCTGTTCATTACCAGTTATTTACAGATCGGTTAAAAATTTCCTGTATCAATTTATCGCTAATCTCATCAATCAGCTGCGCTTCAACCTGCGATACCGAAACGGATGCATCAAAATCCGCGAACTGGCTGAAATCCTGCTCGAAATTCGCTTTAGGATCGAGCTTGTTTTCGAACCGCACATTTACAGTTATAGTAAGCCTGTTTAGCGTGGTTTGCGCATTGCCTTGTACCGCAGCCGGCGAAACTACATAATTGGAGATAAAACCTGTATAATACAACTCGCCATCTGTTTGAACTTGCGTTAACCTTGTTTGTCTCAGGAACTTATCTCTGAGCTTCTCGGTAAAAACCTGGCTTAGTGTTGGATTAATTATGCTTGCCTTGTTGGGAAAATAATCGATTGTAACGGTTTTTGCGGTTATGGGGTTGGTGCCGGTAAACGAGTACGAGCAGCAGCCGGAAAAGCCCGTAACCAGTAAAATCCATATAAGGATACGCAGAAAAATGCTTCGGTTTTGCATCAGGCTTCTTCTAAATTATATTCTTTAATTTTACGGTACAAGGTTCGTTCTGAAATGCCCAGCTCCTGCGCGGCGCCTTTGCGCTTGCCGTTGTGCTTTGCCAGCGCTTTTTGTATCATTTCCTTTTCTTTGTGTTGTAAAGATAAGGTTTCCGGCTCAGTATTTCCGTTTATATGTTCTACATCATGTAAAACATAGGCTTCTTCCTCGTAACGCGGCTGTACAATATTAGGCTGCGTATGATAAATCTGCGGCTCGGGAGTGGTATAATTGGGCGCTGCCAGGTACCTGGTGCCCGGATTAACAGCAGGAGCATTTGCCTGTGTTGCCTGTGCCGCGGCGGGTGTTTTCGCCAGCTCGAACATAGCGGTTTTCAGGTCGGCAATATCTCTTCTTATATCGAAAAGAAATTTATACAACAGCTCGCGTTCATATTGATTTCCAAAGCCCTGCTGCTGATTCTGATTATCGGCTGGTCCTGTATAAGCAATTTGTGAAGTTGGAACATCTGGTAAATATCTTTGAACCGTTTCTGCCGTTAAAGTTCTATCTGTTTCTAATACAGAAAGTTGCTCTACGAAATTTTTCAGCTGGCGGATATTTCCAGGCCATGGAAAATTCTGCAGCACGGCCAAAGCTTCGGGTGTTAATTCCAGTGGCGGAACGCGGTATTTATCTGCTACATCACTCGCAAATTTCGCAAACAGGAACATGATATCTTCCTTGCGTTCTCTTAATGCCGGGATTTTTACGGAAACGGTACTTAACCTGTAATAAAGATCTTCACGGAATTTACCTTTTTGCGATAATTCCAGCAGATCTTTATTTGTAGCCGCCACAACGCGAACATCGGTTTTTTGCACTTTGCTGGAACCAACTTTCAGGAATTCACCACTTTCCAAAACACGCAATAATCGTGACTGTGTTTCTAAAGGTAATTCGCCAATTTCATCAAGAAATATGGTTCCGCCGTCAACGGTTTCGAAATAACCTTTCCTGGTATCGTGCGCGGACGTAAATGAGCCTTTTTCGTGCCCGAATAATTCTGAATCTATGGTTCCTTCGGGAATGGCGCCGCAGTTGATGGCGATAAATCCGTTGTGTTTTCTTTTGCTGAGGTGATGTACGATTTTAGAGAAATTCTCTTTGCCAACGCCGCTTTCACCCAATATCAGAACTGTCATGTCTGTCGGTGCAACTTTCATCGCAACCTCCAAACCACGATTCAGCAAAGGCGAATTTCCCACTATTTCGAAGCGGTTCTTCAGGTCTCTTAATTTCTCCGGTGATATAATGCTTGGCGTCAAAATCTTTTAGCTATTTTTTGTGAATTCCATATATAAGTATGCCGAAAAATGCTTCATGCCGAAATGGCTTTTATTTCAAATCAGGCTATATAAAAATAAAAGTTTGGTTATGCCTAAAATTACTAAAGCTGAACCGATAATTTTCGCCGCAATTCCTTCAATTAAAACATTAGGAAAAAACCAGGCGAAACCTCTTACCAAAATTATCATTCCAAACAAGGAAACTAAAGCAAATGGCACTGCAGATCTGTGCGGGTAAGGCAGTAAATCATCTAATAAGAAAACATAAATCACTACAAAAGCAAAAAATACAAGATCCTGTATTTTAGCTTTTTCAATTTTATTCTGATTAGCTTTTTTAATTATTTCCATATCTCAATTCGCCGAAAATGCTTTAACCCTTCCGCCCTTCGGGCACCTTCCCTAAATCAGGGAAGGAGTGCCGCTTCGAACCTTCTTCATCAATAATTTTCAGATTATCAAATCTTCAAATTTTCATTTGCTAATTGGCACATCGGCTAATTGGCTAATTAACTGCTTTCCCAATTAACGTTCCGCCGGTACATTCTTCCACTTTCACCATTACATAATCGCCGGCTTTGAAATTTTCTTTTGGGAAAAGAACCATTTTATTCTGGTCGTTCCTGCCACGAAGCATTTCATCAGATTTTTTGGAAAATCCTTCCGCCAGTACTTTGAAAGTTTTGCCAACATCCTTCTGGTTGCTGATGAGTGAATGCGTGCGCTGCAAACCAATAATTTCCTGTAAACGGCGGCTTTTCACTTCCTCCGGAACATCATCCTTGAATTTTTTCGCAGCTGGCGTTCCCGGCCTTTCGCTGTACATATACATATATGCGTACTCGAACTGAACCTCTTCCATCAGGCTTAACGTATCGCGGTGTTCTTCTTCTGTTTCCGTACAAAATCCGGCAATTAAATCAGATGAAATGCCAACATCAGGAATAATATTACGAATCATTTTCACCTGGTCCAGGTACCATTCGCGCGTGTAAGTGCGGTTCATAATTCCCAAAACGCGCGTGTTTCCGCTCTGTACCGGCAAGTGAATATAGTTGCAGATGTTCTCGTATTTTGCGATAGTCCTTACAACTTCTTCGTTAATATCTTTCGGGTGAGAAGTCGAGAAACGAACACGTAAATCGGGACTGATCAAAGCGACCATCTCCAGCAGATTTGCAAAGTTTACTTGCGAAGCATTTTCCGGTTTCCAATGATATGAATCTACATTCTGGCCGAGCAAAGTAACTTCTTTGTAACCTTTTGCCACGAGGTCCTGCGCTTCACGGACAATACTATGCGGATCGCGGCTTCTTTCGCGGCCACGGGTGTAAGGCACCACGCAGAAAGAACACATGTTGTTGCAGCCACGCATGATGGAAATAAACGCCGTAACGCCATTACTGTCAAGCCTTACCGGTTCAATTTCGCCATAGGTTTCTTCCCTGCTGAGGAAAACATTTACCGCTTTCTGGCCTGTTTCAGCCGTTTTCATCAGGTTTGGCAGATCGCGGTACGCATCCGGCCCAACAACAACATCCACTATTTTTTCTTCTTCGAGCAGATTTTTCTTCAGCCTTTCTGCCATGCAACCCAAAACACCAACAACCAATTCAGGCTTCTTCGCCTTCAGCGAGTCGAAGGTTTTTAAGCGGTTGCGAACGGTTTGTTCTGCTTTATCGCGTATGGCGCAGGTATTTATAAAAATAGCATCGGCTTCTGTAATATCTTTGGTTGGCGTGTAACCATCTTTAATCATGATGGATGCAATCACTTCACTATCAGCAAAATTCATGGCGCAACCATAGCTTTCCAGGAAAATCTTCTTTTTGCCCTGCGTTGCCACTTCCATCTCAAACGCTTCGCCCTGGCGCGATTCGTCAATATATTTGTCTGTTGTAACTAAATCTTCCATTGTAATTAATAGAACACAAAGTTACGGAATTTGTGACAAATTGGCAGAAGTGTTTTTTAATTTGGAGATGTGAGGATTTGAAAATGTGGAAATTAATCCAAATTACAATATTTTTTGCAAGCCGATAGTTTTCTTTTTTGGATGCTTTGATTCAGAATCGTATTCGAGAAAAAGCCTATTATTAATAATATATTGTGTATCCATATAGCAAGGCGAATATTCGATTTGTTCGCAGTTGCGAATGTTCACATTCAATCTTTTTCCGTTGTCGAGATTCTGAACTATCAAATTATCAAATTCCTCATTTTCAAAATGCGTGATGATATTGTATTCTCCAGAAACACGATTAGCATAGTCAAATTGTTGATTAGTCTCATTATCTTTAATTGAAATAAAAACCTGAGAATAACAGGGCCCGCCACACGAAAATCCCACAACAACATAATCTTTTGTGCAATAATTAATTTGGCTAAAACTTGGACGAACGTTTAAAATTTGCACTTTTTTTACGTCGCCTTTTTTCGTTTTTAATGTTAGTATGAATGCATTGCTATCGGCTTCAAGGTTTTCTTCAAGAATTGCTATAAAGCTATTATTATCGCATTCGTTTATTTTGACGATTCGTTTATTTGAAATTGAATCTTGTTCCGTAACTGCATTTATTTTCTCCCCGGTCGATTTATTTTGCTTGGAATTACAAGAAAGCAGACAATTGAAAACCAATAAAAACAAGATTACTCTCATAATTCTATTTGATTAAAAAGGAAAATGTTTCTTCTCGAATTCGTCAATCAAAACAATCAGGATTTCAGCTTCATCGGCTTCCGGCATGCCGGTTTTCGCATCAAAAATTTCATCCATTCTTGCCAACGCATTTTCGTAATCGGCTTTATTTCGTATTGGTTGAATATTCATATTTCCTCAGAAAAGCAAATTAAAAAAACATTCCATATATCAAATCGGCAAAAAACACCTTTGAAGTACGAAAGAGGTGACAACTTTTTGGAAAGTTGTCAACTCTTTCGTGTTTCCATATACCAATTACCCAAAAAATGCTTTAAACTACTTAGAGATTTGATAATCCTGAATTAACAAATTAGCCGAAAGATTCAGTTTCGATGTCAAATTCCGTATCATTTCAATTGTAAGTTTCCTTTTTCGATTCAGAATTTCAGAAACACGGTTCTTTCCACCCATAATTTCCACCAAATCGCGCTGCTTGAGGTTCATTTCTTCCATGCGAATTTTAATGGCTTCAATCGGGTCTGGTGCCTCAATCGGGAAATGTTTTTTCTCAAATTCATCAATCAAAACAATCAGTATTTCCGCTTCGTCTGCTTCGGGTGTTCCGGCCTTCGCATCAAAAATCACCTCCATTCTTGTCAATGCATTTTCGTAATCGGCTGTACTTCTTATTGGTTGAATATTCATATTTCGTCTGCGTTTATTTTGTCGTAATCTGCATGTGTTCCAATAAATCGTATAAAAGCCCACTGTTTTTCATAGTTGAATTTCACAATAAGCCTGTAAGAATTGCCTTTGATGTTGAAAACAACCCTGCTATTTTTCATAATACTTGCATTTGCAAAAGTATTTTTCACATCGTTCGGGCTTTTCCATTCCGCATTTGAAGCTGTTTCGAACCAGGTTTTCAAATACTGCTCGCTGTCTGGATTTTTCTCCCAAAATTCACGTAAGGTTCTTTTGGCAATTATTCTTTCCATTGATTTATAATGCACGAAGATAAACAATTGTTCCCAAATGTGGAACATTTTTCCATATCTCATTTCCTCAAAAATGCTTTAATAATTGAAAAACAAAACTTTGCGGCTTTGCGAGAAACGAATTCAGGCGCAAGCAAAATTTTTCAATTTTTCAATTTTGCAATTAACTTAAACAAAACAACCAAAATTATATTGCTAATAATATGAAAAGCTGGCGCTGGTTGGTTGATTATTTCGATCTGCATCGTTCTGAAAGAAACGGTGTTGCGGTAATGCTTGGCTTAATCTTAGCGCTTATCTTCTTGCAATTTCTCATTCCGTATCTTATCAAAACCCAACCACAGGATTTTACAGAAATTGCTGCTTTGGCCGAGAAATATAAAGAGCAATTAGCGTTGAATCCTTCACCGAATTATCAAAGCCAAAGTTTGGTTGACCTTGAAAAACGGGAAGAAAAAGCACACCAACTGTTTACTTTCGATCCGAATACTTTGCCACTGGAAGGTTTTGTTGAACTGGGCATTTCACCACGAATTGCACAAAATATTATAAAATACAGAAGCAAAGGCGGTAAATTCCGCAAGCCGGAAGATTTTAAAAAGATATATGGTTTGAAGAAAAAGCAGCTGAACGAATTGCTTCCATATATACAGATCGCCGAAAATGCTTCAAATAATTCTGCAGAAAGAAATTATGCTTCCACTTATGAAAGGAGAGAACCTGCTGCGCTGAAAATAATTGAGCTGAATACTGCTGATTCTATGCAACTGATGGAAGTGCGTGGAATTGGGCCTGCGTTTGCAGGAAGAATCCTGAAATTCCGGAATGCTTTGGGCGGATTTACAGATAAAGAACAATTACGCGAAGTTTACGGAATTGACAGTGCGAAATTCGACGCTATCTCGCCGCAATTAACCATTAATGAATCAACTGTTAAGCGCATAAACTTAAATTCTGCTACTTATGAAGAACTGAACATGCATCCATATATTTCCGCCAAACAGGCAAATGCTATTATTCAATATCGTAGAAAACATGGCAATTTTAAAGATGTTTCTGAATTGAAATCCATATATGCTATTGACGAAAAATCGTTTAACAGAATGAAGGAATACCTGGTTGCGGAGTGATTGATTTGCGCAAAATTTTCTTAAAAACAACTAAGACAAAGCTTCCGGCGCCGGATTTCCTGTTGGTTTAGATTTATCTTCCGGCAAGGGAATAAATTCTTCATTATCGGTTGGCGGTAATAAAATGCGGCCTTGTTTCCAGTCTTCTTTTGCCTGTTCAATTCTTTCCCTGCGCGATGATACAAAATTCCACCAGATAAATCTTTCGCCCAAAGGTTCGCCGCCCAGCATCATTAATGTAGTAGTTTCTTTGGCTATAATTACGGGCTCGGCAGTTTTGGTAAATACAATCATCTGGTAAGATGAATATGTTTTGCCGGCAATTTCAAGTTCACCTTTTACGATATAAATTCCGCGCTCATCATGTTCTTTGGGCAAGGTGATTTTCGCACCTTTTTCCATATTTATATGCAAATAAAACAATGGCGAATGCGTTCGAACCTCATTTTTTAATCCATAAGCGTTACCGGCAATTAAGCGCATCCAAATTCCAGTATCTGTAAAAACGGGTAATTGCTCCGGTTTGTAATTATTGAAAGCAGGCGCCGCTTCTTCATCTTTTTCCGGCAGCGCAACCCATGTTTGTATCATTTCCAGTTGTCCGCCGGCCAAAACCGCAGGATCTTCAAACCTTTCGCTGTGTGAAATTCCGCTTCCGGCAGTCATCCAGTTCACTTCGCCCGGTTTTATAATTTGCTCCACGCCCAAACTATCTCTATGCATCACCTGTCCGCCAAAAAGGTAGCTAACTGTGCTTAAGCCAATGTGCGGATGCGGAAGCACATCCATTTCATGCGAGGCAGTTGGCTGAATATTTACCGGCCCGGCATGATCCATAAAAATAAAAGGCCCGACCATTCTGCGCAAACGAAAAGGTAAAATTCTGCGAACGAACATTCCCGGGCCAATAGCGGCTTTGCGTGATTCAATGACAATATCAAGCATAGTATTTATTTTAAAGGAAGTTACAAATTTTACCTTAATCGCTTATCGCTAAATATGGTTTTAGCGGCATGTAAAGTAAAAAACATTATTCACAATTTGAAACATTATAAAACAACAACAAAAAATTTATTTCCTTAAATACAAATTCCCGATAAACAAATTCGCGCCCAATCCCCCACTTTCCGACACAATTGGCTGGAAAATACGTGAAGAATAAATTTCTCGTCAACCTAATAATCGTAAAATTGTGCGCTGGCAGATTTTTAACAATCAAATTATTAACCTATTTTTGTGCCATAACATATATGTAATGAGCATTTTATAAATTTATTCCACAAAATACCCACAGCCCATTGTGGATAATTTTTTTGGTGGTTTTTTGTGGAGATTTGTGGAGATTAATTCTATCTTTACATCAGTTTTTAAAATCCATGAAAAGTCTCATCGGCGAGTTCGATTGTACGTTAGATAGCAAGGGCAGGTTTATCATGCCCCAGGCGCTGCGCAAGCAAATTCCGCAAGAGGCTGGCGATAAGTTCGTTATCAACCGAGGATTCGAAAAATGCCTGGTGATGTACCCTTTCAACGAGTGGGAAAAAATCTCCGAGGAAATCAACAAGCTAAACCCATACGTACAGCAAAACCGTGATTTTATACGCTACTTTTTCCGTGGCGCTATAGAGCTTTCGCTGGATGCTTCATCAAGATTATTATTACCGAAAAGATTACTGGATTACGCCGGAATTTCCAAGGATATTGTGCTTTTTGCGCATACCAACAAAGTGGAAATATGGAGCGAAGAACTATACAATAATATAATGGACAGCGAGCCGGAAAACTTTGCCGATCTCGCAGAAAAAGTAATGGGCGGAGGTTTACATATATGATTTCGACAGAAAATGCTTACCACACGCCCGCGCTTTATCGTGAAAGTATAGATGCGCTTAACATACAGCCTGGCGGTATTTACGTAGATGCAACATTTGGTGGCGGCGGCCATAGCAAAGGCATTTTAGAGAAATTGGATAAAAACAGCCGTTTAATTGCCTTCGACCGCGATTTAGATGCACAAGCGAATATCCCGACAGATGAAAATTTCCTGTTAATTCACAGCGATTTTATTCATTTAAAGAATTTCTTGAGGCATGAAAACGCTTTGCCAGTGAATGGAATTTTAGCTGATCTGGGAATTTCTTCGCACCAGATAGATGTGCCGGAACGCGGATTTTCCTTCCGTTTCGATGCGCCTTTGGATATGCGTATGGATAAGCAAAACCCGAGAACGGCAGCGCATATTTTAAACGAGGAAAAAGAAGAGAAACTGGTTCAGATCTTCAGTGAATACGGCGAGGTTCAGAATTCAAAAACCTTAGCCAGAGCCATTGCAACACGCAGAAGACTGGAGCCGATTGAAACGACATCTCAGTTGGCGGCTTTGGCCCAAAGCTTAATTCCTGCAAGAGAAAATTTAAAGAAATACCTGGCGCCGGTTTTCCAGGCATTAAGAATAGAAGTGAATGATGAATTGAATGGTTTGAAATCTTTCCTCGAGCAAAGCCTTGATGTTTTAGCGCCGGGCGGAAGATTAGCCATTATCACCTATCATTCTTTGGAAGACAGGATCGTGAAAAATTTCATGCAATTGGGCCGTTTTGATGAAGCCATGTCTGCAAAAGATATCTTCGGGAAAAGCACCAATCCATGGAAAAACATCACGCGCAAACCAATTATACCAAGCGAACAGGAAATTGAAGGAAACCCGAGAGTTAGAAGTGCAAAACTTAGAGTAGCAGAAAAAATATAGCTTATGAGTTTCAACGAGTTGAGGAGAAGGGCCGATGAAGATGCGGCGGCAGAACAGGAGAAAAAACCTGCAAGCAAGCGTTTACGCAAGCTGCAGGATTTTGACTTTAATATCAACCAGCAAAACGCGGCGAAACTCATCCCGTTTGTGCTGTACGTGAGCGCCTGGATCATCATTTACATTGCCAACCACCATTACGGCGAAAAAACGCTGGGTAAAATGGACAAAATGGCGAAGGAAATGAAAGATCTGAAAGCGGATTTTTACACGATAAATGCCGAACTCAGCAACAAAAGCATACAAAGCGAAGTGGTGAAAATGGCCGAACCACTTGGCTTAAATCCATTGACTGTTCCACCGCAAAGAATGAAGCTTGTAAAAAATGAACGTTAAGAAAGACATACTTTGGCGCGTTTATCTCGCTTTCTTCCTGGTAGTTTTACTATCGGCGGGCGTTGTATTTCAGATGTTCAGGCTGCAAACAGTTAAACGCGTGGCGCTGAAACAGATGGCGGATAGCTTAACCACTACTTTCGAAGATATTTACCCGATCCGCGGAAATATTTATGCGGCTGATGGATCCCTGATGGCGACTTCCATTCCCAATTACGAGGTGCGTATGGATATGAAAGTGGAAGGCTTAACGAAAGAATTATGGGATGCAAATATTGACTCTTTGAGCTGGTGCATGGCCAATTATTTCAAAGACAAACCGGTTGAGCAATACAAGAACGAATTCACGCAGGCGCGCAAAAAGAAAAACCGCTATTTCCTGATTAAAAGGAAGCTTTCGCATACGCAAATCAAGGATATCAAGAAGTTTCCTTTATTCCGCTTAGGCAAATACAAAAGTGGCCTCATTACAATGCAAACTACCATGCGCAAACTGCCATTCCAGAAGCTGGCGATGCGTACCATTGGTTTTACGCGAGAAGGCGTTCGGCCTGTTGGAATTGAAGGTGCTTATAATGAATATCTCGCAGGCGAAACCGGAAAACGATTAATGCAAAGAATCAGCGGCGGCGTGAAAATTCCTATCAATGATGAGAACGAAATTGAGCCGAAAGATGGCCAGGATATTATCACAACCATTGATGTAAATTTCCAGGATATTACAGAAAGCGCACTGGAAAAAGCCTTGATTGATAATGGTGCGCGCCATGGTTGTGCGGTTGTAATGGAAGTTTCTACAGGGCACATTAAAGCCATTGCAAACCTTACCAAAGAAGGCGATTATTACATTGAAAAGTACAATTACGGAATTGGTGAAAGCGCCGAGCCGGGTTCTACTTTCAAGCTGGTTTCTTTAATGGCATTACTAGAACATGGAAAAGCTACGCCGAACACCATGGTAAACACCGAAGGCGGACAAGCGAAATTCTTCGACAGAACCATGCGCGATTCCAAAGGCGGCCACGGCACCATTTCCTTGAAAGAAGGTTTCGAGATTTCCAGCAACGTTGCCATTTCCAAACTTGTATATAATGGTTTTTCCAAAGAACCATCAAAATTCACCAATTACATTGCTTCTTTAGGCTTGAATAAACCTTTAGGATTACCGATTTTCGGTGAAGGCCATCCGACAGTAAAAACACCTCGCAGCAGAGACTGGTATGGAACTACTTTGCCTTGGATGTCAATTGGTTATGAAATCAGGTTAACTCCTCTACAAACGCTTACAGTCTACAATGCTGTAGCGAATAATGGTGTAATGGTAAAACCGCAATTCGTAACGGAAATTCGCGAAGTTGGAAAACTGGTTCAGCAATTCCCAACCGAAACCATGAATCCAAAAATTTGCTCTGATAAAACTTTGGCGCAGGTTAGAGAAATGTTGGAAGGCGTTGTAGAGAACGGAACGGGTACAAGCTTAAAAAATGAGCTCTTCAAAATAGCCGGAAAAACAGGTACATCACTCGTAGCGAATGAGGAAGGAACGTATCGTGTTGGCGGCCGTTACCAGGCAAGTTTCGTGGGTTATTTCCCGGCGAACAAACCTGCTTACACGGTTATCGTGGTAATCAACAATCCTACAAAAGGGATCTATTATGGTGCCGATGTTGCGGGTCCGGTTTTCAAGGAAATTTCGAGCAAAATATACGCGCGTACAGCGACAACAAAAAGTTATTTAGCCTCTTTCGAGAGCCAGAAAACGCCGATGCCATTGGTGAGCAACATCAACCAGGAATATTTGAGCACGCTGATGAGTATTTATAAATCGAACAAAAACATACAGATTGAGCCGGATGCAGCTACTTGGGTGAAGACAAAACCTGTGGTGAATAAGCTGGAAGCACAGCCAGTTTACCAGAAGAAAAATGCCGTGCCAAATGTGGAAGGAATGGTGCTGAGCGATGCAATTTATTTGCTGGAAAATGCAGGTTTGCGCGTGCGTTTCTCGGGAGCGGGAAAAGTGGTGGCACAATCGCTGGAACCGGGAAAATCTTACAAACCAAAGGATATTATTCAATTGCAACTGAATTGAAAAAACTGACCAACATATTACCCCAGGGTTATTACCAAAGCATTTTTGGCGATAGTGATATATGGGTTTCCGGCCTGGAACTCGACTCGCGAAAAGTGCAGGAAGGAAATCTTTTTGCCGCTTTGCAGGGTTCGGAACTGGATGGTTCACAGTACATTGCAGATGCCATTGCAAAAGGCGCAAAATCTGTAATCTGCTCTAAATTACCTGAAAAGCATTTTGAGGGAGTTACTTATATAGTGACCGATTCTCCGAGCAAATTAATGGCTTTGGTTGCTGGAAATTTCTATGAAAAACCTTCGGAAAAATTTGATCTGGTTGGCGTAACAGGAACGAATGGAAAAACCACCGTTTCTACCTTATTATATAATCTGTTCCGGAAATTAGGTTACAAATGCGGATTGGTTGCCACGACCGGAATTATTATTGAAGATAAAAAACTGGATACGCAACATACGACGCCAGATGCAATTACGCTGAATAGAATTATGGCGGAAATGGCTGAGGCAGATTGCGATTTCGTTTTCATGGAAGTGAGCTCGCACGCGGTTGTTCAGGACAGGATTTTTGGACTGAATTTTAAAGGTGGTGTTTTCACAAATTTGACGCACGACCATCTTGATTATCATAAAACTTTCGATGCGTATCGCGATGCCAAAAAGCATTTTTTCGATACATTAGATATGGAAGCTTTCGCGCTGACGAATGCGGACGACAAAAACGGCAAGTACATGCTGCAAAACACCAAAGCGGCGAAAGTTACTTACGCTTTGGAAAATCCATCAGACTTTAAAGGAAAAATACTTGAGTTTGATCTGCACGGAATGCGTTTGCAGTTGGATGATGAAGAAATTTACACGCATTTAAGCGGAAAATTCAACGCGTATAATTTGCTGGCTGCGTATGGCGTGGCGATTATGATGGATGTTCCGAAAGCTGATCTTTTATTGCATCTAAGCGCTTTACATTCTGCGGAAGGCCGTTTCAATACCATCCAATTGAATGGAATTACTGGCATTGTAGATTATGCGCATACGCCCGATGCATTGGAAAATATTTTGGATGCCATTCATGAAATAAATGTACAAGGCAAGCGAATCATTACGGTGGTTGGCTGCGGCGGAAATCGTGATAAAACCAAGCGCCCGATCATGGCGAAAATTGCTTCAGATTTAAGCAGCCAGGTAATTTTAACTTCCGATAATCCGCGAAATGAAGAACCGGAGGAAATTCTGAAAGAAATGGAAGCAGGAATTCCGTACGGAAGAAGAGGCGAAGTTTTAACGATTACCGACAGAAGGCAAGCCATAAAAACAGCTTGTAAACTCGCACAAAAAGGCGATATTATTTTAATAGCCGGAAAAGGCCATGAAAAATACCAGGAAATTAAAGGCGTGCGCTACGATTTCGATGATAAACAAGTACTTACAGAAATTTTAACTGAAACTGCGACCAGATAATGCTATATTATTTATTCACATATCTCTACGCGAAATTCAGCATTCCCGGTGCCGGTTTATTCAATTTTATTTCCTTCCGTGCAGCGCTTGCATTTCTGTTAAGCCTTGTAATTGCTTTACTTTTCGGCAAGAAAATAATTGAAATGCTTCGTCGTAAACAAGTTGGCGAAGACATCAGGAATCTTGGTTTGGCCGGTCAGATGGAGAAAAAAGGAACGCCGACAATGGGTGGATTAATGATCCTTGCTGCGGTTCTAATCCCAACATTACTTTTTGCGAAAGTTGGCAACGTTTATATCTGGCTGATTTTGATCTCTACGATTTGGCTGGGAATGATTGGTTTTATTGACGATTATATCAAGGTTTTCCGCAAGAATAAAGAAGGATTGGCCGGTAAATTCAAGCTTATCGGGCAGGTTGGGATTGGCTTAATAGTTGGCTTTACTTTGTATTTTCATGAAGATGTAATTCTGCGGGAGCAGGTTTCGCATGAGCAGGCACAGGTGAAACTGCATGAGAACGACCATGTGAAAATTATTGAGCGCGTGAAAGGCACGCGTACTGTACAATACATTGCTGAACATAAATCAACCAAAACCACTATTCCATTTATAAAAGACAACGAATTCAACTATGCGCAAATACTGTCATTTTTGGGCGATGGTTACGAAAAATGGGCATGGCTGATTTATATTCCTATTGTAATTTTTATTGTAACAGCGGTTAGTAACGCGGCCAATATTACAGATGGAATTGATGGTCTCGCAGCCGGAGTTTCAGCCATCATTTTACTTACGCTGGCCGCTTTTGCGTATGTTTCCGGCAACGCCATTTTCGCCGATTATCTCAACATCATGTACATCCCCAATCTGGGAGAAATAACCATTTTTTCAATGGCGCTGATTGGCGCTTGTGTTGGCTTTTTGTGGTTCAACGCATTTCCGGCGCAGGTTTTTATGGGCGATACCGGAAGCCTTACTTTGGGCGGCGTAATTGCGGTTCTGGCATTAATGGTTCGTAAAGAATTGCTAATTCCACTGCTCTGTGGCGTGTTTTTTATCGAGTTATTATCTGTAATGATGCAGGTAAGTTATTTTAAATACACAAAGAAGAAATATGGTGAAGGCCGCAGAATATTTAAAATGGCGCCGCTGCATCATCATTATCAAAAATCCGGTTTCCACGAAGCAAAAATTGTTTCGCGTTTCTGGATCGTTTCCGTATTTCTGGCTATTCTCACCATCATCACTTTAAAACTGAGATAATGGAAGGGATGCGCAACATAGTGATTTTGGGTTCCGGCGAAAGCGGCGTGGGCGCAGCTATCCTCGCGAAAGCGAAAGGTATGGAAGTTTTTGTTTCCGATATGGGCGAAATAAAACCTGAATACCTCGCTGATCTGGAGAAGTATAAAATTCCATACGAAGCCCATATGCATACTGAGGAAAAAATACTTCAGGCCGATTGCATTATAAAATCACCCGGAATTCCGGATAAAGCGCCATTAGTTAAAAAAGCGCATGAAAAAGGCATACCGGTAATTTCTGAAATAGAATTCGGAAGCTGGTTTACCGATGCGAAAGTGATTGCGATTACAGGAACAAACGGCAAAACCACAACTACATCTCAAACCTATTTTATCCTGAAGAACGCAGGATTAAATGTTGGTTTGGGTGGAAATATAGGTAAGAGTTTCGCGCGCAGCGTGGCGGAAGATAATTTCGATTATTACGTGTTGGAAATGAGCTCTTTCCAATTGGATGGAATGTACAAACACAAGAATTTCATCAGCGTATTGCTGAATATTACACCAGATCATTTAGACAGGTACGAATACAATTTAGACAACTATATAAACTCGAAATTCCGGGTTACCCAAAACCAGACCGAAAGCGATTATTTCATTTATAATCAGGACGATGAAATAATTCGCAACTACATGCAATCGCATCCTATACATGCAAAATGCCTGGCCATTTCTTTGGAAGAAGAAGTTTTTCCCGGCGCTTATTTTAAAGACGACAGATTAATTATTGGAATTAAAGATAAAAACGAACTAACCATGAATTCAGAAGACCTATCACTCAGAGGAAAGCACAACCGTTACAACACCATGGCATCCAGCGTAGTATCTAAAATTTTAGATGTACGTAAAGATGTTATCCGCGAGAGCCTGAAAAGCTTCCGCAACGAAGAACATCGTTTGGAAATTGTAGCGAATATTGGCAATATAGAATTTGTTAATGACAGCAAGGCAACAAACGTAAATTCTGCCTGGTACGCACTGGAAAGCATGACAAAACCAGTGATATGGATTGCCGGCGGTATAGATAAAGGTAATGATTACGATTCGTTGAAACCATTGGTTCGCGAGCGTGTAAAAGCCATGATCTGTCTTGGTAAAGACAATAAAAAACTTCACGAAGCATTCTCTGCCGAAGTAGGTAAAATTATTGATACTTACTCCATGAAAGATGCCGTGAAAAAAGCTGCAGAAATGGCGAACGATGGCGATGTTGTATTGCTTTCACCTGCCTGCGCCAGCTTCGATCTTTTCCAGAACTACGAAGATCGCGGAAGGCAGTTTAAGAATGCTGTTCAATCGCTTTAATTATGCCCCACCCAAACCCTGCCCCGAAGGGGAGGGCTTCCGTGCAACGGGAGTTGTTGGTTTAAAGCACTTTTTGATGATTTTATATATGGGTTTTCAATAGAATGATGAACTTTATATATAGCAAGACGAACTATCAGAGCGCCACTCCTCTCCTAATTTAGGAGAGGTGCCCGAAGGGCGGAGAGGTTAAAAATTAACAAGCATTTTCACTTTAATTCCATATATGATAATGCGAAAAAATGCTTTAACCCCGCCTAAATCCTCCCCCAAGGGGAGGACTTGGAGCTCCGACTGAAAGATTTTCAGGTAAAATAAATTACACTTCGATTTTATTTCGGAGAACTTGTAGAGACGTGGCACTGCTACGTCTGCAAACGAAATAACGAAGAACAAAATAACAAAGAATTTTTAAGGTCTATAATATATGCAGTTCCGGAATCTTATAGCGATTGCTGTATTTCTAATTTTAGGAATGGCGTGCACATCTAATACAGATAATATAAGGAAACAACAGTATAGGAAAAGTTTATTAAATGTAGATGAAGGTGCGATTGAAAAAGTCTTTCGGGAATATTTACCAAAAATTTCAGACGGACGAAATTTAAACAATCGAATTATTGCAATTGGTGATTTAAATGATGATGGTTTACTTGACGGAATTGTAGATTATTCGCTTGAACCGACATTAGAAGACAATGGTGGCGGAGGCAATGCAGTTGGTGAAATTTCCGGCTTAATTGTAATAGTGAATGATAATGAAAATTTGACTATAGTAGATGACACAGGTGATTACAACGTAAGAAGCGATCTCAAACGCATCAAAAACGGAGTCGTATTGCTTGAAGGATTAGATTATGCAGAAGGAGATCCGCGCTGTTGTCCATCAATTAAGACAACAACCAAACTCGTAGTAAGGAACAACAAATTAACTGAAGTAAAATAGCTAAGCAAAAGCATTTTTGAGGGGAAGTATATATGAATTGGCTTTTTTCACGAACCAAAGGAGACCTTGTAATCTGGGTAATAGTGCTGATACTATCCGTATTTTCGCTACTGGCTGTTTATAGCTCTACCGGAACTATGGCTTACAAATACCAGAGCGGCAACACAGAATATTACCTTTTCAAGCACTTGTTTTTGATGGCATTTGGCTTGGTAATAATGTATGTCTGCCACCAGATAAACTACAAATATTACTCTCGCATTGCGCAGGTTTTGTTATGGATTACGCCCGTGCTATTAATAGCAACATATTTTATTGGTACGAATGTAAACCAGGCAACACGCTGGATTCAGTTACCTATCGTAAACCTTACTTTTCAGCCATCCGATTTAGCAAAACTTGCGCTCATTATGTACACGGCAAGGATGCTCTCCAAGAAGCAGGAAGTACTCGACGATTTCTGGAAAGGAACTGCGCAAATTGTTGGGCCGGCATTATTTATTTGCGCTTTAATTGCACCCGCGAACCTGTCAACGGCATTGGTACTTTTTACAACCTGTACTCTGCTCATGTTCATTGGCCGCGTAAACCTGAAACACCTGTTTGCCATTCTCGGAACATCGTTTACGGTGCTCGTTTTATTCATCACTATTGCTTACCAAATGGGCGGTGTTGCACGTGTAAATACGTGGGTAAATCGTATTGATAATTATGTTTATGGCGGCGATGCAGATGAAAGTTACCAAAATCAGCAAGCTAAAATAGCTATTGCAACAGGTGGCTTCTTCGGAAAAGGACCGGGAAACAGCAATACAAAAAACTTTTTACCAAACCCTTATTCCGACTTTATTTTTGCCATTATTGTAGAAGAATATGGCTCTTTGGGTGGAATAGTCCTCATTTGCCTCTACCTGCTCCTACTCTACCGAAGCATACGGATTGTAATGCGAAGTCCGCGCGCCTTTGGAGCGCTTCTCGCGGCAGGATTAAGTTTCAGCTTGGTGTTGCAGGCGCTTATAAATATGGGCGTTGCGGTTCACCTTTTCCCGGTTACCGGACTTACTTTACCGTTGGTGAGTATGGGCGGTACATCGTTGTGGTTCACCAGTATAGCGTTTGGAATTATACTTAGCGTGAGCCGCGATATTGAAGAAAACGAAGATTTAGAAGAAGTAGCAACAGCATAATTTGAAAACTGAAAATCCACATAATTATCGCATCCTTATCAGCGGCGGCGGCACGGGCGGGCATGTTTATCCTGCACTTGCCATTGCCGATGCTTTCCGTAAAAAACACCCCAATTCGAAAATAGAATTTGTGGGTGCGGAAGGCCGTATGGAAATGGAAAAAGTACCGCAATATGGTTACGAAATTCATGGTTTGTGGATCAGCGGCATTCAGCGAAAAAATATGTGGAAGAACTTTTTACTTCCATTTAAAATACTCAGCAGCTGGATGAAAGTGAGGAAGATAATTAAAGCTTTCAAGCCGGATGTTGTGGTTGGCGTTGGCGGATACGCAAGCGGACCATTATTGCATATAGCGGCCATGCAAAAAATACCTTCACTCATCCAGGAGCAGAATTCTTACCCGGGAATTACCAATAAGATCCTCGCTAAAAAAGCCAATACAATCTGTGTGGCTTACGATGGTTTGGAGAAATTTTTCCCTGCAAATAAGTTAGTAGTTACCGGCAATCCGGTTCGCGATTTTGGTAAGAATTTAGATGCGCTAAAATCAGAAGCATATAAATATTTTGGCTTGAATCCGAACTTGCCTGTGATATTAATTGTGGGCGGAAGTCTGGGCGCGCGGAGTATAAATCAAGCCATTTTACAAAATATAAAACAGGTAGAAAATCAGCCTGTACAATTTCTTTGGCAAACAGGTAAATTCTATTTTGAAGACATACAAAAAAGCCTCTCTGCAAAGCACGAAAACATTCATATCAAAGCATTTATTGACAAGATGGAATATGCGTATGCGGTGGCAGATATCGTGGTTTCACGCGCAGGTGCCATTTCTATTTCTGAATTAAGCATGGTTGGCAAGCCGGTAATTCTAATTCCATCGCCGAATGTTGCGGAAGATCATCAGACCAAAAACGCGCAGGTTTTGGAAAAAGAAAATGCTGCGATTCTTATAAAAGACAGCCAGGCCATGACTGAGCTTGTACATTGTATGCTTCTGCTGGCAAACGATAAAAACAGGCAGAATTCACTGGCTCAAAATATACTGAAACTGGCAAAACCAAACGCGGCGGAACGGATTGTAGAGGAAATTGAAAAACTAATTGCAAAGCGCAAATGATCGATCTTTCAACGTATAAAAATTTCTATTTTCTCGGCATTGGCGGCATTGGCATGAGTGCTCTGGCGCGTTATTTCAATGCCAAAAAATTTCAAGTTTCCGGTTACGATAAAACACCAACCGAGCTTACCAATCTGCTGGAAAAAGAAGGAATTGAAATTCATTTTGAAGATTCGGTTTCCAACATTCCACAAGCTTTTTTAAATAAAGAAGAAACATTAATTATTTATACGCCGGCTGTTCCGAAAGATTCTGAAGAACTGAACCATTTTCTGGACAATGGCTATATAGTGAAGAAGCGTGCGGAAATTCTGGCAGCCTTAACACAAGGAAAAACCACTATAGCGGTTGCAGGAACGCATGGAAAAACCAGCACGGCAGCTATAATTTCCCATATATTACACACCGCAAAAACACCTTTTTTTAGTTTCCTCGGTGGAATTGCTTCTAACTTCAACACAAATTTTATTGCTCCTGAAGATGGAAAAGCTGATTTAATTGTGGTGGAAGCGGATGAATTTGACCGTTCGTTTTTGCAGTTGAATCCGGATGTTGCCATCATTACAGCGGTTGAAGCAGATCACCTGGATATTTACGGAACATTTGATGAGTTACAAAAAGCATATTCCGATTTCGGTGCGAAAACCAAAGCAAATGGAAAACTGATCATCGAAGAAAAAGCCCATATATCAAGTTCCAAAAAAATGCTTTCGTATCGCTACGGAACATCTGCAGGACTGGATATTTCAGCCACAAACATTCGCGTAGAAAATGGCATGTATATTTTTGATGCGGATTTGAATGGCGAGAAATTACCAAGCCTGGCGATGGCTGTTCCCGGAATGCATAATATTGAGAATGCACTTGCGGCAATGGCTGCAACACGGGAATTCGTAAATTCTACCGATAGTTTCTACGAAGCTTTGAAGACTTTTAAAGGTGTAAAACGCAGGTTTGAAGTGATATATAAATCTGATAATAAAGTATTTATTGACGATTATGCGCATCACCCAACGGAGATAAAAGTAACGGTAGAAACGGTAAAAAATCTCTATCCAAATAAAAAAGTATTGGGAATTTTTCAGCCGCACCTTTTCAGCCGCACAAAAGATTTTGCAGGCGAGTTTGCGCAGAGCCTTAATTTATTAGATGAAATTTTAATATTACCTATCTATCCAGCACGCGAAAAACCTATGATTGGCGTAACTTCGCGCCTCATTTTAGATGACATTAAAAACCCGAATAAACGCATTGTTGATAAGGAGGAATTGATACAATATCTTATTAACAATGATGCTGATGTTTTGCTAACCATCGGCGCAGGAGATATTGATAAGTTGATAACTCCGATAAAACAAATATTTATTAACAAAGCCGCAGCTACACTTAAAAATTAGTAGTTTTAGCACATGGAGAAAATTAAAAAAATACAGACTAAACTGGCGCAATTAAAAAGGTTGCTTGCGCCTTCTGTGCTGTTTGCTCTCCTGTGTATATTAGCGTCTTTCGCGGCCAAGCAAAACAAAACGCAAAGCTGTAAAGGCGTGCTGATTAAAATAGCTGATGAAGAAAATTACCAGTTCCTGAGTAAAAAAGATATTCTGAAAGAAGTAAACAATAACGGGGCAATTCTTATTAAAGGGAAAAAAACTGAAGATATTGACCTGCCGGCCATAGAGCAAAGGTTACTAAAAAATCCATTTGTAAAAACGGCGCAAGCCTATATGGATATGAAAGGCCAGCTCAAAGTTGAAGTATCGCAGCGAGTTCCCCTGCTAAGGGTAATAAACCCGACAAATGAAAGTTATTATATTGATGTGGAAGGCAAACGCATGCCATTATCGGCATCATTTGCAGCATTTGTACCAATAGCAACGCCGGGTTTTGCAGAAATTCAGCAGCAGGAGCGCGATTCGGTACTGAGAATTATGGATTCGAGTTTATTTACACTCAGCCAGTTTTTGCAGAAAGACAGTTTTGCCCGCGCATTAACCGGGCAGATTATTATAGAGAAGAACAATGAATTTACACTGATTCCGCGCCTTGGAAATTTTATCATATTTTTAGGCGATGTTTCAGATTTAGACGATAAATTTACACGGCTGAAATCTTTTTACAGAACCTCGCTGCCGCAAGCAGGATGGGAAACATACAGCCGCATAAGCCTGAAGTATAAAAACCAAATAATAGCAAACCGATAACCCATGAGTAATAACGATATAGTAGTTGGCCTGGATATTGGCACTACAAAAATATGTGCTATAGTTGGCCGAAAGAATGAGTACGGAAAGATAGATATTTTAGGTATGGGAAAAGCCGAAAGCGCCGGTGTAACCCGTGGCGTGGTAACCAATATCCAGAAAACCGTAGCATCTATACAGGAAGCGGTAAAAATAGCTGCCGAAAAATCGAATGTAGATATAAAGCTTGTACATGTTGGTATAGCAGGGCAGCATATTAAAAGCCTTCGCCATCGTGGTATAATAGTACGTGGCAATGGTGAGGACGAGATTGAACAGGAAGATATTGACCGCCTGGTTGAAGATATGCACCGATTGGTTATGCAGCCCGGCGAAGAAATTATACATGTTATTCCACAGGAATATACTGTTGATGCCGAACATGGCATTAAAGACCCTATTGGTATGGCCGGTGTTCGCCTGGAAGGCAATTTTCACATTATAACAGGCCAGGTTACTGCCGCGAAAAACATTTATCGTTGTGTAGCCAAAGCCGGTTTAAATATCGCCAACTTAATTCTGGAGCCGATTGCGAGCAGCGATGCGGTACTTACCGAGGAAGAAAAAGAAGCAGGTGTTGCATTGATCGATATTGGAGGCGGAACCACAGATCTCGCAATTTTCCAGGATGGAATTATACGACACACGGCAGTTATACCGTTAGGTGGAAATATAATTACGGAAGATATTAAAGAAGGCTGCTCCGTAATGCGCAAACAGGCCGATGCGCTGAAAGTACGTTTCGGCTGTGCCCTGGCGGATGAAGCAAAAGAGAATGAAATTATCTCCATACCAGGCTTACGTGGCCGCGAACCAAGAGAAATTTCAGTAAAAAACCTTGCTTACATTATCCAGGCGCGTGTTGAAGAAATTTTTGAGCATGTTTATTATGAAATTAAATGCAGTGGTTTTGAAAAGAAGTTGCTTGCAGGTATTGTTGTAACCGGCGGCGGCGCGCAACTGAAACATATTGCCCAGCTGGTTGAATATGTTACCGGTATGGATACGCGCGTGGGCTACCCAAACGAGCATTTGAGCAAAGGAATGGTGGAGGAAATGAAGAGCCCGATGTTCGCTACTGGTATTGGCCTGGTTTTACAAGGCTTTGGTAAAGAAACTAAATTAAGTAAAGAACCTGTTGCGCAAGCCAGCAATAATATTACATCACGCTCAAAAAATGGCGGATTATTTAAGTCCATATTTCAGAAGAGCAAAAAATGGCTCGAAGACGAGGATATTGAGGAGTTTAAAGAAAACTAATAAGTAAAAGCCAGTACGATCTTATTTTCAAAGAAGTTAAATTTTATCAGCTATATATCGAATTAAACTATTCCATATATAACATGGCCAAAAAATGCTTCGATAAACAAAGAAAACCAAACAAACACACCATAGAAAACGAACTTTACTAAATCATATCATATGAATTTACAATTCGACATACCAAAGGAACAATCATCTATTATAAAGGTGATTGGTGTTGGCGGAGGAGGCGGAAATGCAGTTAACCACATGTATCAGCAAGGTATTAAAGGAGTTGATTTCATGATTTGCAATACCGATGCGCAGGCGCTTGACCTTAGCCCTATTCCTAATAAAATACAAATTGGCAACAACCTTACTGAAGGCCGCGGAGCGGGATCAGATCCTGAAGTTGGCCGCAAAGCCGCGCAGGAAAGCATTGAAGAAATTAAGGCTGTATTATCAAATAATACAAAGATGATATTTGTTACAGCTGGTATGGGTGGCGGCACGGGAACTGGTGCAGCTCCTGTAATTGCAAAAATCGCCAAGGAAATGGGCATTTTAACAGTTGGCATTGTTACCAGCCCGTTTATTTTCGAAGGCCCGCGCAGAAGAAGCAAAGCTGAAGAAGGCCTGGAAAACCTGAAGAAAAATGTAGATACGCTGCTTGTAATTAATAATGAGCGTGTGCGCGAAATGTATGGCAATTTCCCATTCGCTGCAGCATTTGCTCATGCCGATAATATTTTAACAACTGCTGCTAAAGGTATTGCTGAAATAATAACTGTTCCGGGTTACATTAACGTGGATTTTGAAGATGTGAAAACGGTAATGGCCAACAGCGGTGTTGCGATAATGGGCTCGGGCATTGCCGAAGGCGAAGACCGCGCGCGTAAAGCAGTTGAAAGCGCGTTAGATTCTCCTTTGTTAAGCGAAAACGATATTCACGGCGCGAATTATATTCTCTTGAATATTACTTCAGGCACTTCCGAAATTACGATGGATGAGATCTCCATAATCACTGAGCACATACAGGAAGAAGCCGGTTTAGGTGCTGATATGATCTGGGGACATTGCTATGATGAATCGCTTGGCGAGCAAATTATGGTAACCTTAATTGCTACTGCTTTCGAAGGCCGCCATAATAATAAAAGTGTAAAAGCATCTGAGGAAAAAATAGTTAAGGTTTTAGATGATCAGCCAGTAAATTCTAATCCATATGCACAACCTGTACCGGTAGCAGCAGCGCCACCAGTGGCAAAACAGTCGGCTATTGTGTGGGATGATGAAGAATTAGAAGAAGTTAAGCCAGTTGTTCAAAAACAAAAGCCTGCGCCGGTAACACGTCAAACACTAACACTGGAAGACGATGAACGTGAAATTATGCAGCGCCGTGAAAGTATTCGCACGCCGAAAGGATTAGACGATCTGGAAAAAAGGCCAGCTTTTGAGCGTAAAAAAATCAAGCTGAAAACCGTTCCGCATTCTTCGGAATCAAATATATCTCGTTATACATTAAGTGGAGATGGCACAGATGAAAGCATCACTATAAAGCCTAAGAATTCTTTCCTGCATGATAATATAGATTAGATTGCCATATATAACACATTGAAAAAATGCCTTGTGATATTTCTCACAGGGCATTTTTATTTTGCATTAATTCCATATTTGATGATGCTCAAAAATGCTTTGCTTTTAGCAGCTTATACTCATATAGCATGAAATATGCGTAATATGGCTGGTTTATGTGCCACGAAACCAGGGAGTAACGCTTCGAAGCTCCGTGGCCTGTGGCTCACAGCACACTTTTCTAAAGCGAACGATGCTTTTTTATTGATGTTACATATATACGTAAATTAAAAAATACTTTGTTAAATTAAAAATTGCAGTTATTGTTTCCTACCGTAAAACGTTAACAATTCCCTGGCGGTAATATTGCTGTTTATCTTTGCCCATAGCTTTTATCAGAAATAAATAAGCGCCATTTTCCACTATTTTGCCTCTGAATTTTCCATCCCAGAATTTACCAACTTCGCTGGATCTGAAAATTTCTTCACCCCAACGATTATAAATCAATTGGCTGATTTCTGTTAATTCGCAATAAACATACTCGAAAACATCGTTTATTTTATCATCATTGGGAGTAAAACTGTTTGGTATCCATAAACATGAAACTTCAGCATCGCAAATTTTACCCGTTAATTTAAAGGTATCGGTAGCGCTGCAGTTTTCCGAAGTGCCTTTCACCCATATAATGGTTTGCTCAGAAATTGTTTGTGTAATGGCATCGCCTGTAAATCCATTGCTCCATAAATAATCATCTGCTCCTGAAGCCTGCAGGCCTAATGTTTTTCCTATGCAAATAAATGTATCCGTTACAATTTTTATTTTGGGTAATGGATTTACAGTTACGTCAAAAAAAGCTGTATCCGGGCATTTTCCATTATAAATAAGCGATTTATATAATGTGGATTTAACCGGACTTGCAATCGGATCTGCTATGGAATCACTAGATAAGCCTTCCGATGGAATCCACTTGTATTTTTTCCCTCCGCTAACCAACAATTTTAAGCTGTTCCCTTCACATATTGTATATTTTTCCTGCTTTATAATTTTTGAATGATCAAGCACATGTACAGTTACAAATGCAGAATCTGAGCAGATACCATTTTTAACGACTACTTTATATGAAGTTGTTTTTGAGGGATTTGCTACCGGATCCGGAATATTCGCATCGGTTAGGCCGGTTGCGGGGAACCATTTGTATTCATTTCCGCCGCCTGCTATCAGCTGAACAGTTTCTCCAAGGCAAATGGTATCGGGCTGGTTAACAATTGCCTGCACTTTATCATTTACCGTTACAACAATTTTAGCACTGTCAGCACAACTATCATCTCTTGTAAAAAGCCAGTAAGTTGTTGTTTCTAAAGGACTTATTATTGGGTTGGCAATTGTATCGTTGGTTAGCCATTTATCAGGTTTCCACTGGTAAGTTTTACCGCCTTTTCCATTTAACTGAATGCTGCTTCCCTGGCAAATAGTTGTATCATTCCCGGCAAAAACGCTCATATTGCAGCCACAGGCACGAAAAGAAATATCATCAAGCCCGAAATCGTTCCCAAATGCCGCGCGGTTCTGGTTCACAATACAAATAGTTGCCGATGCTGCCGTACCGGAATACCAGGTAGTTTGAAATTGTTTCCAGGTATTTACAGCCGGTGCATTAAAAGTATCGCCTAAGTTTTTACCATTTATAGAAAACTGTAAAATTGCAGGCCGGGTGCTTACAACCGATGTAAGCCATGTACTGAAGACATACGTTTTGTTTGGCGAAACTTTTATTGTCTGGCACCAAACCGATGTATTTTGCCTGGATGAGCCATTTACAACCATAAAATTTCCCGAACCGCTTGTATGGTCCGTGCCTGAAAAATCTGAATGTAACTTTTTTGCATTATCTGTTACCCCATAATATGCCTCGCTGAAAAGTGAAGTTGCCGAATAAAAATAATCGCTGCTGAAACCAGTATTTCCAGCACTAAAATCGCCATTTATTACAAGCTCCTCACCTACCGGTTTTTCACCATCCGGGCATTGGCACCAACATATAGCTGAAACCAAAGCAAAGCATAAAGCAAGTGTAATTTTAAATGGCATAATCCTGGAAATACAAAAGTAAACAATTATAAATGAACAAATTACAATTTGCTTAATCGTTATATTATTTTACTAAGCAAAAAATGCAAAACAAAGAAAACAGGAAGCAGAAAAGCAATATTGCAATCTCGTACATTTGGATATACATATATATACAAGCCAAAAAATGCTTTAAAGTTGCACGCTATGAATTTTTAACTACAATTTTTATTAGTTTGCATAAATTAGTATCCATATGCCGATAAACAACCGCTACATATATATTTGCATTACTATTTTATGTGGATTTTTGTGTATAAATTTAAAAGCGCAGGAGAACATAAAGCTTGGCATTATTGCAATTTCAGATGATACATCGCTTACAGCTATAACCTTTAACATAAGAATTACAAGCAATACCAGCCCTACCGGAAAAAACTGGCAACAAAAAGCAGGCGAAACAAATACAACGCTTATACCAAAAGGCAATTATACCGTTATAGTTTCCAATGCGTTCCAATCCATATCAAAAAAAGTATTTCTTCACCACGATACTGTTATAAAACTGCACTTTCAACCGAAACAGCATATTTTAGAGGAAGTTATTATCAGCAGGAACGCACTTACAATACCCGCTGGCATGGAGCGGATAAATATTGCCGAGGTTAAAAAAATACCTTCATTACTTGGTGAACCCGATGCTGTGAAAGCGCTGCAGTTTACGCCCGGCGTACAAACCGGTGGTGAAGGAGGCACCGGATTCTTTGTTCGCGGAGGCAGTGTAGATCAAAACCTGTTTTTATACGATGGCACGCCACTTTACAATGTGTCGCACATGTTTGGCCTGCTCAGTGTATTTAATCCGGATGTAGTTTCTGGTGTTTCTTTATATAAAGGCGGGTTCCCGGCAAAATTCGGCGGCAGATTATCATCGGTAATTGATGTGGAAAGCCGCGACGGAAACAGAGACAGAGCAACTGTTAGCGGAGGACTTGGTTTAATTGCATCCAGATTAACAGTCGAATCTCCTTTTGCAAAAGACTCTACAGGTAAAAATGCCAAGGGTAGTATTTTGATAAGTGGGCGCAGAACATATGCGGATGTTTTTACCAGGATGATAAACTCGGCAAAAAGCAGTAACAGGAATTTTACGCCAATTCCAACATATTACTTTTATGATTTTAACGGTAAGCTGAGTTATTTTGTAAAACCCGGGCAGAAAGTTTACATTAGTTTATATACCGGCAGCGATTTTTTAAAGTACCAGGAAAACGATGGCCTTAATTACAAAACCAACTGGAGCAATACTGCTTTAACAGCAGGCACCAAATTAATGCTTAGTGAAAAGTTATCTCTCCATGCAAATATATTCCATACCGGATTTTTATATAATATTGCCAATACCACCGATGTTTACGACCTAACACTACATTCACAAATCAGGGATTTTGGCGCAAAAGCCGATTTTAATTATCATTTCAGGAAAGATAGCCGCAGTTTCCTGAGTTTCGGCGCGTTGGCTTTAAACCAACAATTTTCTCCGCAAAACATATATGCAAATGCCAATCAGATAAATTTAGATTATGAAAAAACGTCTGAGCTTAGGTCCCGTCAGTTAGCTTTTTACTCGGAGTATAACTGGAATAAGATTGAGTGGCTGCTTATTTCAACTGGTTTAAGAACGTCGTTATATTCGCACAAAGGAAAAAATTTTATCAACCCGGAGCCTCGCTTAAATCTTGGCATAGCCATGATTAAAAATGAAACAGCTTCACTTTCCTTTAAATCGGCTTACACGGGAATGTTTCAGTATGTGCATTTGATATCCAACAACATGGCTTCTTTTCCTACAGATGTTTGGTACCCTGTTACGCAGAATATTCAGCCACAACGCAGCGATGCAGTTTCCGGAGGCTTGCATGTTACTTTCGGTAAAAACAAGTACCAGGCAGGTGTGGAAGGTTATTATAAACATTTTTCGAATGTAGTAGAATATGCCGAAGGCGCTGATATTTTAATGGAGCCGGATTTTGAAAATAATCTTGTGACGGGCAGAGGCAACAGTTACGGCGGAGAATTTATGTTTAAAAAACAAGAAGGCAAATTTACGGGCAGCCTTGCATATACACTCTCCTGGAGTCGCCGTCAGTTCGATGCAAAGAACAATGGCCGGGTGTATTTCGCAAATTTCGATCGCCGGCATATTTTAAATACAACCTTAAGCTACGAAATAAACAAGCGCGCTGAAATAAATTTTGCATGGATCTTCGCCAGTGGGAATCCGTTTACGGCGCCTATAGCATGGTATGAAGCAGCCACAATTTCACAGGAGTTTAATGTTATCTATCCAATTTTTGGAGACAAAAACTCATTTAGAGCACCCACTTTTCATCATTTTGACGCAAATTTTATTTGGAAGTTCAGACCCAAGAGTGGCGAATCCAATTTATCCATATCAGTGTATAATCTTTACAATAGACGAAACACTTTCTTTATTAATATCTACCCCGAGCGTGACAAAGAAAATAATGTAGTAAATTTCAGAAAGCAGCGTACTTCATTATTGCCACTTATACCTGCTGTTTCGTATAATTTTAATTTTTAACTATACGAACATGAAGTATATTTCAATTTTATTCTTATCTCTTACCTTCTTAATTGCATGTAATTTAAACAATAATATTGAATTAGATTTCCCTCCGCATGAATCAGTACTGGTAGTTGAATCATATCTAATTCCTGGCAAACCATATGTCGTATTATTAACAGAAACAGTTTCTTATAATAGCTCCATAACTGCAACTCCAAAAGTTAATAATGCAGAGGTTAAAATTATCTATAAAACAGATACAATACAATTATTCGAAACAACTGAAGGAATTTACAAATCTGGTGAAAATGTACCAATTGATTATGAAAGTGAATTTACCTTACTAGTAAGAGATAATAAGAACAGGGAAGTTACAGGCAAAACTAAACTTGCAAAACCTATATTAATAGATTCTGTAAAATTCATTTTTAATCAAGATAATAATGCTGCAACAGTAGTTTATTTTAATGATGATGATTCAATTGAAAATTTCTACAGAATAACATTCTTGTATATAGAAGAAGAAAGATTCAACGATAAAATGTATAATGGCAAATCAAAGCCTGTTATTTCAAGTTATAAAATGCAGGAGCATCAGAAATTGACAATACTTTTATTACATGTAAATAAAGATTGTTACGATTACTTTATTACAGGGCACAATGCATATTTGAGTAACGTTAGACCGTTAATTGAACCTGCACAAATAAAAAGCAATATTTCTGGCGGAATAGGAATATTTACTGGTATATCAGTTGAAGAAAAAAATGTAACTGTTACAAGGTGAGTTTAATGTTCTCCATCTAATAGTTGTAAATTACTATAAAATAAAAATATTAACAATTGGTAAATCTTCTCTCAGGCAAAGTAAGTAGCTATTTATATAATAATAAATTCATATTTTGGATTTATGTACTCGTAACAATCATTGTATCATTAGCAAAATATTACGCAGGAACAAACTATATAGATGGTGGGGCGTATTCACATATTAATAATTACCACATTTTTAAAGCTTCATTCCAACATCTCATTTCAGGTAAAGATCTTTACACTTTACATCCAGCTGATCATTTTGATTTATATAAATATAGTCCGGCTTTCGCAGTATTTATGGGCTTATTTTATTGGTTACCTGATGTAATAGGCATCATTATTTGGAATATGCTCAATTCAATCACATTATTCTTTTCTATTTTACAATTAAATAGAATAAGTTCTAAGAATAAGATTCTTTTATTATTGTTTATCTTACCTGAATTAATTATAAGCTTACAGAATTCACAAAGCAATGGCTTAATGGCCGCATTGATTATATATGCTTTTAACTTTCTAGAGAAAGAAAAATATTTCATTGCTACTTTATTCATTTCGCTTACTGTTTTTATCAAACTATTCGGAATTTTTGCCTTTTTACTTTGTCTTTTTTATCCACAGCGTATAAAATCAGTTTTATATGCAATGGTGTGGTTTGTTTTCCTTGCTTTATTGCCTCTTCTGCTTATACCATTTTCTCAACTAATCAATTTGTATCAAAGCTGGCTGAATATGCTAGGCAACGATCATTCAGCATCTGTTGGAGTATCTGTTTTAGGAATGCTGCGTAGCCTAAACCTATTCTTAAAAAAAGAATTGGTTTTGCTTGTTGGATTAATAATTCTGTTATTAACCGCTTTTAAGAACTTTAAAGTTGTATTTGATCAACAAAAAAACCTCGTACTTTCTTCTATTCTAATTTGGATCGTGATATTTAATCATAAAGCAGAATCACCTACTTATATAATTGCAATGTGTGGGGCAGCCATATGGTATTTCTCTTATGTAAATAATTCAATATTACATATAATATTACTCTTTTCAGCTTTTGTATTCTCGTCGATTTCTCCAACTGATTTGTTTCCAAAAATTGTAAGGCAAAATATCATAATACCATATTCATTAAAAGCATTACCTCTAACATTAATTTGGCTTGCAGTTTCTTATGAATTAATAACCATAAAGAATTATGGGCTAAAAAAAGGAAGCTGAATAAATAAGGATATTTCAATTAATGTTTCCTGCTTTAATATGTAATTTATCATCCATATAAAAGCAGAGGGCAGCTATTCGTTAATATATTTACGAGACCAGA
>DAIUCM010000002.1:0-91218 GCA_036846145.1 Bacteroidota bacterium
CTGCCCGGCTTCAGAGGGCAAAAACGAGAATTGAAACAAATATATTGAATTTACCAATGCGTTTGAAGAATCCTTAACTTAACGACATTGAATTACTAATGCCGCAATGCGAAGCAACTCTAAGTGAAGAACAAGGAACAAAGAACAAAGAGTGCGCGATACGAAGCAACCTCGAAACAATTAAAAATTAAGAATTAAAAATTAAAAATGCCGCGATGCGAACTAACCTTTCAACTTTACAACCTTACAACTTTACAACTAAATCACATATATTAGCTGGTCAAAAAATTGCTTTAATAATCAAAAAACTAAATCAACGGAATCAAATAAATCATAATTAATCAGCGGTTAAAAACTTTGCGCCTTTGCTTCTTTGCGCCTTTGCGGGAAATCATTCTGCGATGCGAAGCAACTTTCCAACCTTACAACAATTCCAAAGCTAAAACTACGGCGTTAAAACATAGCGCAGGCTAAAGCCAACGCTTGTAAATGCCGTTGGATACAGGTTAGATGTATATGGCCTGTTTACATTTCGCTTGAAGAATACGTTAAGCGTTAAGCTTTTGCTTAGCACATAATTAATATTTGGCGTAATAGAAATGATGCGCTGGCCACCGGTTGCTTCTGTATTTTCTTCATCCAATATTCGCACAACCTGCTTGTTATCTCTTATAGACATATCGAACCTGAAAGTGAGGTCGTTTTCCAGATAAACACGTTTACGGCGCACTTTAAACGGCAACAGGAATTTTGATGTACGGTAACCAACACCCAGCACAATATCTTCACCTTTTACTTCAGTTAATTTCCGGTCGGTAAACGATAATGCCATGGTACGGTCTTTCCTGTACTCGATTCTCGATTGCCAGTTATTCTGCCAGTTAATATCTACACCCAATAACGGCTCAAAACGCTCCTGAACGCTAATACGGTCTATACGAAACTCGCTTTCAAGGTCTTTACCATCGTTTATTGGTGCGCGACGGTTATAATCCAGCGATGTAATATAATTATCTACATTATAGGTTGAGCGGTAACCATGTGAAAGATTTACCGATTTGGCAAAGCTTTTAATGGCTTTAATATTACTGAGCCCGGTGTAGGAAACATTCCAGTTTGGCGCCGGCATGCGTGGGAACGGGCTAGTGCTTACACTGCCTACCGATTTACCGCTGTAAGCCGCCAGGAAAGCCGGGATCAATACATCCTGGCTATATTTGCCATAACCTGCGTAATAACCGGTAAGCGGATCTATCCTTTCGCCCGACACCGGGTTTTCTTTCGATAGCTTTTGCGAAGCCTCGAATCGGTTATCCTGGAATTTCCTGAAAGTTGCGTTGCTATGATCTTTTGCATCGCGAACAAAAGCGGTGCCTATTGCCAGGTACGACATTGAGAAATTACCTGTTGTAACAGGCGCAAGGTGCTGAAAATCCACTACTGAAGGATCCGGGCTCGCATTCCTGAAATTCTCCTGGAAGGAAGACATAACCTGCTTATTGAAATCGACCGAAATACGCATGTTCTTCAGCGGTTCAAGCGTAGCTCTGCCGGTTATACTTTCTTTATGTGTAGCAAGAAACGGCGTGGTTAAGTTTGTATCGGTAACCAGCCAGTTATTCAGCAATGCTTTCTCCCGTATATCTTCCTGCGAACCGAAAGCGAAAGGCAGGCCAGGACCGGTTGAACGGAAATCCTGCCCCAGCACCTGCGGAACTGGTTTGAAACCCGGCAGCATTGTACCATCGTTTAATGAGTAGTTTACAGATATATTTCTTACACTTAACAATACACCTACCAAAGATTCGCCTACCGTTAGCCCGGCAGGTGCATTATTCTGCTGTTGTTGCTGCTGGCCGGCTTTACCAGGTGTCGCGTTGTTATCGGTACCTTTCGGCTGTGGCGGCGTTTTATTGGTACGCCCCTGTACAATATTGCGCAGAAACTTATTTTTGTTATACAGCGTAATCATATTCATTTGGTTAACTACTGTAATGGTCTGCGAGTTTTGTATGGTATTACCCAGATTTAATGCCGCCGGTGGCGCTGTCCGCCAGTCATAATTTCCGGTATAGGATGTTTGCAGTGTTACAAAATCCAGGTAAGGTATTTTATTGATGGGCACATCATAAGAAAGCTGCGCACTCTGGGAAAAGGCATTCAGTTTACCAAACTCTCTCAGGTTTTGCCATATTGTGTCGCGCTTTTCGTCAGTATCAATCTCGCCATATGGTTCCTCTATACGGCTCTGGCCCTTGGCTGAGTAGGACAAGCGTAATGCTTTAGTTAAATCATAACGCATATCATAAACACGGTCCAGCGTGAAATTCTTATCGTACTGCGGCTCAATAAGGGTTTTAATATTATCGGTATTTCTAAAAAGCCTTTCCGCGTACCGCCTGTTAATTTCGCCTTGTACGCTAAACGATTTCGGCAGGTAATAAAAGTTGAAATCGGAAATGAGCTTTAAATTTTTATTGGTTATTTTTTTAAAAGGCTGTACAGGTTTAGATGTGAATGCATAATTGTAACCCAGCCTGCCCGTATATTGCTTTTCAAAATCATAAACATTGGCAATATTTCTCCTGTAAACCTCATTAAAAATATAGGTTGCGTTAAAATTCTCTATATCATATAATTGCGGCTTCCTGCGGCTGTTAGGCGCGCGCATCTTCTGCACGTTGGTAAAGTTTAAGCTTTTACGTGATGTAAAGTCTTCAGCCGCCCGGCGTACGGAGTCCTGCTTTTCAGGCTGTTCGCGGTACAGCTCGGCAAGCGTTTCAAGTGGCAAATCGGGGCTTAAAGGGTTATACCTTGGCCTGTTGATTTGCTCGGAGTAAGCAAAATACATTGGTACGCGCAGGTTAAAGCGCTGCGGAAAAAACTTGTTCAGTTCTATTGAAGTTATAATACCGTAGCTGCGTACATCCTGCTGGCTGCGTTCCTGCAAGCTTTGCTCAATACCGCCAAAACCAATAGTTCTTCTTGAGCCATTGAGCTCAACACGGCCGAAATCTGCAAGTTTGGCCGTGGCGCGGCCAATTGCGGCCCAGCCGCCGAACTCATCAAATTCCGCTACGCGCAGCTCATTTACCCAAACCTCGGCACATGCAGGTAACTGGCCCATTCCTCCTTCCGGGTTACGGATACCAATCATTATTGTACGCACATTGCTAAGATCCGGGTTACCCATTACGGTTATACTGCCAGGGCTGCCTTTGGCTACAACCGTATATGGAATGCTCATGGAAATGCCTTGCAGCTGCCTTTGCTCCTTGGCCTTGTAAAACTCTTCAAGTAAAAGGCTGATATTATTTTCTGCCGGCCAAATATCTTCCTGCCTGGTAGAATTATTTTTGGTAAATTTCAGCGGCATTTCATACTCGTAGTAGTTGGCGCTTAAATCGGCGCCAATTCGTACAAATACATTTAAATCATTATCCCTTACCAGGTTATCATCGGCAGTTTCGGCGTGTACAAACATTTTTAAACGCTTATACTGCCTTACATCATATATTGTATTTTTAAATACGGCTCTTGCGTCGCCATCCTTCAGGTTACATACAGTTAACGATAACGATTGCTCATTCTGCTGTATCAGGTTCGGAGTAGTAACATCGGTTTCACGAATAATTCCAGGAGGCAATACATACGGGATACCGGCACGCAAACCATTTTCCTCAATATTTACGGCTGTTACTTCAAACAAGGTAGATTCATTCGGATCAACAGGTATTTCTTCGCCAGGCGCCGCCAGTGAAAACAGGTATTTGCGCCAGTCGCCACGTACAAACTGTAACTGCCCGAAACGCATTACAACCGTTGTATCAAAGCCAGTAAAATACATACGCATAAAGCGGATGCTCTTAAAATCCTGTATGGTACCAACCCTGCGGTTGAACTGCCTTATGGGCACCTTGAACTGGTACCAGTTAACACTATCAGGGCTGGCGCCAACAATCTGCACTATTGCCTTCTGCTTATCCGTAACATAGTTCTGGCCCACAACCAGTGCGCCCGGCCTCAGGTCAATTTTATACTCGAAATAATCTTCAACTTTGTCGATATTGAAATCGCGGTTAATATCTTCATCATCAGGGCGCAATGTACCATAACCTCCATTGTTGCCACCAATACTGGCAGGGGTATTTCCGTGTGGATTATTAAAATACCTGTATCTTTCAAGGATGTCCGCACCTTTGCCGTTGTTAAATTTATCCATGGCATCGCCTCTGAAGAACTGGAAGTTATCAGCTGAGGGATCGTCCTGGAATTTTTCGCGGATATTTGGCGGAAGGCTGTTAAGGTATTGTGCGAAGAACGTTCTTTCACGATCATCTGTAAGGCCGTCCAGTCCAACATCCTGGTTAGGGCGCGCATCCTGGTCATTATCAAAGGCAGTGTTTACCTGTATGCCATTCGGCACCAAACCCCAGGCTGTTGTGTCAACTCCGGCCAGGCTGCCATCTTTCGGCAAACCATTTTCATAGCTCTTGCGACTGTCCCGTAGTATATCTTCCGAAATATTGCCAAGGTTTATATACATTTCTCCGCCGGTGGCATTCTGGTTGTACCTGAACGGATCCATTACCCAGAAAGTAAGATATTCGATATTAGCAGCTTCAAAGTCGTTTGTTTCAATTCTCCGGCTTATACCAGCCCAGCTGCTTTTCGGGTCGGCCAGGTTACCTTCAGCATCTAGTCCGTTAACCGTGTAATTATATGGCCCACGTTCCCTCGGGCGGAAAACCACATCAAAAGTTTGTAAAAGGCCCGGTACGTTATTCGGTATCTGCTTGTTTTGAAAAACCTCATTCTCACGCACGGCGCGCATATAGTGGTTGGTAAGTATGGTTTTATCTTCGCGAATATTTTTAGGCGTATTTATATCGTTGGAATAGAAAGTATTATCAATAAGATACCAGCTTAACCTCGCGCGCCTGTAACCGTATGAAAGATCGTTAACAAGATCTGCTTCCGGAAATTTTGACACGCCTTGCGGTACACTGGAGAGTGACCAGTTGTTGCCCAGGCGAAGGTCATAGGGAATCTGGCTGCCTTCAAAATCATCGAGGTAAGAAACGCCGCCTTTATCTGCTCCGCTGTTGATCATTTTCGGGTGGCCCGGGAGTATCTGCGCAAACTCGCCCTGCAGTGCCACTTCCGATTTTTCCTTGGTTTGTACCAGTGGCAGGCCGTCAACCAGCCTGGTTATCAGCCTCGAATCGGTACGGTAGGTACCATCTATACCCCAAATGGCATTACGTATAGGCTCATCGCCAATATTTATTTTTGGCGTTAATGGCCTTTCACGTAAGTATAAAAATGTACCGCCTATGGTAAAATCTTTATTAAAGGTATAATCCAGGCGCGTACCCATTAATGTTTTTTGCTGTATGGAAAACAGGGTATTGCTTTCGGACTCTACTTTAATTACGGCACCCGAGTTAAGCACGCTGTTATCGGTAATATTTACCCGGCCCATGTTGTAATCAACCGTATATTGCTGGCCTTCAACCAGTGGAGCACCATCTGCATAAACGCGAACGGAGCCCGGCTGTACGTTAATGGAGTTTAAAGATATCTGTGCGCCGGACGAGCCCTGGTAAGAGCCTACAAGGAAAAACTTATTTTTTAAAGCCTCCTGTATAGCTGCGGCGCGTGTTGAATCATATAGTGACTGGTAGGTATATCTTTCTGCACGGGCAGGATCATTGAATTTTGATGCAAGGAAATCGCCGAAAGGCTCTAATACCGGGAATATGATACGCCCGTTGTTTGAGTTTATTGTAACACCTTCAAGATAATCGAAATTACCATCTGGCTTTGGTTCCTGCTGTGTATTGTACCGGTCGAGATTCAGCACGCGGATTAGCGGTTTACCATTCAGTTGCGGCTCATCTGGTTCCGGAATATAGTTCAGGTCGGCGCCGCTTTGGTCATCGGCATAAACAACCTGCAAACGGAAATCATTTGACTGTACCTGGTACGCCCCGAGGCTGTAGATGTTCTTCATCATCAGGTCCCAGATCGGCAGGTTCGGACGAATATTCACGCTTTTGAGCATTTTAAGGAAAACCACATTATTATTGCTGGCATCCGGTGAAATATCGCGTGAAAACTCACCAACCTGGTACCTTCTGCCGTTAATGGTATATTCAAAAGCTACTGCTAATACATCGTCAGGATTTAAGGTTTGGTTTAGTGATATATAACCAAGCTTTGGGTTAAAAGTATAATCGTTGGTAGATAACTGCCTGGCATTGGAGAGCACATAGTAATCCTGCGTATTGCTAAAGCCGCCGGCACGGCCCTGCATATCAAGCTCCTGCGAAACGGATTTTTCATCGCGGTATTTTGGGTTAGATGTAAGCTTTTCGAATAATCCGTTCGATGAATTATCCGGCTGGTCCGGGCCCAGTGTGGGTGTAACAAACCCTCCTTTGTTAAAGAATTTCTTTTCACCAAGATCCATAAAAGCCGCCACAGCACGTGTATCCTGCGGCCTGATGGTTGCATTTGTTACCCAGACCTCAACCCTTGTAATCTGTATATTTGATAATGCAGGCCAGTTGCGGTTATACTGATCGAAATGATCGCGGAAATAGTGCGCCAGGAAGAAGTGGCGGTTTACATCGTAATTATCCGCGGAAATATTAAAAGTGTTTTTCTGCGCGCCGTTTTCAAGCGTAATTGATTTTTTCTCGCTTTTTTGCTGGGAGAAAACACTGGTAACCATTAATTTACCAAACTGCATTTTGGTTTTGAAACCAAAAAGGCTCTGGCTGCCTGTAATCAGCGACCCTGCAACAGGCATAGTTACATCACCAACTTCTATACTCTTAATAATATCATCTTCCTTGCCTTCCCAGTTGAGCTTGCGCTGGTTCTCAAAATCAAAAGATGCCTCGGTATCGTAATTAATGGCCATTTTAAAACGGTCGCCAATGGAGCCAATTACGTTTACCTGTATTTTCTGATCGAATTTAAACTGCGAGTTTCTTTGCTCACGTAATGACCAGGTTGGATTTTCCACACGGTTCCAGTCCTGTGAAAAGCTTATTTCTGCCGAACCCTGCGGCCTTACTTCTACCTTTCCGTTAAATACATCGCCCAGTAAGCCGGCTTCACCTAAATTTGGTAAAATACTGTTGCCTTTAACGCTGGTTTGCGCCTGCGACCGGTCTTTAAAATAATCCTGTATCCATTTTTTATTCTGATTTTCGAGGTATTCATCAAAAGGCATATATTCATCATCGCCAATAGTATTACCGCCAACACTGCGTGAACGCTTATAATAATTGAGTGATGAATCAAGCTCTACTTTTTCCTCTACTGCCGGAGGCATAAGCAAATCTATATTGCCTTTACCTCTTTCCGGTATAGGGTACGGCAACTTTATTGTATCGCCGGGATTACGTATTGTATCCTCGGGCGAAACCATTTTTGTAAGATATGATATATGGTTGCTGCCAGACATTCCACTGCCTGCATATACAGCAACAATCAATGCTGATACCGATATAGCAATACCTCCTTTCTGTAAGGCTTTCCTTAAAAACTGCAAGGTAAAATATTAATTAAATAATGTTGTAAAGGTGTATTCTATATCTTAAATTACTTTTAATGACTGCTTTATAAGTTCCTCAACTGTTATTTCTCCGGGGTTATCGTGCAAGGCTTTGGCAATGGCTTTTTCTGCTATTAACCTGTTGAAACCCAACATGGTCATGGCAGCCAGAGCTTCTTCTGTCACACGAGATTTTCCGCTGGTTACAGTAATATCTTCGGTAGACGTTTTTTTCAAAACATCTTGTAATTCTACAATAATACGCTGTGCACCTTTGGGGCCTATTCCCTTAATAGATTTAATTAACGAAACATCGCCCCGAATTATTGCGCGCTTTAATTCTTCTGGCGATAAAGAAGATAACATCATCCTGCCGGTATTTGGCCCAACACCGCTTACAGAAATTAAGTGCCGGAATAATGCTCTTTCCGCATCATCAAAAAATCCAAAAAGCATGTGGGCATCTTCCTTAATAACAGGGTGTATAAAAATACGGACTTTATCCAGCCCGGAAACTTTCTCGTACGTGTGCAGCGATATATTTACGTGGTAACCTAAACCATTTATATCAACTACTATATATGTGGGTGTTTTTACCGTAATCCTACCTTCTAAATACTCAATCATTTTTCTCTTTCATTTGCGCATCCATAACCGCAAGCGCCACCATATTTATTATTTCCCTAACCGATGAGCCCAGCTGCAGTACATGAACCGATTTTTTAAGTCCCAGAAGCACCGGCCCGATGGCTTCTGCGCCGCCCAGTTCCTGCAAAAGCTTGTACGCCACGTTTCCCGAAGCTAAATTAGGGAAAATTAGCGTATTTACCTGCTTATCTGCCAATTCACTGAAAGGGAAGAACTCTTTCAGCAAGCTGCTGTTTACTGCAAAGTTTGCCTGCATCTCGCCATCAACAATCATATCGGGATGTTTTTGCTTGAGCATTTTTACTGCTTTTGCCACTCCTCTCGGACTTTCTGCATCGGTTGAACCAAAGTTTGAATAAGATAACAATGCAATACGCGGTTCTATACCCAATTGTTTTACAGCGCGAGAGGTTAGTTCGGTAATTGTTACAAGATCTTCGGCAGTTGGGTCTAAATTTACAGTTGCATCAGCGAAAAATAAGGGCCCTTTTTTGGTGATCATGATGTACATGCCGGCTACTTTATGGAAACCTTCATCTACACCTATGATCTGCAGCGCGGGTTTAATAGTTGCCGGATATTTTCTTGTAAGGCCCGATATTAACGCATCAGCTGCTCCAGTTTCAACCATGGCTGCACCGAAATAATTCCGCATGCGCATAAGTCTTTCACCTTCGAAATGCGTTATACCGCGCCGCATACGTTTTTTGTACAAAATCTGCCCGTATTCCTTTAATTTATCGTCTTCTGTAACCGGGTCAATTATCTGTATATCAGCTAAATCAAGCGCATTCTCACGTATAAGTGCCGTTATTTTTTCCTTGTTTCCTAATAATATTGGTATGGCAATGCCTTCATCGTTAACAATCTGGGCGGCTTTTAATATTTTAGGATGATCTGCCTCGGCGAAAACCACGCGTTTAGGATTTTGCTTGGCGGTGTTTATAATACTGCGGGTTAGCTTGTTATCTTGTCCAATTCGGGCAATAAGCTCTTCCTCATAAGCATCCCAATCCTTAATAATCCCTTTAGCGATGCCTGAATCTATAGCTGCTTTTGCCACAGCGGGAGCAACTACCGTTATCAGGCGCGGATCGATGGGTTTCGGGATAATATAATCTCTGCCGAAACTCATACGCGGCTGGTTGTAAGTATGCGAAACCATATCCGGCACCGGTTTTTTGGCGAGATCTGCCAGTGCGCGTACAGCTGCGAGTTTCATTTCCTCGTTTATGCCGGTAGCACAAACATCCAATGCCCCACGGAAAAGATACGGAAAGCCTAAAACATTATTTACCTGGTTGGGATGATCGCTACGGCCGGTAGCCATAATGATATCTTTTCTTGTGGCAATGGCCAGGTCGTAAGCGATTTCCGGATCGGGATTGGCCAGTGCGAAAACAATCGGGTTCTCTGTCATGCTCAACAGCATTTCCGGCGAAACCACATTTCCTTTGCTTAAACCAATAAATACATCGGCGCCAGCCATGGCTTCTTCCAGTGAATTTACATTCCGGCTGGTGGCAAGGTGAAGCTTGGTTTCATCCAGATCTGTACGGGAAGTATGTATTACGCCTTTACTGTCGGTAACCACAAAATTTTCCTGCCTTGCGCCAAGCGCTACTAATATTTTTATACATGATATGGCCGATGCCCCTGCGCCACTCACCACAATTTTAAGATCGGGCAGATTTTTATTTACCAGCTCAGATGCGTTCAACATGGCCGCACCAACAATTATGGCGGTTCCGTGCTGGTCATCGTGCATTACCGGTATATTCATTTCTTCCTTCAGCCTGCGCTCAATTTCAAAACACTCGGGCGCTTTAATATCTTCCAGGTTTATGCCGCCGAAAGTTGGTTCCAGCGCTTTTACAACAGATACAAAATGATCTATTTCGGTTGCATTTATCTCAATATCAAAAACATCAATATCAGCGAATATCTTAAACAATAAACCTTTGCCTTCCATAACCGGCTTAGATGCCTCGGGGCCAAGATTTCCCAAGCCTAAAACAGCCGTACCGTTAGAAATTACGGCTACCAGGTTGCCTTTAGCAGTATATTTATTTACCAGCGATGGATCTCTTGCAATTTCGAGACAAGGCTCCGCAACACCGGGCGAGTATGCCATAGCAAGGTCTCGCTGTGTATTGGTTGGTTTTGTGGGTACAACTTCTATTTTACCGGGCCTGCCGTTGGAGTGGTAATCTAATGCATCTTCTTTCCTGATCATTTTCGCCATGCTACTGCAATTTTCAATCGCGCAAGTTAGCAAATTACCTGCAACGCTTCAATAAAATACAGCCATCTGTGGGTAACTACTTTTATATATGTATAGATATGAACATAGATTCACAGATTTAACTCACGCACAGCCTTTTTTACATATATGCTTACGCTAAAAAATGCTTTGTTTAAGATATTGAAAATTAATGGTTTTGGATTTTAGATAAAATATTGATACAATGAGCCTGTAAATTACAATTCAATATTAGAAGCGAACATTCCATATATACTTAGCGTAATAAATGCTTTAAAAGGAAGAGAATTATGTCAGACGAAAAAATTACAACACCAGAGCCTGAAGAAGAAAATCCGAATGTAGAAGAAAATCACGAGTTCCATAAAAAGCACCCGGAAATGGGCGGACACCAGGGCGGTAACCACGAGGGAAGCGATACCGGCAGCCGCGGAGATCACCGCAGAGCGGGATCTGGAAATCATGATGCCGGCAGCCGTACAAGTAAGAAATAATGGAAAATGTGAAAATGTGAAGATATGCAGATGTGAAAATTGATTTAGCGAATTTGTAAAAATCAACACACAAACAAAGCATTTTTCACAATAAGCCTATATGGAAAACACATGAACAAGCCCTGAAAGGGTGCAATATATCAGCACAGGGTGCTAGCCCTGTGCATATAAAATCTATGGAATTTCAATATATATTTTTTTTGCAGATGTTTATTCCTCTTCCAATTTATTGGAAAAGAAGCTCATGATATTCTGGCCGTGCGAGCGCTTATCGAAACGCTCCGGCATATGATCTAATTTGGTAACGGAATGATGTTCAACAATTGCCCACCCTCCTGGATTTAACAGTTCACGATCTAAAATAATGCGAATCATTTCTTCGTATAACTTCCAGGCATAAGGCGGATCGCAAAAAATTATATCGTACGTATCGCCTGTATTTCTAAGGAACTGCATTACATCTGCACGAACCATTTCCAGAGCATCAAACTCCAGCCTTTTAGCTTCTGCTTTCACGAAACCTGCGCAGCCCGGGTGTTTATCTACAGAGGTAATTCTACGTGCGCCGCGCGAGCCGAACTCGAGGCTTACACTACCACCGCCGCTGAAAAGATCCAGCACATCACATTCTTCCAGGTCGAAATTATGCTCAAGAATATTGAAAAGGCTTTCTTTGGCAATATCGGTTGTAGGGCGAATGGGTAAATTTTTAGGCGGGCGTATTATGTGCCCTTTCCTGCTGCCGCTTATAATTCGCATATAGGTGTACAAAAAGCTTTGAAGTACAAATGTTCGGGTATTTCCTGCATGGGCAAACTATAATTGAAAGTATGCGGACGCGGCTGCAGCTGCAACTCCTTTATATAGCGCGCAAACAATGTATGTGTAGGATCGGTACGCATTACCTGGCCCGATAGAAAATAATAATCGCGGTGCGGATTGATGCGCAGCTGCTCGCTTACAAACATGGTATAATACAGCTTATCTTCAGGCGTTTCGCAGGCGAAAGTATTGTACAGCAGCAGGCCGCCATTCCTGTATGCCGCAACGGCAATGCTTCTGCCCGAAATATCTATGTGTATAAAAGTATCTTCGCTGTTTTTATGCTGCAGTAAAAGCGCTTCAAGCCATGGCATATCAGCATGTAAAACCTTACGGCTCTGCGAATAAATTAAATCGCGGTAAACATTATTATCAATGGCAAAAAGCAGGTACGCGCCAAGTTTATTGCTGTAACTGGCTTCAATGCGCTCATTCGCGGCAAGCGTATGGCTTAGCTTGAAAAAATCTTCTTTGGCCGATGATTCGTAAACGGCCTCGGGAACAAGCGCTGTTTTAAGGCTTCCCATAAACGCGAAAACACCTGGCCCTGCTGTTTGCGGAAACAGGCATTTTATGCTATTCCTGTCGCTGAGGAACGAAACAGCATCTACCTGCGCCGAACGGAACCATACGAACTTTTGCTGCGATTTATCGAAAATCGTTGCTACAGCAGTATCGCCGTACAGGCTGAAAAAGTTAACCGACTGAGCATTGCCCTGCCAGGTTGCGTCGGCTGCCTGATGCAGAATTTTTATTGAATCAGTAGTTTCCAGGTGAAATTTTTAAGAGGCAAAAATACGAAGCTGTTTTTAATTACACTTATATTATAAATTTATATATTGCGGTTAAAACCTCTCTTATGTACAGATATTTCCTAATGCTGGCCTTTTCTTTATTGCTAACCTGTTGTAAAAAGTCCGAATCACCTGCACCAGTTATCGAAAAACGATTTAATACCAACCTTAGTTTTTATTTACGTGGGCAATATGGAGAAGAATTACCGTTCTTAGCTCCAATAAATATTAAAGTAAAAGGTGCAGATACTGTATTTGAATTACTTGCGCACAACCGTAATTTAGAAATAACAGGACTTAAAGCTGGAAAATATAAAATTATATGCAGTAAAGAGGCTTTCGGTACAACAGAATTTGCGTTTGAAACAGATCAGTCTTCTAACGGTCAATATTTGAATTTAAACATACCATTGGTTTCAGATTCCCGTGTTAACGATTTTTCTGTTTCTACCGAACATATTCTGGATAAGAGGTTGATTTTAAGACTCAACGGCGTATTGGCTAATAATGAAGATAAAGACGAACCTTTAAGAAAAAATAGGAAAATACGTATATTTTACCATACCAGTCCAGGTGTTTCCGAAACAAATTACCTGTTTACCAATATTACGGCTGCCGGATATTTCGGCTCTGAAAGCGTAACTTTTGTACCAACGGAAATCCAAGAGGAATTTCATTTACAAAAAGGCACAAAATTATACGCAATAGCTATGGGGGACAATGTTTATCTTAGCCCCATCTTCACTACCGAAAAAATTAATACCGCTTACCTAAGTAGCGCACGCTCCAATGTTTATGAATACGAAATTGAATAAACAGCTTTTAGTAAATAACGTGAACTTGGAAATTAAATACCTGTTTATCAATATTATATATTAATTTTCATATAAGCTAAAGCTGAAAAATACTTTTATTTTTACTATGGGTTAAAATCCATAGCAATTGAAAGGCAAATTAGCATAATTCCGCAGCTCAAAATTCATTTGCCCTCTGCTTTAGCATTGGGCAGCATTATATTTATTAATTCAAATCCCCAGCTCACGTTAAATATTAGATTAAAAACTATACTGCAGCTGAAATTTTACTTCCGTACGATGCGGCGCATTTATTCGCGTTAAGCCCGAGCTTATAGTTTCGCGATTGTAATACCGGGTGCGGGCAACGCGGCTATAAACTGTAAGCCTGCGTTTAAGCCGGTATTGCAGCAAAAGGTAGGCACGCAAGCCTTCATCCTGCAGGGCCGGTACCGAATATGCAAACCGCACATCATTCTCATAGGTATAAATACGCGCGTTGTAGCTGCTAATATCAAATATGGCATATCGCGCCGTAACAGTTAGCGGAATTTTCCTGAAACGATAATCTACATCCTGGAAAGCCATAAAACCATTTTCCGCAGATGTATTATATGGCTGGTACTGCGAAAATTCTGCGCGCGAGCGCAAACTCAGGTTTTCGGCAGCTTTTAAGGAAACCTGGAAACGCAGCTGCTGTAAAGTACCTGCAGCCGGCTGGTGGATTTTTTCTGTTGAACCGGAAGGATTGATATCTTTCTGCTGGAGGCGGTAACGGATCTGCGCATCCCACTTTCGGCCGGGCCTGTATTGCAGGTTTGCCAGGTACTCATGGCCCCGGCTCGGCGCATCTACCCTGTAACGCAGCCACGGAAACCGGAAAACATCTACATATGCCGCTAAATTCCACGCCTGGTTTATTTTATATACGGCCGATAAATAAGTTCCTTGCTCATTTGTATTCCTGGAGCTTTCACCAATGGCAGCGGAATATGGCGCCTGGTATTTGGCCGAGTAATTACGGTGGAAAAGGCCGAAATCCAGCCGTGAATGTAAACTTAGCAACATGCCGTGCAGCATAGCATTGCCACCGTTGCGGCTGCGGGCCATTTCTCCAAAGAAATATGCGTTCCTGTACAAATAAGTATAGCTGAAACCTGCATTACCAAAGTATTTTCCGCTGAGGTTATATATGGAGTACAGCCTGTTATTTGGTGTTACCGGTGCCGAATAATGGCCATATATTCCGCTAAGGCCAATTTTCAGGTTATTTTTTCGCCACAAAATTTCACCGCCTGCCGCGCGTTCCGTTAATGTATGTTTGTCTTCAAGCTCGGCAGCGTTACGGTGATAGCCGCCGAAAAGCATGGCGCTTACTTCAACCGCACGGTCGGTAATTGTATCGCGCACGGCATTGGCATCCAGCTTTTTATGCGAACCGAAAACCGTTAAGGTAAAATTTTTATGCTGGAAGCTGCCTGCCGCGCCTCTGAAAAACTGGAATTCGTTTGCGCCGCGGCTGGGGAAAATTCCGCGTGCCTGCCTGGCTATGTTCATTACATTGGCCGATTTACCAAAGCTCAGCGATGACCATACCGTTAAGCCCTGCCCGAACTGTACATGAAAATCGCCCAAGGCAACCGATTTTACAAGCCTGTTGGGATTATAGAAAAAATGCGCCGAATAAAAATCGAAACCTTGTTGCTGGCTGCCGCGAAAAAACTCTTCGCCAGCGTCCTTCTCTGCAGTTAAACCGTATGATAATATGTTTGAAAACCGGTAATTGTATCGCAGCTGCAAACCATAAGGCGAGCCTTTGAACCTGTATTTTTCGTTCGGATAATTATAGCCCGCTTCTTCTTCCAGGGTTTGCGTGTGGCGCAGCAGCAGATCGTTGCGGCCCTTAGTAAATACATGTTTTACAGAATACTGCTTGCTTTCTATATTCGTATTTACGGTTATAAAAGGAAGTATTTTTTCGATGGTATGTAAATCGAAATCATGTACCGCCTGCAGCTCGTAAATGGAAATAAACTCGCCGAATTGTTTCCGGTGATTCAATATTGCCTGTATTTGCGCGGGCGTTAAAATATAAAGATGCTGAAGATCTTCCTGGCTGGCGCGGTTAAGGTTCAGCGGATGCTCATAAAAATAATTCAGCCAGTAATACAGATCGGTAAAATCCACTTCGCCTTCCAGCTCTTCCGCGCGCATTTCGATCAGCTGCTGCAGGTGCGTTTCTTTTAATTCTTCCTGCCCAAAGCATTTTTCCGGCAGTATATATATGGTAAACAACACCAGTATTATACTATAAACCTGTTTCCGGCCTGCCATATTGCAAGGTAATATTTGGTGTGGAACCTAAGATGCCATAAACGCCGAAACCAAGGTGAATTTTAACATTTTTATGGTAGAAACCTGCGCCGAAAGTATAAGCAACAGCCTGGGTACGGAAACCTGCCTGCAGCTCGATTTTATCGTTCGGCTTATATTCAAGGCCGAGTTTTACGCTTGTTTTCTGCTTTATTTCGTGCGCTGCTTCGGCAACAATTGTAATATGCTGGCTTAGCCGGTGATTTGCGCCGAAGCGTACAATTTGTGGCAGGCGCTCATTCTGGTAAATGCTGAACCTGGGCGGAGAAACATTCCACACAAGGAGCGAAACATCCGTCTGGCTATTTAATTTATATAGAACCGAAATATCGCCGATGGCAACAGTAAGCCTGCCGTAAGGCTCGGCAATGCGGGTGTGCAAGGCATGGAAACCAACCCCTGCGCTTACCTGCCTGTTTAGCTTCAGGCCATAAGCCAAAGTATATTTTTGCTGCTGGAAATATGGCGACGCGCCAAAAATATACAGTCCGCCGCCTAGTGTGCCTGCCTTGCCTTTTTGTAATGGTAAAGCTGCGGTAAAAGCGCCGTTGGTAAGCTCCTTTAAGTTGAATTTACGCTCCGCCCAAACACCGGCGCCGGCATTTTGCAGCCATGCAAGCTGCGATGGATTATTATGTACCGCCCAAACATCTGTTAGCCCAAGGCTTGCATCGGCGAGTGAATTAGCCCTGCCACCCGCATAATATGGCGACTGTGCCTTTGCCCGGAACAAAAGCACAAACAGCAATAATATGATATATTTAGATTTTCGCACAAAGCATTTTTACAGTATTATATATATGCTTTTTATGCGAAATGGTTTAATATCAGGCAGTAAATGATGGGAAAGCCGGTGAAACTTCTTCTACGCTCCAGGCTTCGGCCTTAAAAGCGAAAAGTGCTTTTGTGCGTTTCCAGGTTTGCGCAAAAAGCGCTGAATTTCTGTAGGCATGCAGCGATGTTTCATTGTCCCAAATGCTGTATGTAAATAAAATATTGGGCGTATTTTTATCCTGCAACAGGCGCAAATGCGAACAACCGGGAAAGGAGCTGATCTTTGGGTAAACTTCGGCGAAAAGCTTCAGAAAATTATCTGTTTCTTCATCGCGGAAGTGCATTTTCACAATTCGTATCATATATGCAAAGCTCAGGAAATACTTGCTGTATAAGAAGAAATCTACCTTTAAAAATTTTTACCAGGAATATCAGCGAAGCAAAGTAACCGTGCCTTTGTAAAACTTGCCGCCAATGGTTATGAGGTAAAAATAAGTACCATCGGCCAGCTGTTTGCCGTTGCGGCTGTCGGTTCCGTCCCAGCAGTATTTATCGTTCCGGAAAACAAGCTCGCCCCAGCGGTTATAAATGTGCATTTCGGGCACGCATTTGATATCATAATTTTTAATTATCGCACCGAAACATTCATTCTGGCCATCGCCATTTGGAGTAATTACATTCGGGATATAAAAATCCAGATCGTTAAACTCAGGGAAGTCAAAGGCAAAAGGTTTGGTATCTGTACATTTTGCGCCGGCAGTAGTCAGCAGGAAACCATTAACTTTTTCACCATACGGAAACTCAAGCACCGGGTTAGCTTCGGTAGAAACTACCTGGTTATTTACGTACCATATATAACTTAAGCTATCAGTTGCGGTTGTTGCAAAACTAACTGTGTTCCTGTCGCAGGCTTGTTTTATTTCGTAAGCCAATTCCACAACAGGATTATCAACCGTAATGGTTACAGAATCGGTTACGCTGCAGCCTTTAAATGTTTTTGTTACGCGGTAGGTAATAGTTTCCTGCGGTATGGCAATTGGGTTGGGAATATTCGCATTGCTCAACCATTTTTGTGGCGACCAATATATGGAATAGCCATCATTGGCTGAAGTTGTGCCCAGTTGCACCTGTTTTCCATAACAAATAGCAGTATCATTTATGGTGAAAACATAATCGGCAGGATCTAAAATAGTTATGTTTTTACTGAAAAACGTTGTGCAGTGGCCTGCTTTTGAACGCAGCTGCACCGTATAGGTTCCGTTTGCCGGGAAGGTAAACACCGGGCTATGTAAAGTGGAAGTATCTGCAAGGCTGGTATCTACGCCAAAATCCCAGTAAAAACTATCGCCTTTGCCCTGGTTGATGAATGAAACCTGCTTTGTACAAACGGAATCGGGCACGGTAAAATCTGCAACAGGATCATAAACCACAATCTTTACCGAATCTCTGTAAACACAATTGAGGAAAGTTTTGGTAACGTAATAGGTAATGGATTCCTGCGGTGTTGCCAGCGGATTAACCGAGGAATTATCATCCAGCCATTTATCGGGCAGCCAGCTGACTTTATAAGCCTGCTCCGTTGTATCTGCACCAATTTTCAGTGAAGCGCCGGCACAAATTGCAGTGTCATCTACAGCCAGTTTATAGCCTTCTAAAGTGTGAATGGTTATATTTTTAGATATTGTATTTGTACAAACTCCGGTTTTGGCAAGCAGTTTAACCGTGTAAGTTCCGGTACCGGGAAATGTAAAAACAGGATTTTTTAAGGTTGATACATCGGTATCTGAATTTGCGACACCAAAATCCCAGTAAAAGCTATCGGCGCTGCCAAGGTTGGTAAAAGCTACTTCCCTCCTGCAAAAAAGCTGCGGCGCAAAAAAATCGGCCCGCGGATTATTTACTTTAACGGTAACCGTATTGGTATAAGTACATTGCTGGAAAGATTTTGTAACTATGTAAGTTGTGGTTTCCTGCGGCCTGGCTACAGGGTTTGGCACAGAAGTACTGCTAAGCCATTTATCTGGCGACCATGATATGGTATAACCATCAGTGCTTGTAGTTGTGCCTAAATTCAGCGAATCGCCCAGGCAAATTACAGTATCGTTTATAGCGAAGAAATAATCTTTCGGATCTTTTATAATAATTTCCCTGGAAAAGCTATCGTAACAATTCCCCGAAAGGGCAACCTGCCATACTTTATATGTACCGTTTGCCGGGAAAGTAAAAACCGGGTTAAATGCAGTTGATGTATCATTCTCTGTACCAGCCACGCCAAAATCCCAGAAAAAGCTATCGCCCGTACCCAGGTTTGTAAACTGTACTTCTTTTTTACAATAAATTGGCGGCGCAGTAAAATTTCCCTTTACGGCAAACTGGCATGGCAAAACATTAAACTGGTAATCTCTTTTTGTTTCGCCAATAAGTGTGCCTTTACGATATTCCTTTACAGCCACGCCCACAACAAACTGCCCGAGCGTTTTTGGCAGAAAAGTAAGCTTGCCTGTTGTGGAATCTATCTGTAATTTTGAGTTTGTGCCCAAAGCGAATTTCTCATTATAAGTACTACGCCATTGTATGGTATTGTATGGCGGGGCAGATGGCGGCCTGGGCAGCGAAAATGTAGCCGTACCGCCAATAAACGGTGTATATAGCTCATATGCAAGCGAATCGCCATCTGCATCAACTGCTGCATGGTCGAAAACAAAGGTTTCGTTTACACATAAAAAATTAGGCGGCAGGCTTTTAAAAACAGGCGCGGAATTGCTGTCAACCAAATTTACGCCCGGTATTCTGGTAAAATATGTAGCGCCCGTACTGGCCGGGTTTATAATATTGGTAATGGTACGGTTACGGCAGCAGCGCTGGTAAGCCAGTATGTAGCCATCGGCAGTATCTTTAAGCACAATGGTTTTGGTGTAAACGTACATATCCACACAGGCGTTGCTGGGCGGTACAATACAGGTGTAATTTGCGTTGTCTATACGTGTTGGCCCGGTTCGTTCTATGCTGAAAGAATCGAGTAAATTAAATTTAGAATCGAAAATGCCGATGTTGGCGAACCTGTCCTGCGCAATGGCTTGCGGCAGGCCGTTTACGCAATCTACAAACAATACAAGCTTTATTTCGTACCTGTTGGAATCCTGCCTGGTATAGGTAATTTCTCCCCCAACAATGTGAGAAGCCCTTAATCCTGTACAGCATAATAAGCACAGCAGTACAACGGCACTAAACCTATGAAAAATTTTCATATGCCACCTCCCGGAAAAACAATATTTACAGCGCTGATTTTCATCCATGCCATTAGCTTAATTGCCTGTATAGCAAAAGCCCGGCAGGGAAAATATGTTCCCTTAGCAGCAGAGATATTTTTTACAGGATGATGAAAACAGTAAACGTAAAGATGTACTTAGCATAAATGGCAGTTTTTTTTGTAAAAAAAAATTTCAGTTTGATATTTAAGGCGCTGTGAATATACGCATTAATGCCTGTTTTTCCAAAAAAATGATGCTTCATTAGCAGCTGCATATATACTTTTGCCATAAAATGCTTTAATTTTACCGCACCCAAAAAACTAAACCAATATGTACCAGGGCATACTGCACGCACATTCTTATCTTGCTTATTTAGTGCTGATAGGCTTGATCATTTCCATTATTAACGCCATTGCGAAAAGCAGCAAACCTTTTACCAATGCCGACCGCAAAATTTCCTTACTGGGCCTCATTCCCGCGCACCTGCAATGGGTACTTGGTGTAATACTGTATTTTGTTTCACCGCTGGGCATACAAAGCGCTACCGAAGGTTTTATGAAAAACAGCAACCTGCGCCTGTACGTAATGGAACATCCGCTTACAATGGTTATTGCAGTTGTGCTGATTACCGTTGGCTATTCCCGCGCAAAAAGGATGATCGGCAGTGAGAAAGGCAATAAAAGCATTCTTATGTTTTACACTATTGGCCTTGTGCTTATTTTATTGCGAATCCCGTGGATCAGCTGGCCGGGCAACTAATTATTGTTCAATATTATACAGCAGCTTTTAACAGCCCATTTGCATATAAGTATTCTCTTAAAAATGCTTTACACATTGGTTGTGAATAGGCAAGCTATTTGCAAACCAATGCAGTACGGGCAGTAAAAAGCGAACTGAATAATTATGGTTAAATAGCGCCAGATTTTATTATATCTTGATGTTCAGCTAAAGAAGTTAGTGTAAAGATCTAAGTAAGACACTTCCCTCAAACACTCGGCTGCAGCAGAGCGACTGTACAGGAGACTGTAACGAAAATGTTCTATTGATTCATTATTTCATTGCACAAACAGAAACTCGCCCGGAGAAACCCCAACCTGGAACTGGTGCTTAAACGCACCGCCGGATGTATAATGTAAAACGTAGCCTTGCTGCACATTATCAACCGCATCGCTCACATAAATATCGTTGTTATTAGGATCTATGCCGAGGCCATAAAACTGCTTGCTGCCGGCCGTAATAAACGGTGTTTGCGGAAGAGCGTTATCAGTGACTGACATTCTGTAAACATCTTTATAGATGAAATATAATACATCGCCTTCAGCATTTATTTTAAGCTCGGAAACAGCTCTTGCTCTGCTCTCAAACTCAAAGGTTCTGATAATTCTTTTTGCATCGGGATCTATACAATACAGGTAGGAATTTTTACCGTTTACAGCGCCATCGCAAAGCACCCACAGTTTATTGTTTTTATCCAGCTGCATCCATTGCGGCTCAGCTTTAACCATTAATACTTTGGTGATCGTATCTGTTCCTGCATCTATAACCAATATTTCCTGTTGCTTTGGCGCGCAGACGAATACCTCGCCTTTATGCATTATCATCTGCTCGGTCCAGTTATTCAGCAAAGTATCTTTATCCTGTTCATAACCTATCTTGCGCAATACCTGGTAAGTTGATGGGTCTATTATCCATATTCCATTGGCATACAAATCGGTAACATAGGCTTTTGATGCATTCACCGGCAGGAAATACCGAGGCGAATTAAGGCCTTCAATCAGCGCTTCGGACTTTAAGGTCTGGCTGTTGAGCACCTCAATTTTCTGCATATTGTTTACTACGGCAAAATACTTATCGTTATAAAGATACATGCTCTGGAAAACATCGCCGATGGGCCGGTTATTGATGCGCCGGAAAACATCATTCTCTACCTTCTGGCTATCAGGATTATACAAGCTCAGGCTGCCCGATGTTAGCGTAAAAGTGCCTTCGTTAATTACATAAACACCTTTGGAAACATCGCCTTTTGGCTGATCTAAATTTATCGGGTCATCATCCCTGCACGTAGAAAAAGCAAAGCAGATAAGCAGTAAAAACGGAAAATATTTTTTCATAATTTCTGAGTGAAATTTATAGCTGCGCCTAATTCAAACCATCGGCCCGGCATGGCGCGGAATTCTATGGCCTGGTAAGAAACATCTAACAGGTTATTGCATTTGGCAAAAGCGCGCAACGCAACATTTTTTAGAGTAAAGCCACTCTCCAGCTGCAAATTTACAATGCTGTAAGCGGGCAGAAAATAGGTTGGCGTATTTCGGCGCTGCGTGTATATATACTGCGCCGAAAAAATGCTTTTGCCGTAGCCTGCTGTTGCGCCCATTTGCGCTGTGTGAACAGGTACATAAATTAGCTGCCGGCCAACAGTTTTATCAAGTTCGCTCAAAGCGCGCTGGCTGGTGGAACGCACATAGCTGTATGCGCCGGAAACGTCTACTTTAAATCCGGCTACATCAACAGCTGTTTTTGATGAAATCTCTGTTCCGCGCGACCAAACTTTTTTAAGGTTTTGCGGCGTCCAGAATCCTCCCGAACCGGGCTGCCATTGTATGTAATTATCTACAGTTGTAGTAAAAAATGTCACCCCGTTCTGCCAGTTTATTTTTCCATTTTTTGATCGTAGCTGATTCTTACATCCGGCTTCTGCCGATAAGGCGTTTTCCGGCTGCAGGTTTGGATTTCCGCCCGGGTACCAGTATAAATCGTTCAATGTGGGATAGTTATAATTTCGTCCGATATTACTGTAAAAATCAAGCTTCTTATTTTTAATCACCTCGACATTTGCTGCTGCTGCGTACGATAGTACATAGTTCTGGAAATTGAAAGTTTCAGGGCGCAATAAAAAGCTTAACTGTAAGCGCCTGATTCCGGCATACTGCAGGTTTACAGGAATACTTACCCGCTGCTGGCCTTTACGGTTGTATTTGGGCGATGTTGCCTCATCTGCAATAGCCTGTAAACCAGCATCTGCCTGCAGGCTCCTTAATTTTTTCCAGCGCAAATGCGGGTATATATAGTATCGCTGAAAAATGCTTCGGGAATGAATACCGGCAATTAAATTATCGTAATCCAGCTTTTCGCGGCTGTAACCTGCATCCAGAAAATATTGCGTGTTTTCTGCATATTTACGGAGCTGGAAAGTTGCGCGTGCCGATGCATCATACTGCGTTTCGTTATTATTGGCGGTGATCAGCAGCGGAGGCAATTGCTTGTCCGCTTCCTGGTACCAGAAAGCCGCCGAAAACCATAACTTTTCCCTGATTTCACCATCCAGTGTTTGCACCCACCCGTATTGCCTGTACGCTGCATTTTTTTGCCTTTCTTTTGGCAAACCTGGTTTCGTGGTATTGATAAATAAGAAATCGTTATCTGACTTTTGATGGTATATACGTGTGGAAGCCATTATTTTCTTCCCGTAACCGGCCCTGAATTGTGTTTGCCTTAAACCGAAACTACCGTAACTCTGCATCAGCTCGCCGCTCAGCTCATTTCTTTTTGATGAAACCGATTGCATGGAAATATTACCGCCGAAACCGCCGCTTCCTTGCTGCAAACCTGCATTTCCGTATTGCAGTTCCACCGCATCTACCGCGAAAACCGGCACCAGGTTAAAATCCGCAACACCCAGCATGGGTGATGTTAAGGGCAGCCCGTTCCAATAGAGTTTTGTGTGCCCTGCCGCAGTACCGCGAAAACTGGGTAATGCCAACGCGCCCGGACCATAATTTTTAATAAAAACTGTTGAATTGCGGGTTAATAATTCTGCCAGCGAGTAATTTCGGTTGTTTGCCAGCACCAGCGAATCCATTTCAACCATTTTCATACCCTGGAATGGTTTTGCTTTGCCGGTAATTTCTACTTCGGGCATTGTAAGCGAGTCGGGCGGTGTTTGGGAGAAAACTGCAGCAGGAAATATGCTCAACAAAAGCCATAGAACAACGCTGCAAATTTGTTTTCCTAGCATTTAAACGATTTAATTTACAACCAGTTTTCGCTGTATTATTTCTTCATTCACAGCAACCATTTTCAGCATATATACACCTTTAGAAAAATGCTTTGAAGCGATATTTATACTGATATTTTTTTCGCCGTTTATTGCCTGATAATAAATTTGTTGCCCATAGATATTATAAATTTCGAGCGCTTTATAAACTGTATTCACCAACTGCAATTGAATATTAACTGACCTGGAAATTTCTACCGGGTTCGGGAATATTTTTATACCTTGAAACTGAATATCATCATTCAATCCCAAAGCAACATTCCTCGTTTCGCCCATGGCATAACCATCGCCGTTTCCACCCAGGTACTGCGCTTTAGCTGAAGTAAAGCTCAGCAGGAATAATATTGCTATTACAAGATATTTCATATCCATTAAAAAATTAAAAATGCAGTAAACCAATCTCAATTATAAATTAAAAATTACGAATGCATCGTCGCGGTTTTCAGACGTTGCAATGCAACGTTTCTACAAAAGCCAACACCTATATTTTACATATATACCAGTTGCTAAAAATGCTTCAATACGTAAAATCCAAATCAGCGATTAACTGTCGCGACGCTGAATTTTCAAATTTTCAGATCTGCATATTATCTCCCTCCTCTCCCACCGCTGGTTCCGCGCCTTGTATCGGGTTTCTGGCCGGCATAAAACCTGTCGGAAATCGCCAGATCGCGGAATTCCGGTAAAATGCCGCTGTTCCAGCCGCCGCCACGAAATCCTGCACCATCGCCACTTGGATGAGGCCAGTTTTGTACATCTGCATCGCCGGTTTCTTCCAGTTCGCCATTACCCAATTTGCCATCAAACTGTAAGCCTTTTTCATTTACCGTTACACACATTTCCCAAAGGTTGCCGCTCATTTCCATAGCACCAAAATAGGCTGCGCCGGCTTCTACTCTGCCTGTAGCGCCGGCCGCAGCAAATCCTGGCCTTAATGCGCCTTGCGGACCGTTGTAACCATGGCTCGCCAATCCTGTGGTTGCATTTCCTTTCTCGGTTACGCCTTCATTTTCAGCGCCATCATTCTGTAATGTATTCGCATCAATAACTTTATCTGTTCCCCAGGCATATTCTTGCTTTACAGGCACTATTGGACCACGACAAATTTTTTCGAACTCAAATTCCGTTAACGGTCGCAAAGCCGACCAATCGAGGTAAGCTGCAAGATCTGCCCAATGGAGGAAATTACACGCGCGGTTTTGGCCATCATCCTTCGCATCGAAAATATTATCGTTTTTGGAATTGCATGCATATACGGCTGGCCTGGAAGGGGCTTCACCTGGCTCTGAAATAATTATTCCGTTACGGTTGGCAAGGAAGCTATTCATAGCGGGTGAGCCTTTAATACCTGCGGGCGATGTTGCGGTGCGCTTTTGCTGCTGCGAATAATTGAGGCAATTCAGGAAATCGGTGTATTGCTGTTGTGAAATTTCGTACTTCATACAATAAAAACCATTGTAGCCTTTCGGGTAATTTGCAGGAATATCAAGCGCTGGCGCAAATTTTCCGGTATCATTCAGCATAAAGGAATCTTTACCAACAGGTATTTCCTGGTTAGATGTTATATGGAAAGGTCTGTCGCTATCGCCACGGCGGAAACGGCTTTGGCTCGCTGCATCGCCAAGGTAAAAAGCGCCCTCATTCACCCAAACCATTTCTATCGCAAAAACCTTAAAATCGTAATTTCCTTTCGGCAGATAGTTTCCCCAGCTTAGCGTAACTTCTTCATTCTCAATATTTCCCTTGCCATAATTTGCCCGTTTCAGGAAAATGCCTTTTTCATCTGCTGTGGTTTCTACAGAGAGGTTTTGCGAGGTGAAATGCTCATTCGCATTGTTAGAAATGGTAAGATGTTTCCAGCTGCCATTGGAATTTGTTTCGCGGAATTTCACGAAAATCCAGACCGCATCGTGATTATTCGGCGCTTCTGCAGCATCTGATTTCCAGGAATTTTCCCATGAAATAGTAAATTTTATCTGCCTGCTGCCCGTTACAGAAACCTGCGAAACCTGCACATTATTAGCTTCGGCCACTGAAAATACATTCAGCCACAGGAACACAAAAATGAGCAGGTTTTGCAAGTGTTTCTTCATACTTTTTTAAAATTCGATTTTTTTTGATACTATTATTAAACCTGGGGCGTTGCCCCAAGCTGTGTTGTGTAACCCTTTCAGGGTTTGGTTAGCGTAATTCTTATTCCGGAGATATATAAATAAATTACATATAAACCAGCACGAAATCATAGTTTATCTAAAAAATCATTATAATCAAAGTTCTATTGTTTAATGAATTTCTGCACGCCATTTGCCTGGTCTGCCTTTACATTAATAATGTACAAACCTGCCGGTAAATGCTGTATATTAATTTGCGTAATTGGATTGTTTTCAACATTTTGCTGCATCACAACTTTGCCGCTTATATCTGTAACAGTAATTATTGCATTGGTTAAATTCTCAGCCCCAATATACAAAGTATTTTTTGCCGGGTTTGGATATGCGTTCACCAATAAATTGCCTTTACTTGATGATTTCTGGATACCAACAGTTGAGCGGTAATCTACAGCAATGGCCTCGGGTGAAACACCTACAGCAAATGTATCAATCATCTCGCCCATTGTATTAAAAATGTATGTTTCGCCGGTGCTTGCATAATTGGTAGCGCTTACGTAAAACAGGTTATTTAAAGTATCAATTGCTGCGCCGGAAATGAAATTACTGAAAGTGCTTATACCCGGTATTTTGTTATAATTTACCAGTAACTGCTGGCTGAAAGCATCGCCTTCAATATCGTAATAACCAATGCCGCTATAACCGAAATCCATAAATACTTTATTATCATCTAAGCCAACACCAAAGCCGCTCGGGTAAGAATTGTAACCGATTTTGTGCGTTAAAGCGCAGGTTGCAACATTGTAAGTTGTAATAACATTTCGCTTGCTGTTAACGGCATAAACGTTTGTGCCATCGGTAAAAATACGGCCAATCTGCGCGCCGAGCGTATCCAGCATTATTTCGCGTTTCAGCTGCATGTTAACCAGGTCAATTACAGCAATGGTTCCGGTATCTTTATTGTACGGGCCGGCAACCGCAACATACGCTGTATCGCCAACAACTACAATGCCTGCAGCCTGGTCCGAAATTCCTGTTATAGTAAAAGCCTCGGTGAGATCTGTGTTGTTATACACTTTTACAAAATCGCTGCCTGCGCCATAACCGCGCGTTGCAATTACATAATTTTTGTACGTGGCCAGGTACGAAAGCCCGGTTGTGGATTTTGGTGTAACAGCCATGCGTGTATGATTATCAATATCATACTTTACCAGCAAAGTATCGGCAGTTAAATAAGTGAATTTGCCATCGGTAATAACTGTTTTTGTAGAGGCTGCGCGTATTGAATCAAAAACGGTATAAACCTTGGTATTTGGATTATATGCGCCGATACGAACATAATTGTTTGGGTTGCCGAACTGGCCTCCGCTGGCAACTATAACCTGGTTTGTTTTGAAGCTTTGTGCCGTAGCTGTTGGAAATGGTAAAAGTAAAACAAGCGCAAATACCGCCTGTAAAAGTAATGTAGCAATACGATTCATTATATTAATTTCAGTTTAAAAGCATTTTTTGTGCTATGGAGATATGGAAAACCGAAATAAGGAAACGCCGCTTTTGCTAATGAAAAAATATTGCCGGCACTGCCAAAATCTCGCTGCTCCACTCCCCGGAAGCATATGAAATAAAAAGTTTTAGCAAGGGCAGGTCTTCTGGCTTACCTCGTTTTCTTCGTGCCTTCCCATCCAATTTATACAGCGGACAGTGGCTAAGGGGTTGAAGAAAAATATGCTCTTTTTTAAGGAGCATGAAGGCTTACAGCAGCGGGGACTGCTCCGGATTTCCACCGGATTCCCATTTTAAGGCATACAGTTTTTATACAATATTGCCACCAATGCTGCTGCAAAGTTAAAGTATTTTTTGTATGTTTGATATATGGCTTCCGCCAAAAAGCCATTGCCAAACCAAAACTATGAACCAAACTGCCTTTGTTAAACGTGTAGCATTGCTGTGCTTCTGCCTGATATTTTCAGCAAAGCTGGGCGCGCAAAGCTATAATTTATGGCCTTTTGAGCAAGGATTGCTGGATTTTTCTATCGATCCGCCAACATTTATTAACGGTAAATTTGATAACCATACCGGCGGCCCTGCACTCTCTATTGCAGATTCAGCCGGAAAATTGATATTCTACTCTGACAGAACTGATATTTTTAACAAGTTTAGTAAAAGGATGGATTCCGCTGCCTATATGCACCTGATGAACTCAAGACAGGGAATGGTTGCTTTTCCATCGCTGCAACGGCCAGGCAATTACATATTTGTGTTTTGTGGAGAGGAAACGCATGGCAATGTTGAATTTGGATATCAAAAAGAGGATTTTTATACTTTGGGCTACTACGAAATTGACCCAAAACTGGATAATGATTCCGGTAATGTAACAAGGAAACGCTTTACAAATATTGATAAACGGCCGTTTAGTAAAATAACATTGGTGCGGATGCCAAATGGTGCCGGTTACTGGCTTGTGGGAAGATACAAGGAAAATCTGTATGCCTTTCCATACACAAAATCAGGTTTTGGAAAGGCTGTTGTTAGCGAAATCGGAAGTGAAAGTCTCCAGGGAAACCTGAAAGCATCGCACGATGGAAAGTATTTTGTAGAATGCGACGGAATTATTTATCATTATGATTTTGACCTCAAAACAGGAAAATTCTCTAATCAGGAATTATTACCAGTTGCAGGCAAATTTAATGCTTACGATGTTGCTTTCTCGCCAAACGATTCGCTGTTTTACGTTATTGATATCACAAAAGTCAGCGCTTCTGTAAAAATAATACAATATCAACGCTACAGCAATAACCATGAAGCGACAAATAAAGAGCTGTTTATTAATGATTATTATTTTTACAAAGATTGGTATGATCCAATAACCGACGAAACAAAAGATACATTGATGTCTTTGAGCGCGAATTTGGGAAGTGGTAGCTCTTATCGGGGCATCTCCGGGATACAACTGGCGCCAAACGGAAAGATATATTTTGTGTGCGCACCCAATTCCTATAAAAACAACGAGCGGCAAACTTACCTGGGCGAAATTTCGTATCCCAATAAAATTGGCTTCGATTGCAAGATCAATCCACGCGCATACAGTCTTAATATTTACACCCAGGAAGGGTTTACCGGCCTTCCTTTCGCTATGTATGAGCCGGGTAAATTTCCTTTATTTTCTTATACTATAAGCTGCAACAGCATATTGTTTAAAAATTTATCGCATACAGATTTTAAAAATTTCACCTGGTATTTTGGCGATGGCGACAGCCTTGTAAAAAATGATTTTGCGGATGTTTCGCATCAATACAAAACAGGCGGCAGGTTTCGCGTAAGGTTAAAAGCGCAAATGGCAAACGGTTATACAGCCTGGTTTTCAGATTCGCTGTTTTATTATCCCAATTCGGTAAAATCTGTAAATATAAAAGTAAGCGATAACATCAGCTGCCAATATACTTTGTCCGGTTTCCGGGCGCAGATAAACCAAGACACGGTTGATGCTGCTACCGGTGCTTTTTATGCATGGGACTTTGGCGACGGCAACACCAAAGTTGTACGCAATGATAGCCTTGTAAAACATCGCTACACCAAAACGGGCATATATACAGTTTCGCTAAAATACTTCAATGGTTTCTGTACGCAAAACGCTGTGCTGCAAAAAGCCATTAACATTATTCCGGCGCCAAAACCGGGTTGTAGTATTTCACAAAAGGCAGGCTGCGCTCCCTTAACTGTTTCCGTAACTGATAATGCTAAAGGAAATATTGTAAAGCGCTGGTACACATTTGGTAACGGGCAAACAGATAGCGCTGCCAGCCCAACCGCCATATATACAAAGCCCGGAAAATACTTCATTGTGCAAAACCTGGTTAGCGAAAACGGCTGCCATACGCAGGATTCTGTGCTGATAACCATTTACCGTGGTTTTTCCGCTGCCGATACGGTACATATTGTTAATGTAACCGTTAGCGATAATAAGCCATATATCTACTGGCAGAAAAATGCTTTTGCACGTAATTATGTACTTTCTCGCAAAGCTGAAAATGATACTGCTTTTACTGCCATTGCAAACTTTCGTGGTAACGGGATTTATATAGATTCTACTGCTGATGTACAAGCCCATAGCTACACTTATAAAATAAAAGCCGAAGATAGCTGCGGAAATATTTCAGAAAATGGACGAAGCGGAAAAACCATTTTACTACAGGTAAGTGAAACAGATATAAACTACATGCAATTAAAATGGAATAGCTACAAAGGCTGGGCTTCCGGTGCAGAAAATTACAAACTTTCATTCCACCATGGCGATACAGCATGGCGAACCATACAAAAACGTAAAGATACCATGTTTTTGCACCCCGATTATGCTGAATTCGGGCAAACACATGCCTGTTATTACATACAAGCCAAAGCCCGCAACGATACTTTCACCAGCAACAGCAATAAAGTATGCCTTCCTTTAAAACCGGTTTTCTTTATTCCCAACGCTTTTACGCCAAATGCCGATGGGCTGAATGATGTTTTCAAAGTTTTTGCCATTGGAGTAAGCGATTTCGAAATGCATATTATTACAAGAGATAACGCCCATGTTTTTAGTGCGTATAATATGAATGAAGGCTGGGATGGATTTTTTAGAGGAGAATTGCTTGCCGAAGAGGAATATGTTTATTTTATAAAAGCGCTTACTAAAGATGGCTGGGTTTACCGTAAAGGCTTTGTAATGCTGCTGCGATAAAACAAGTAAAAATCTGCATATATAATGGTGTTGAAAAATGCTTATTATCTGTGGATAAAACATTTTGCAGTTTCCGCTTTATGAACATACCTTTGTAAGGTCAAAAGGAAAAATGTATAAAAACCCAACCTTTTGAACTTTTTGATCGTCTTATTCATTATACAGGCCTCAACAAATACCCAAATGATCGAGAGTAAATCTACACCCAATAAATTCCGCCCGATTTCTTACAGCAGCATAAAACCTGCAACCTTATCGGAAACCCGCGTTTCTATACAGAACGAGTTCGGAAAAGAAATTCGTTCAATTAACTTTAGCAGCCGCGAAGATGGTATTGTAGAAATAGAAATGCTGGATGTTGCGGAAGCAGTTCCTTTCAGCTTTACGAGAGGATAAACGAAGCACATACAAATAAACGCAAAAAAGGCAGGATTTTTTTATCCTGCCTTTTTCGTTTTCGGGGTGCGAACCAAGCAACCCCGAACTGAACCAGAAACCAAACAAACCTAAATCATTGCAATAGATGTTTCAACAACTATGCCATAAATTGGTGAGCGTGGTTTTATTTTATAAAGATTTTTTTTCCGAACAAAAACGCCCTGCCGGTTTTAGTATAAACCGAGAGCAAGAATTTTAAGGGCGCTCCCGTAATCCAAATTTTTCCTATTTTAACCTATCAAGCCATACCGCGCCCTTTTTTGCTCTGTTTATCAGCTGCTTATATTTGGCAGCAACATCGTGCAACTTAAAGTTTAGTCTAATTCCCTGGTTTTGCCAATTCACAAAATCACTTAAAGCATTATTTTTTTCCTGCCAAAGCAGATGAAAATATTATCTTTACCACAAAAATTGCACAAGCCAATGTTTACAGCCCGTTTTATTGCTTTCGTATTTTCTGCTGCCGTTTTATTTTCCGCATGTAATTCCGGATCATCAAATCCCGATAGCGCTAAACAGCAGCAGGCTTCCGTATCGTTAGAATCTTTCTTTGCAGAATTTCCGCAGGTAAATTTACCGGTAACACTGCCTGAAATGCAGGAGCCGCAAACCAAAAGTTTAAGCAACAGCACTATAAAGCAAATATTCGCCAAAAGCGGTTACAGGCCGGCAATAGGCAACAGTAAAGATGTACCCGACCTGGCCGATAACGCCGAGAGCGCGAAATATTTTGCGGAAGGAATTTTTCGTACCGATGCTTTTACAGCGGTTATTATACGAAAAACCGATGATGGCGATACATACTATTACCTGAGCACATTCGATTCCAAAGGGCAGTTTATAGATGGCATGTGCGTAGCTTTTGACCTGGATGGTGAAATTAGCCGTATAGCATCCATAAACGATGATTATTCCATACAAATTGGCCAGGCAGAGAAAACCAATGGCGCCGCAAGCGCACAAACCAGAGTGTTCTTCGAGCTGCTTGAAGACGGCCATATAAACTCGCTGAGCAATAACGCTGCAAACGCCCCGGTGTAGCCCAATTTATTTTTGGGCAAAAGGTAATATGCAGATAATCCGCTAAAACTCTATTTTTTCAGGCCTAACATACCATATATTAGGTTCAGCACCCAAATTAGTATACCCAGTAAAATAGCCGGCAGAAAACCCGTTATTTCAAAACCATCTACAAAATAATCTACCAGTAAAATTACCAGTGCGTTTACAATAAGCAGGAACAAGCCCAGCGTAAGCACAGTAATGGGCATGGTTAAAATTTTAAGTATTGGCTTAACAATAAAGTTGGCCGCACCCAGCAAAACACCGGCAATTACAGCAGCCCAAACACCTGTAAGCTGCACACCTTCAATAATCAGCGAGCCTATATAGAGCGATAAGGCATTCAGCAGTAAAGAAATAATAAGCGACACTGTTTAGGATTTTTTAAGGTTTTGAATGAAAACGCAAGTTTAGGTAATTGGTTGATTTGGTGAAATTATATGAAGCATTTTTTGCAGTTTGTATATATGAAAATATTTATTTGAAGGTATTTCATAATAGTTTTACAGAAATGTTGTGCTTAACCAGCTAGTTTGGATGGACTGCCGCTATAGATTTAATGATAGCTAACGACAAAGCATTTTACTAAATTTTATACTCAGGGGAAATGAATTTACAAAATTCCTTATTTATTTGGTGGAAAAACGTACAAGTGGGTCAACTGAAAAATCCCATACTTGATATGGGCTATATTGAAGGAATTTGGCAACCAAATATTAACGATTTTGCTAAAGAATTTACTATTAAAGCCGGAAAGCTTGTTCCTAAGCAGGTAATAATTAACCCTGCAAAAGGCTTCAGAATTAAATTTAGCGATGTATTAGCAGATGAACCGACAATTCATGCCTATGTATTAGAACTTAAAAATGGAATTTTATTGATAAAAATGGTGTCAGATAATGATTCTGTAGAAGGCTTAATTAAAACTGTGCCCGAATAATAAAATGCATACAAATTTATAAAATTATCGGCAATGAGAAATTGAGCGAACGAGTGAATATTTAAAGTAGTCGTAGGGATCGTTTTCAATTTTATAAAGGCATTCTTTGAGGTTTATATATATGTGAAACTGATTGTATAAAAGTAATTTTTGGCAATTTTACAATTGTCCTGCATAAAACCCTGTTTTGTAGGATATTCAAGCAATAGTAACAAAGAAAAACATTAACAATGCGAGTAACTGAGAGTTATATGCCGATTTTAAAATTACTATACCATGGAAAATATAACAGATAATACCTTTAAAAAGTATATCCCAGTTTTCACAGCAATTTGCTGTTTAACGAGCATCATTTTATTTATTGGAATTAATCTGGAAGAAAACCTCGATACATGGGATGTATATAAAAAATGGGGAGCACCGTCTGTAACTGATATTTTTAATGGCGATTATTGGGGAATTATAACTTCAAATTTTTTACACACTGAATATGGCACATTGCCTTCAACCTGTATTGGCTTTGGGTATTTGGAAGAAAGATTGAGTTTGAAACCCAAAAGACATTTTATATCTTCCTAATATTGACATCTGCATTGGTAAGTTCATTGGCTCAACTTGCATTTTCCGATTCATCAGGAATAGGATTATCGGGTATAGGGTATGCCTTATTCGGGTTTATATATGTAAAGCGCAGTTTATCAGACGCGTACAGGAATTTCCTGGATAAAAAGACAATCAATTTATTTCTGTTTTGGTTGGTACTGTGCATCGTTTTAACAAGTACAGGTGCATGGGCCGTGGGTAATGCTGCTCATATTGGCGGGCTGCTCTGGGGAGTTATAATTGCTTACACGTCAAAGTATAATAAATATATGCAATTGTTAAGCGGATCTGTTTATATAGCACTATTGATAATTTTAATTTTTTACAGCCCGCTTTCAACTTCTTATCTTTCATACAAAGCATATGATCTGCATCAGCACCAAAAGGTTAATGAAGCTATGGAAGTTTATAAAGAAATTCTCAAACGAAAACCGGGCAGTGAATTTGCCAAAGAGAATTTAAAACAACTTGAGCTGCACCTTTTACAGGAAGAAGCCTTTAAGCTACATACAAATCAAAAATATATTGAAGCACGGCAACTTTACATAAAAATATTAAGTATTGACAATGAAAACGAGTGGGCAAAAGAAGGTTTAAGCAGGCTTTCGAGCGAATAAAATCTGTGTCAAAATTTGGCGCGTTATAATTCTGGAAGATTGTAGCATTTCGGTTCAATCCTTTTAACTAAATTAAAGGTTCTCCATGCTGCCGGCTGAAGGAGCTGTATGATTAAACAGAAAATTGGTTACAATACTTAACAAAAAAAGGAAATGGTGAAGCCTGGCGATTTTATTCCTGTAGAATTATTGAAAGGCAAAACAACAGATCATAAAACGAAGAAAAAAAGTGAATCTGATCTGTTCCGGCGAATAACTGATTATGATACTGAATTTATACGAGAACGGGAAAGAAATGGCGCTTATCTGATATATTATATAGATACAATTCCGGTAAATGAGTTGCCAAAAGATTTTTCTAAACTAACTGCTTCTGATTTTTACAGGTTAAAATAGATGCAGAAAAGGCATTGCAGACAGTTTTTGGAATGTACTTCTACATACCGTTTATGACAACATACAGGTATATGACTCAACTTTTTTAATGACCAAAGGAGGGAAATATTCATTTCTATCGCGAACTTCTAAAAACACTTCAACTGAGTATGACGGTTATAAAATGCTTTCAACCAAGCCTGCGGCGGAAAACAAAAAATACTATTAAGCCGGCAATAATAAAAGGCCATAAATAGGTAACGCCTACAATAAAGCCCAGCATCATGCGCCAGCCATTGGCAAACGCCTCGCCCAGCTTCGCGAAAAAGCCGGTTTCGGTTGGCGGTGTTACTTTATAAGGTAAGTTCTGGTAAACATATAGCTGTAAAGTGCTGTACATAACCTGGTCGCGCATAAGTTTAAGCTGTCCTTCGGCGCTTTCAATTTCTTCACGCAACTGGCGTATCTGCTCTTCTATTTTCAAAGTTTCATCAATGTTTTTAGCCCTCTTCAAAAAATCCATATAACGCGCTTCCACTTCGCGCCTGGTTTTAAGCCGGCCTTCAATATCAACAAACTGTGCCGTTACATCCTGTACATTTACGGTTTTGCTCTCCACGTAACTGGCTTCTTTTTCCAGCTGGCTCACAAGCGCATCGTACTGGTTAAAAGGAATGCGAATGGTAATATTATTCTGGATAGTATTGCCTGTATTGCTTTCATTTTCGCTGCTTATATAACCGTTATGCCCGGCAATCAGCTGGTTTATGCGTGGCCTGGTTTGGGCGTAATCTTCTACCTGCATGCGCAGGCTTCCGTTTTTTATCAGCTTTTTCTGGATTTCCGGCTTGGGAACTGGTGTGTTTTGGTTTACTGAATGCTGTGTGCTTACCGCTGTTGCATGGCTAGTACTGGCATCCGTAAAAGCAACTGTTGTACGGTTAATATTGCTCCCGGTATTTTCTTCAACATCCAAAATGGCTGCGGGTGGTGGCGGTGCTTCTTCCGATCCAGCATAATCCAGGCTTTTTGAATTATTTTGCTGTTCGCTGTTACAGGCTGCGGCCAGGAGTAAAATTACCAGTAAGTATATATTTTTCACTGTAAGTGTTTTATGGTTTTACAAGCATACAATTTAACTGCCGAATATGGCAATTACTAGTTGGAACGATAAAAGTAACTAATATTTTGCATATTTGCCCTGCGCAGAAAATACTTTAAGCTGCCGCTGATATGGGGAATGCGCCTTAACTTTGAAGTTTACTGCGAAACGCAAGCTTAATATAATTTTTTTTACCAAAGGGCGAATGATCCAGCTTTTCCGCACCAACCGGCCGATAGTATTTTTGCTGCTGCTGCTATATGCAGCCGGCCTGCGCGCGGGCTTACTGTTGTTCCCTGATATTGTTGTGCCCGGCTCAGATTCATTTTTGGGGCCTTTTATTATAAACCTGGTAAAGGCCAACAACATACCTGCGCTATATTTGCAAATTGCCGATGTGGTTTTTATTTACCTGCAGGCTATATTTCTTAATTTTACGCTGAGTACAAACAACGTTTTTGAGCGCAATACTTATGTGCCGGCCTTTGTTTTTATAACGCTTACCGGGCTTTTTGGCAGCTGGCAGGCGGCCGATCTTCAAACCATTTCACAGCTTTTTCTGCTTATATCTATTTATAACCTTTTTACGCTTTCGGGTAAGGAAATCAGCCGGCAGAATATATTTTTCACCTCGCTGTTTTTAAGTATTGGCTCGCTGTTTTATTTCCCGGTAACCTTGTTCCTCTTAATTATTTTAGTGGTACTGATGGTTCGTTCGTATAGCTTTTTTGAACTGCTGCTGCTGCTTGTTGGCTTTGTATTACCATATTATTTTATTGGGATAGGATTTTATTACCAGGATGCGTTGCCGCAATATTTCCGTTTCCTAAAGCATGTTGTGCATTTTGACCCCAATCTGTCGCCAGATATGACGTATATGGAATTGGGCATGATGATTTACCTGCTGCTGCTGATAATACTGGGCTATTTTTATATACGCGCCGATAGTAATTTTAAGATAGTGAAGCAGCGCAGGCTGGTTTTTATTTTGCTGGGCTACACTTTGTTAACATTTTTGGTGGCGCCATTTGTAAGCAGTCACAAACTTTTCTACCTGCAAATGATCTGCGTGCCGGCAACCGTTTTCATTGCCAAAATTTTCGATAGGGACAGGATTGGCTGGCTGAACCAGGTTTTATTCCTTTTGCTGCTCCTTGGCGCTGTTTTCTTTGAGCTGTATTATTTACGGATCTTGTAAATCCAAGATTTTCCATATATGGTTTAATGGAAAAATAGTTTAAATATCAACGTCTAATCTTTCCTGATTAGCGTAATAACTACTTCATCATTCAGCGTTAAAGTCAATGTATTATTGTTGAATTCGCAAACATATTTGGTTTTATTATTAGGTTGTTTTTGGTCATATGCTACAAGGCTCTTTGTTAAAACATCAGGAAGATGAGGCACTTCTGGGATAGTTGGGTTTTCTAATCTGTAGAAAAATAACCTATTGAGGTCTAGAGCTATCGCTGGCAAATAATTGTATGATAGATACTTAAATGTGTCAGTTCCGATGTATATTAATAATTCTCCAGGCACTTCATTCAACACAGAATAGCCCCATCTTACAAAATTTATAATAATTTCCTTTTCTGGTGTATAGAAAGTATCTGCCGTTTTGATATGCGCTAATTTCCATTCGCCTTCTAATTCTTTGGACTTCAGCTTGACGTAATTAACGTTATTATTATGTTGGCTGATTATCGAATAAAATACGCATGAGGACTGCACAAAAATGAAAAAAGCAATAAAAAATAATAATTTCGCTAAATGCATCTTACTTATTTCATACTATATTTTCCTAATTAAATTAACCTTCGAAGCGCTCGTAGAAACGACGATTTATCGCGTCTCATTCTTGAGATGAAGCTGAGACGCGATAAATCGGCGTCTCTACAACACCAGAATGCCATTTACATATATACTTTGTCCAAAAAATACTTTCATAATTGAATCACGAAACCAGTGAAATCAAATTAATCATTATTAATCAGCGGTCTGACATGAAAACCGCGACGAAGCATTCGTAATTCGTAATTCGTAATTGAATTAGTGCGCTTCCAGCCAGTTATCGCCGGTTCCCATTTCAACTTCAATCGGTATTTTCAGTTTCAGGGCGTTGCGCATTTTATCTTCCACAATTTCTTTTACTTCATCAATTTCAGATTTCAGCGCATCGAAAACCAATTCATCATGTACTTGTAAAAGCATTTTACTTTTTAGTTTGCGCTCCTGTAATTCCTTGTAAATATTGATCATCGCAATTTTGATCATATCGGCAGCGGTTCCTTGGATAGGCGCGTTGATGGCGTTTCGCTCTGCATAGCCGCGCGTTGTGGCGTTGCGTGAATTGATATCACGTAAATATCTCCTTCGGCCAAGCAAAGTTTCCACATAGCCGTTTTGCTGCGCGAAAGCAACCATATCGTGCAGATATTGATTGATGCGCGGATACTGAACATTGTATTGCGCAATAATATCGGCAGCTTCACCACGGGAAATACTTAGTCGCTGGGCCAGACCAAACGCAGAAATACCGTAAATGATACCGAAATTCACCATTTTGGCTTTGCGGCGCATCTCCGGCGTTACACCTTCTACCGGCAAACTGTAAATTTTTGCAGCCGTAGCCGTGTGAATATCATGCTTTTGCTCAAATGCTTCTATCATGGCTTCATCGCCGCTGATCTCCGCAATTAAACGCAACTCGATCTGTGAATAATCCGCAGAAAGAATGGTGTGGTTTTCATCGCGCGGAATAAATGCTTTACGAATTTCACGGCCTTTCTCTGTACGAATTGGAATATTCTGCAAATTCGGATCGGTAGAACTTAATCTGCCTGTTGCGGCAACTGCCTGGTTGTAAGAAGTATGTATGCGGCCGGTTTTGCGGTTTACCAATAACGGAAGCGCATCTACATACGTACTTTTTAGTTTTTGCAGGGAACGATACTCCAGGATTTTTTTAGCGATATCGTGCTTCATGGCCAGAACACTCAGAACATCTTCACCGGTGGAATATTGCTTGCTTTTGGCGGTTCGTTTCGCTTTCGGATCTAATTTTAACTTATCGAAAAGTATTTCACCAAGCTGCATCGGCGAATTAAGGTTGAAAGTGCAATCTGCCATGCCATATATATCCGCCTCAATTTCGCGCAGATCTTTCCGCAAGTCTTCTGAGAAGTTTTTTAAAGCCTCTGTATCCAGTCGAATTCCTTCGCGCTCCATATCCGCCAAGACATAAACCAAAGGCAATTCTACTTCTTTCAGCAACTTTTCGGCATTTACTCCAGCTAATTCAGGCTTTAGTTTTTCGCGTAATTGCAAGGTTACATCGGCATCTTCAGCAGCATAATCTTTTATATTTTCTGCAGGAATCTGCGCCATGCTGAGCTGCTTTTTACCTGCTTTACCAATTAAATTTTCAATAGGAATTGGCGAATAACCAAGGTAAATATTGGCGAGAAAATCCATTCCGTGACGCTTATCCGGATCAATTAAGTAATGTGCCAGCATAGTATCGAAAAGCGGCCCGCGCATCGTCAGACCATAGTTTTTCAATATCTGCACATCGTATTTTATATTCTGGCCTACTTTCTCAATGGTTTCACTTTCAAATATTTCGCGAAAATCTTCCAGTGCTTTTTTGTCTTCCTTTTCATCGCCGCTGCAATGTATATAAAATGCTTCGCCCGGTTTAGCAGCAAAGGAGAATCCAACTATATCACAATCGTGCGGATTTAAATTCGATGTTTCCGTATCGAAACTTACTGCATCAAATCCTTTCAGATATTCCGCCAGTTTTTTACGCTCTTCTTCAGTTTGAATCAGCTTATAATCGTGCGGAACATCTTTCAACGTTTTCAGATCTGTACCGGAAAAAGCTTGTGTTTCCTGTTCGTCTGCTGCCGCAAAATCGAATAATCCGGGCTGCTGAATCTTTGCAGGTTTTGAAGTTGCAGATGTTCCTTTATCCTGAATTACATCATTTTCATCTGTAAAAAATCTCTTTCCTAAAGCGCGGAATTCCAGCTCGTTAAACAGCTCACGCAGCATGGGTAAATTCGGCGGAGAAAGCTCAAGCGCGTGTTCATCAAGTTCAATCGGCACATTTATGTTGATGGTTGCCAGCTCTTTGCTCATAATCGCCTGCTGTGCATGTGTTGCAACTAACTCCGCTAATTTGCCTTTCAGTTTATCCTGGTTGGCGATCATATTTTCCACGCTTCCAAACTCTTTAATAAGTTTTTTCGCTGTTTTTTCGCCCACGCCTGGTATGCCGGGAATATTGTCAACCGCATCACCCATCAAACCCAGAATATCAATTACCTGCTCCACATTATCCACTTCCCATTTGCGTAAAATTGCTGCCTCATCCAGTATTTCTGCAGGATTTCCCATAAAGCCGGGCTTGTGCTGGTAAATGCATGGTCCAACCAATTGCGCGTAATCTTTATCCGGCGTCATCATATACACCTGGAAATCTGTACAGGCCGCTTTTTTTGCGAGTGCGCCGATTACATCATCCGCCTCATAACCATCTACAAATAAATTTGGAATGCCCAATGCCTCTGACATTTTATAAATATATGGAATAGCAACCGTTATATCTTCCGGCCTGGATTGTCTATTCGCCTTATATTCAGAAAATTGATCGTGGCGGAAAGTTGGTTTATCGGTATCGTAAACTATGCCAATATGCGACGGTTTTTCGTTGTTCAGAATCTCCAGCAATGTATTTGTAAAGCCATAAATAGCAGACGTATTCATGCCTTTGGAGTTGATTCGCGGCGCGCGGATAAATGCGAAATGGGCGCGGTAAATAAGCGCCATGGCATCGAGTAAATATAATTTTCTAAGCGGTTTATCTTGCTCGTTCATGCTGTTAATTATTCTTTATACTGAAGCATTTTTAGCCGTCTGCATATATGGATGCGCCGGAAAATGCTTCGTGATTTATTATTCTAAATATTCCCCTTCCAGGTAAAAATTATGGTTAACAAAAGGGTTTTTCAAAGGTATAAAAAATAGTTTCTATTCTTAGAGCATTGCCTTAAGCTGTAAAAGTCCCATGCCTTCAGCCTGTGTTGAAGCGGTAAAATACAAGAAGAGCCTTAAAGGCTCAGACACCAAAGCCTGGGGCAACGCCCTAGGGAAAAATCAAAGCATTTTTCAGCAATACGCTATATGGAAAAGGCATAAAAAAAGCCCGCTGAATTGGTTCAGCGGGCTTTTTTTATAGATTTTATAAGCAAAATTAGTTTTTCGCTACTTTCTTGTTAGATTTTTTCTCTGCTTTGTGATCAGCAGCACATTTTTCTGCTGATTTACCTTTGCAGCACTCTTTGGTTTCAGCTGTTTTTTTGCTTTTGCAGCCAGCCTGGTCGCCACATGCGAAAGAAGAAGTAGCTACAGACATGCTGAACATAAGAGCTAAAGCTGATGCGAATAATGTTTTCATAGAATTATGTTTTAAATTTTGAATATAAGGGTTTCAACCGCAAGATACGTAAAATAATTCAAATATCCGGCCAATAATTAATATCCAGAGAAAATTATTCCCAGGCTGTATAAATTATAATTCGGTACATTGGTAGCTTTAAAGGTAGATGACAGATCGTAACGGCCATATATGCTGAACATTCCGTAGCCGATACGAACGGTTGGGCCGTAACGCAGGCGGTTAATGTTATCAAAATCTTTACGTTTACTTATAGCGTCCTCATCTTTAAACTTGGTGTGCGCATCTATACAAAAACCTGTACGCCAGCCAATTGCAAATTTAAAGCCGGCCTTTGCGCTGGAATCTCCTCTTTTGGTCGCCAGGCTAAGCTCTACAGGTACCTCCAGGTAAGTAAGAGAAAGTTTATTTTTAATATACTTGCTTTTATCCATCAGAATATGGTTGCCTAAAACATTGCCGTCTTCATCAAACTCCCAGGTGCGGAAATTGGTGTGAATGTTTACATTAGAGATGGCAAGCCCGGTGTTTATACCAAACGTGCCCTTTTGCCCGAATTTAAAACGGTGCGTTAACGCTACGTCAATACCTCTGTTTCTTTCAGGCCGCATTTCTATTTTACTATCGTTGTAATTGTGCCAGTTGCTAAAGGTTGGCCCAATTTGTATGGAAGATCGTTTCAGCGCATCACCAATTCCTTGGGAAAAAGCATAATTTTGAAGTGCGAAGAAGCAAAGCAGAAATGGAAGTATTTTTTTCATTTGATGTATATAAGTTTCCGAATATAGAGTAAAACTAAGCAATATAATAAAAGTTTAAACCCTTTTTTTCAATTTCAACAAATGCGCTATACTTTAGACCAACCTCAGGAAGATCCTGAAATGTCGTTTTTAGATCATCTGGAGGCGTTGCGCTGGCATATTATACGCGTTGTACTGGCAGTGTTCCTGTTCGCCATACTGGCCTTTGTAAATAAAAGCCTGGTGTTCGATACAATTTTTCTTGGCCCATCCAGGCTCGATTTCTGGACCTACCGGAAACTTTGCTGGCTCTCGGAAAACTTTAATATGGGCGATGCCATGTGCGTAAAAAAAATGGGCTTCTCGGTAATAAATACCGAAATGGCCGGCCAGTTTACCCAGCATATCGGCATATCCATAACGGTAGGCTTTGTGCTGGCTTTCCCTTATGCTTTGTTCGAGTTGTGGCGGTTTTTCAGGCCGGCTTTAACACCTGCCGAGCGCAGTTATACTAAAGGTGTAGTGGGTTTCAGCGCAGTTTTATTTTTGGTTGGGATTTTATTCGGCTACTATGTAATTTCACCTGTAACTATACAATTTCTTGGCAATTACAACCTTAGCGAAGACATTGAGAACACCATACAGATAAGCGATTATATTTCCACGCTAACCATGACAACTTTTTCCATAGCTTTGGTTTTTGAATTGCCAGTTATAGTGTTTTTTCTGAGCCAGGGCGGTATTTTTACACCACAAGGCATGCGCACTTACCGCAAACACGCTATACTGGCCATACTTGTTCTGTCGGCTATACTTACGCCATCATCAGATATTCTAAGCTTGCTGCTGGTAAGTTTACCTTTCTGGATTTTGTATGAATTAAGTATATTGGTATCGGCATTTGTAAATAACAGAAGAATAAAACGAGAAAGAAATGAATATAGTAATCGCTAACGATCATGCAGGTTTTGGCTTGAAACAAAAGGTTAAAAACTGGCTAACAGAAGCAAATTATACCGTTGATGATATTGGCGCGCACAGCGAAGATTCAGTTGATTATCCGGATTTTGCGCATAATTTGGCAGATAAAGTTGAAAGTGGCGAAGCAGATCTGGGAATTTTGATTTGCGGCTCCGGCAATGGTGTTTCTATGGCTGCCAACAAGCACAAAGGCATTCGTGCGGCGCTAGCCTGGCTGCCGGAAATTGCTTCGCTTGCACGCCAGCACAACAACGCCAATGTACTTAGTTTGCCTGCCCGATTTATTACTGATGATCAAGCAAAAGAAATAGTTTTCGCGTATTTAAATGCAGAATTTGAAGGCGGAAGGCACGCGAAGAGAGTTGATAAGATAACCTGTTAATAAGGAATTAACAATTACGAATTACGAATACATTAACGCGATGTAAAGACGACATGCCTGGCGTCTCGTTGCCGCGAAGATGTGAATTTCTATATATCAATTTACTAAAAAATGCTCTGAGCAAAATTTTCAATGTCGCGGATGAGACGCCAGGCATGTCGTCTCTACACAGATCAACAGATAACAGAAATCTAAGGCATTTTCTGAATAAAGTATATATGTAGAAACAATAACTGGAATCTAAATTTCATTCAAAATTCAGCATTCAACATTCAAAATTTCACTCCATGTCAAGCCCTAAAACGCAATTCATACAGCAGTCCAATAAAAAGGCATTTGATGTTGAGCACCGCAAACGCATCAACTTCAACATAGCCAAATACAAAGCCAGCGTTTATACGGGAATGAACCAGTTTGCCGATGTTACTTTGGCGCGCGAAAGGGCAGCAGCAGCAAAACGAAAAGTGGTGGAAAACCTGGATAAATACCTGATAGAGTGGGAGGCAAATTTCAAGAAGAACGGCGGAAAAGTAATTTGGGCGCAGGATGCCGCTGAAGCCAATAAAGAAATTTTAGCCATACTGAAAAAGCACAATGTAAAAAGCATTGTGAAAAGTAAAAGTATGGTTACCGAGGAAATAAAGCTCAACGAATTCCTCAAACAAAACAATATAGAGCCGATTGAAACCGATCTGGGCGAATATATTCAGCAGCTGGATGGCGAGCCGCCTTACCACATTGTAACGCCAGCCATGCACAAAAGCAAGGAAGATATCGCCAAACTTTTCCATGAGAAACTAGGTACGCCATTAGATTTCACCCCGCAGGAATTAACCTTAAAAGCACGCGAAATTTTACGGCAAAAGTATGTAGAAGCCGGCGCCGGATTTACAGGTGCTAACTTTTTACTGGCTGATATCGGTGGCGTGCATATGCTCGAGAATGAAGGCAACGGCAGGCTGAGCGCCTCTTTCCCTAAAGTGCATATTGTGGTTACAGGTATTGAAAAAATTCTTCCTTCGGTTCACGATCTTTCGTTATTTCTGCCGATGCTCTCTACGTTTGGTACGGGACAGAAAATCTGCAATTACAACACCATATATACAGGTCCGAAAAAACGCTTTGAGATTGACGGCCCGGAAGAAATGTATGTTGTTTTGCTTGATAATGGTAGAAGTGATCTGTTGGCGCAAGTTCCTCAGCGAGAGGCTTTGGGTTGTATTCGTTGCGGCGCTTGCTTAAATGCGTGCCCGGTTTATAAAAATGTAGGCGGACATACTTACGGGAAAACTTATTCCGGGCCTATTGGCTCTGTAATAACGCCGTATTACAATGGTTTCAAGAACTATGTACACTTAAGCTATGCTTCTTCGCTATGCGGAAATTGTACGGAAGTTTGCCCGGTAAATATAGATCTTCATAAATACTTATTATACAATCGCCAGAAAGCAGTAGAAAGTAATTACACCGGCAGAGCTGAAAAACTTACCTGGTTTATGTGGCGCAAAGGCATGCTGAACCGTAAAACCATGAATCGCGGAAACGCTACTTTGAAAAATATTATGTTCCGAACTGTTTTTAGTGGAAGCTGGGGGAAACACCGTGCGCCAATTAAGTTTTCAGGAAAAACATTTAATGAGGAGTGGAAAGAGAAGTTTATGCCGAAGTCCTAATGAAAAAATCCTGACGCGTCGCATCAGGCTGTGTTGTTTGAGCCTTTCAGGCTCTGCGTGTTGCCGATCCTAAACAGGCTGAAGGCCTGAAACAACCCGGCATGGGGCATCGCCCTATGAATTTCGCCCCATGGAAATCGTCTAATTATTTTCATATATCAATCATATGCAGTCATGTGATTGATACATCAATCATCTTCCCAAAAATATTTCGGATCATATTCTGCAACCTGATATTCTTTCATAAACAATGCAGTTTCTTCTTCAAAACTATGATGCTGATGATGCTCTTTTTGATTTTGGATATATTGAATTACAGATTGTAGTTTGGAAGCGCTTACCGAAAATGCGCCATATCCCTTCTGCCAGAAAAATGCTTCAACACCTTGTTCCTTCATCCATTTCGACGATTGTTTTTTCAGTTCTTCTACAACCCTGGCCAACGTATAATTTTTCGACATTCGGAACAAAATATGCACATGATCCGGCATGGTGTTGATGGCCAATCCCATACACTGATATTGCTGCAACGTACCGGCCAGATAGCTATGCAACCTTTCTTCAATTTCCGGCAAAATCCATGGCTCCCTGTGCTTTGTGCCGAACATTAGATGAATGTATAGTTGCGATAAAGACTGAGACATTTGTGAGATGTTTATAGAAAGGGAATTTACAAAAATTGTATAAATCCTGGCGGTATTCATTTGACAATTTCCATGGGGCGATGCCCCATGCTGGGTTGTTTCAGGCCTTCAGCATGTGATGCAGTGGTTATTACAAACAGAGCCTGAAGGGCTCAGACAATACAGCCTGATGCATCGCATCAGGATTATTTGGCTATTACGATGTTGTATAACAGTTAGTTACATTTCCATATATGCTTTGGCCAAAAAATGCCTTGAGTGGCGCAGAAAAATTTACCCTCTCCTTCTCTCCAGCAAAATCATCATCATTAGGCTTAAAATAGCACGTTCTTCTTCATCTCCACTAAATTCCGCAAGTTTATTCACAGAGAATTTACGGCCGAAGAAGGAAGGTTCTTTTCTTAAGCGTGCAACGGCTTCACCGCTTTGCCTGGTAACAATGTACGATGGATTGAAAAGGTAACCGCTGAGCAATCCTACAATGGGAATTGATTCCAGCAACGCGTCGGCCACTTTTACCCAACCATTCTCTTCCTGTATAATCATATCCTGCGTTTGGTTGCGGTCGTAAATTTCATAGCGCGCTTTCCATAAGCTGGCCCAGCCTTTCCTTGCCACGCGGCCAATTTCCGTGCCTGCGTTATTCGTAAAGATATAGGCCGCCGAAAAATCTATCCACTTGTTTGCTTTAATTGTATAAAGCGTTTGAGATTTGGTTTCATTGTTATAAACCAATACTTCTTCTATAAATTTAAAAAGCTTCTGCTTAACAAAAAATACAGTTGAATTCGAAGCATCACTAATTACAAAATCATTGGAAAAAGTTGTGATCTTAAAGGTGAAATTCAGCGGGTATTTTAGTTGAGACATGTTTTGGTATATGATTATTTGGTGCCAATTTAGGCTTTATTAATCGAATTATTTTTTAATCGCCATATATACTCCGGCCAAAAAATGGGTTAATAACTCATATACCAGCCAAAAAGCTGCTTTATAATACTTTCTTTCTCATGCTGCAGGTGGGCGATAAATGCGGCTGCCGGCGGCGATAGTTTTTTATCTTTCAACCAAACCAGGTTCCATGTAGAGGTTAACGGCAGGCCCTTCACCGGGATTATTTGTAAATGGTTGTTCTTTAGCTCATTTTTTATGCCGATAATAGGCATAATGGAATACCCAAGGCCTGCAATTACAGCCTGTTTTACAGCTTCGTTAGATGTAAGCTCGAATTTTTTATGTACCGACAAAGTGTTGCTGGCAATAAACCTTTCCATTACCTGCCGCGTGGCGGAACCTTCCTCGCGGTAAATAAGCGGTATTTTTTCCAGTATGGCCGGCGTATAGGTTTTGCGCCCGAATTTCTGCTCGCCATTGCCCACCAGCACCAGTTTGTTCTGCAGCAGCGGTATAACATTAAGCTGCAGGCTTGCCGGTAACAAAGAAACCAGCGAAAAATCTACCTCGTTTTTTTCCAGGCTTTCCACCACGCGGGCCTTGTTGGTAACATCCAGCACCAGCTCCACGCCATCGTGCTTTTTAAGGAAGGACGACAAAAAAAACGGAATTACATACTTGCCAGTTGAAACCACCGATATTTTCAGCCGGCCAAACAGCTTGCCTTTGTGCGCCAGCAGCTTGTAGTTGATGGCGTACACTTCGTTTAAAATATTCTCTGCGGCGGCAGCTATTTCTTTACCAAAATCTGTAATGTAAAGGCGTTTGTTTACCACCTCCGTAAGGGGAATATGAAACTGCTGCTGAAAATTTTTTAGCTGTATAGATACTGCCGGTTGCGTAAGATGAAGCTCTTCGGCAGCTTTGGTAATGCTTTGTGTCTGAGCAATTTTAAGGAATATGCGCAGCTGGTTGAGGGTGTAGTTCATAAATTTTGCTTATGCAATTCATAACAAAGTTAAATAAAAGTTTATGAAAAATCTTTCCCAACTTTGTGCAATCAATGCTAAACAAAACAAACATGGAACAAAAGAGAATTACAGTTGCAAAAGGCGATGGCATAGGCCCTGAAATTATGGATGCCACGCTGAAAATAATCCTGGCCGCCGGTGCGCAGCTTAAGATTGATGAAATAGAGATAGGCGAAAAGGTGTACCTCGCAGGCAATACTTCCGGCATTTCACGCGAATCCTGGGACATCATCCGCAGGAACAAAATTTTCCTTAAAGCGCCCATTACCACACCACAAGGTGGCGGCTATAAAAGCCTTAACGTTTCTGCACGCAAGTTTTTAGGGCTGTACGCCAATATAAGGCCCTGCACCAGCCTGCACCCTTTTGTAAAAACCAAGCACCCGGAAATGGACATTGTAATTGTACGCGAAAACGAGGAAGACCTGTATGCCGGTATAGAGCACCAGCAAACCGATGAAGTAATACAATGCCTGAAGCTGATAAGCCGCCCGGGATGCGAAAAGATTGTACGGTATGCGTTTGAATACGCTAAACAATACGGCCGCAAGAAAGTGAGCTGCTTCACCAAAGATAACATCATGAAGCAAACGGATGGCTTGTTCCACCAGGTGTTTAACGAAATAGCGGCAGAATACCCAGAAATAGAAAACGAACACTGGATTATAGATATTGGCGCCGCCATGCTGGCCGATACGCCCGAAGCCTTTGATGTAATTGTAACCCCTAATTTATATGGCGATGTAGTATCGGATATTGCCGCGCAGATTGCCGGATCGGTAGGTCTGGCGGGTTCCTCTAACATTGGTGAGAGCTGTGCCATGTTCGAGGCCATACATGGCTCGGCGCCTAAAATTGCAGGCCAGGATATAGCCAATCCCTCTGGCTTGCTACAAGGTGCCGTAATGATGCTGAACCACATAGGCCAGAGCCATGTAGCCGAAAAAGTACACAACGCCTGGCTGAAAACCATTGAAGATGGCATCCACACTGCAGATATTTACAAAGAAGGCGTAAGCCAGCGCAAGGTGGGCACACAGGAATTTGCCGTGGCGGTTATTAAAAATTTAGGACAGCAGCCCGGTTATTTCAAACCTGTGCAGTACAGCGGCAATGCTGTAATAAACCTGCCACAGTACAAACGCCGTAAACCCGGCCAGAAAGAACTCGTAGGCACCGATGTATTTGTGCATTGGAGCGGCCATAACGCCAACGAGCTGGCAGAAATAATGAAGAAGATAGAAAATGCTGCGCTGGAGCTTACCATGATTACCAACCGCGGCATAAAAGTATGGCCCGATGGCTTTGAAGAAACCTTTTGTACCGACCACTGGCGCTGCCGCTTTAAGCCCGCTAACGGCAAGCCGCTTACCAATAAAGATATTATAAACCTGCTGGCCGCCGCGGCAGACCATAATATAGATACAATAAAAACGGAAAATCTCTACGCTTTTGACGGCCGGCAGGCCTTTTCGCTGGGGCAGGGGCAATAGTGCCGGCCCCGGCTTTTCCCGGAAAAATCAATGAAAAAAATTTACATATAACCAACTTTAAAAAAATACTTCTATGCAAACTATACAGGCAGAAACAACAGGCAGAAACAACTCGCAGGAGCAAAGTTTCACCTTTAGGCTTATAGATGGTGAATTTGACCAGTACGACGCCAAAGAAATACTGATGACGCTGATTAAAAGCAAGATGAATTACCATAATCTTAAAAATTTTTCATCGGAAATACGCTATGGCCGGCCCGATGAGCATTCCCAAAAGCGCATGAGCGAGCTGAAAGAAACGCGTGAAGACCTGCTGGCATTGCTGAGCCATACCTTGTGCGAAGGCAAAACCCTGCAGATAAATTCAACCATAGAAATAAACATTTTGGACTAAGGCTTTGAAAAATTTAAAGGAAAAACACCAACAAAATTTTTTAATCCTGAAATGAACTTCAACCTCTTATTAGAGAACCTTACCAACCCGGCCCTGCTGTTTTTTTTGCTGGGCATTGTTGCCGTGAGTTTAAAAAGCGACCTGGAAATACCGCCCAATTCATCCAAATTCATATCGCTGTACCTTTTGTTCAGCATTGGTTTTAAAGGTGGGCAGGAGCTTTCGCATGAGCATTTTAACGGGGAAGTAGCGCTTTCCATGTTGTTTGGCCTGGCAGTTTCGGTTGTTATTCCGCTATACACTTTTTTTGTTGCCAAACGCAAGATGAATATTTTTGATGCTGGCGCCATTGCCGCAGCGTATGGCTCTATAAGCGCGGTAACTTTTGTAACAGCGGTAAGCTACCTGGAAACACGCCAGATGGTTGTTAGCGGGCACATGGTGGCTTTAATGGCCATGATGGAAGTGCCTGCCATTGTTACCGGGTTGCTGCTGATATCTATGTTTAATAAAGACGCTGCGGAAAAAGTAGATAACGTTTCGGCCATAAAACACTCGCTAACAAACGGCAGCGTGCTGATGATTTTGGGCAGCTTGTTTATAGGCTTTATAGCCAATGCCAAGCAAGCGGAAGGCATAAAACCCTTTACCACAGATATTTTTAAGGGTTTCCTGGCTATTTTCCTGCTGGATATGGGCATTGCCAGCGGCCGCAAGCTGAATACTTTTTTATCGAACGGGTTTTTCCCGCTGGTTTTCGCTGTGGTGGTTCCTGTGCTAAATGGCTGTGCAGTAGCCCTGCTGAATGGTGCCGTAACGCACAGCATAAGCAGCAGGTTTATCCTGGCCATTTTGGCTGCCAGTGCTTCTTATATTGCTGTGCCTGCCGCTATGAAAATGGCTGTACCGAGGGCCAATCCTGGTGTATTTCTGCCTATGGCGCTGGCCATTACCTTCCCGGTAAATATTACCTTAGGCATGCCGCTATATTATTTAATTATACAATCTCTCTGAGTTCCTTTGTTTGTAGCAAGCCCGCCGGTTTCATCTCTCCACCGGCGGGCTTTTTACATATATAGGGTTGCCGGAAAATGCTTCAAATACGCAATCCCACCAGCACTTTTTCAATCTTACTTTTAATTTCTGCGGAAGAACAGGTGTAATTATTCACGATCAGCGCAAAGGCATATTTTTTATCGGCAGATGTATAGCCGGCATAACTTCTTACCCTGTCCATGTGGCCGCTTTTGGCGCGTAATTTTCCCGAAATGGCAGTTCCATCGCCCATGTTACGCATAGCGCCGCTTTCTCCCGCAACCGGCAAAGAATTATAAAAACTGCTGAAATAAGTTTCTTTCTTTACAGATGCCAGCACAGCAGTTAATTGATTGGCCGTTATGGCGTTGTAATGCGATAATCCACTGCCGTCATTCATAAAAAAACCTTTCGCATCTACACCTTTACTTTTCCAGAATTGCGTAATGGCTTTTGCACCCGCTTCGGTAGAACCTTCGTTAAAAACCTTGTAGCCGCATTCTTTCAATAAATGTTCCGCGTACAGGTTGATGCTTTTAAGGTTTGTATGATAGACAATGTCCTTTAGCGGCGGCGAAACTGTTGTATGCAGCGCAGGGAATTCCGGCTTAAACGGGCTGTTATTACCTTGATTAAGCTGGAAACCACGGTTTTTAAGTTCGTTTATTAAGCTTTCCACGCAAAAAGCAACAGGATTTGGCATAGCGCCTTTGACCTTAAAGCCTTTGCTGCCGGCCGGGATTGTGCCGCGAATAACAAAATTAGGATTGTTCGGAGCGCCAAAAATATAAGCGTTATCTCCGGAATTTGCCGGCCCTGCCTTCAGCTCGCTTATCAGTGTAAATTGCGGCAGTTTCGGGTTGATGTCAACAATTTCCACTTCGCTGCCGACTGTTGCCGGTGCATTTAATGTAACCACATACGTATTTTCATTGATGGTTAAAGCACTGGCGCCCGAACCATAATAATTACCGATATCGTTCCAGGCCCAATTGGCGGGTTGCATGGCATTTTCGTAGCGGTTGGTAATAGCCGAAATACTGCCAATTTTTTTCTGCGGAAATTTCTGGGTAATGGCATCGGCCCAGGATTTTACCAGCGCATCCGAACCCGACGAGCCTTTTACCCTGTCTGAACCCAAAGTCGGGTCGCCTCCGCCAATGATGAAAATATTGTTGCTAACAGAATCGTAAACGAGTTGCGTTTTAAAAGTATAATCTTCGCCCAAAATACCCAAAGCGGCTGCAGTAGTTACAATTTTTAAGCTGGAAGCCGGAATAATCGACTGGTTAGCGTTGTGCTCAAAAATAGCTTTTCCGGTTTCTGTATCTACCAAAGCAAAACCCACAGAAGCGTGCGCAAGTGCCGGATCGTTTATGAAGGTTTTGAATATTTGCCTGAATTTTTCTAGTTTATCAGAATCTGCAGGTGGAGAAATGGACGAGAAACCAATAAAGCAAAAGAGCAAAATCAGGCTAAACAAAGCATTTTTTCGGGTTCGTATATATGGAGAAGTTTGATCCAATTAAAAATTAAGAATTAAAAATTAAAAATGCCGTGATATGTTTTGTGTAGAGACGACATGCCTGGCGTCTCGTTGCCGCGAAATTGCGGTTTTCATATATGGTTTCGCTGAAAAATGCCTTCATTCAGTGACCAGTAATCAGTGACCAGTGCATCGTCGCGGCGTAGAGACGCCAGGCATGTCGTCTCTACAAAAACCACATAACGCACACCTCAAACCGCATTTCGCTAATACAGTACCTTGAAATCCAGGTGATAACGAATAGCTCTGCCGCCGCCGCGTTGTTCTACGAGGCCGAGCTCCAGCAAAGTGTTAAAATCGCGCTGAATGGTTTTTCGGTCGAGTTGGAAAACGGGAACAAGATCTTTGGTGGCAACGTAGCTGTATTGCGCCATAATGGTCATGATATCGTGCTGTCGAGGCGTGAGATTTTTCAGCTTTTCTTTGTGCATGAAAAAGCCTTTTTCCAGCCAGAAATTCACTGCGTTTTTTTGTCGTGGTTTTAAGGTTTCGTACTCAAATTCTTGCTTTACAACGTTTATAAGCGTATTTTTAGCCTCTAAAATATTTTTGCGGAGCTTGTTGGTGCAGATTTCCAGGTAAGTGGTGAGATCGGTATCAAGCCTTTCCAGGTAATTCTGTTCGCCAAATAAATGCGCGGTTTGTACCAGGTAATTTGGGTTGAAAAAGATGTGTTTTTCTAAATTCAACAAACCAAACAAAGGCATTTTTGCATGATGCAATATATGGTGCGCGCCTAAAATGGCCAGAATTTCGTTGCTGTTGGCGAAGGGACGAATGGCGGTGAAAATATAGAAAAACAGAAAAGCCTTTACCGGCGCAGCTTCAGCTTCAGCTTCATCCGAAACCAAATCAAACAAACCGGAAATATATTTTTGCAATTCATCGTGTTCCGGCAATAAAACGCCTTCCTCAATAAACGAAAAAAGATTACGGCCATCTACGCGCAAACGGCCTGCTTCGTGCGCATCTTTTGTTTTCTGAACCAGTATTTTATGCGCCTGCTGCAACAGGTTCAATGTTAACGGCTGCGCGCTTTTATCTGCCAGGAAATCTATAGCCTGCTGTATGTTGCTGATCCATTGTTCCGATGCGGTTTCGGGTTCCTTGGCTCCTTCAATTACAGCGGGAATTTCGGCTTCATCGGGCGGCGCGAGCGGACTTTGCTTGTACATACTCAGCCGGCTGATGAGATTGGATTCCGTATCGGGCAAAAGCGTATCGGCATCCAGGTTATAATACGAGGCAAAAAGGCGCAATTCTTCCAGCTCCTCCGCCACCATTGCAAGCGCGGCAGGCAAAGTGTATTTCAACTGTAATTTTTTCCGTACCGCAACATTCTCCATTACCACAGCCATATATGTATCTCACTAAAAATGCTTTCGAAAAATGGTCTTCTTTCAGAAACTGATATTTGTCACCCGTAGAACAGAACGCAAACTTAAAAAGAAATAGTATTGTTGCGTGTTGATACAGGTTCTATTTCAAAAATAGCAAATTTGTATAGCAATAAGAATAATTTTATGCAGAAATCTACATCGCCGGAAACACAAAGCAAACTTGTGGAAGATATTTGGAAAGTGCTTGAAGAAGTGCCCGATCCGGAAATACCTACTTTAAGCGTTGTAGATCTGGGTATTGTAACCAAAGTAGAAGTTGCAGATGGCTATAAAGTAGATGTAACCATTACGCCGACTTTCAGCGGTTGCCCGGCCATAAACCACATGCGCGATACTGTAAAGGCGCGCATACAGCAACTATTACCCGATTTCGCCGTAACTGTAACCGTAGATTTCCAGACGCAATGGAACACGAATATGATCACCGATAAAGGCCGCGAAATCCTGAAAAATTTCGGTCTTGCTCCACCTAAAAAATATTCCGGCGAGCTGAGCGTAGATAGCATTGCCAACGTAAACTGCCCTTTCTGCAACAGCGAAAACACTACTTTAAATTCTCCTTTTGGCCCAACGCTTTGCAGATCTGTACATTATTGTTTCGATTGTCTGCAGGGTTTCGAGCAGTTTAAACCGCTTTAGGGGAAGTTATGATTTATGGCTTATGAGTTATGAATTGGTTGGCGCGTATTTACGCGTGGCCGATATGAAAGCATTTTCTGAGGGTGTGATATATGGATTCCTAAAATATCTACACAACGTGAGTTCGAAAATTATCTTGTTGATAATCTTTTAATTATAATAGCAAGTCCATATTGCGTAAAGCCGAAAAATGATTTTGCAAATTAATGGGATTAAAATTTATTTCACTAAATAAAGTTAGATGTGCCATATTTTGAAAATATGGCACATCTGCGCTCTGAACCTAATATATTTACCAACCATTAATGCATAAAATCTTCTGTTGGATTTTTTTCGAGTCACGTTATTCAGCAAATAATTTTTTAGCCATTCTTGCAGCTAAGTTATCAATATCATTACGCCTTAATAATTGGTTCAACCAATTTTCAGGTATTGAATTATAACCATATAGTAAGCCTGCAAGCCCGCCGGTTACCGCTGCAGTTGTGTCTGTATCTGATATAAAAAAAAGAATATTTTATCTCATAATTATTGAATTCCAGGTTGCCATCTAACTCTAAAGGATAAATCTTGACCAGGTAAATATTATATGCCGTATTTATTTTCTTTATGAATGGTATAGTTTTTTTAAGCCAATCTGCACAATTTTATCATACTCGGTTTTGAAAACTATGTTTCCATCCAGGTCTGTTGCTCCGTGTTTCCCGTATTCTTGCACCAAAAACCTGTTGCGCCCCATAAAAAAGTAAATCTGTTCATATTTTACAGGAAGAATCGGCTTTAAGCTGCTATTGTAAACACCGTATTTTTCTTCTGCAGAAACCATGAAAAAATGCTTCCCTTCAGCGTAAACTATTAAATTATTATTGAATGCTATGGAAAATATTTGTTTCGGCTGTGCATCAAGCAATCCTTTTTTATTGTCATTATAAACAGTTATAAAATACTGCTCAGCAGAGAATCCGATAAGTGGACGATCATCTATTTTATCATAAGTTGGCGCCAATGCTAATTGTCCTAATTGATTTATAAACCCCCACTTGCCTTCGGCTTATACAGCAAATAGAAAGGGCTTGGCGCTAAAAAAATTAAAAGTGAAAATAATTAGCAAGGCATAATTCACTTAAATAATGCTTTTATTTAAATTAAAAAACCATTCGAAAGTATTTTTTCGGCCTGGTATATTTGGGTAATTTTTTGCGCTGTATTTGAACAATATATGTTGTAAGAACATCTAATAAAGGTTAATATATCACAAACAAACCTTTAAAAATTCCGACTAACAAAAACAAACCAATATGAGAGTTAAAAACCAGAACGAAGTTGAGATCAGGTACAGCGAATCATCTCACTACAATAGTGCTTATATTTCAGGCACTTTCGGCGGCTTAAACCCAAGCGGTATGCTGGAAATTGATTTCTTTACCGACAGGCTGCACAGGCCGGAGTCAACCACGCATAAAATTGAAGATGGGAAAATAGCAACCGAAATGGACGGTGAAATGGAAAGGCACCTGCATGTAAGAAAGGTAGAGTTTACGGCTATGATGAACCTTGAAGTTGCGAAAGCTTTCCATCAATGGCTTACACAAAAAATTACAGACCTGGAAAGCTTTAACAGCGCGCAAAGCAGGTAAAAAAATATAACACGCCGGCCGGTAAAAATTGAAGTGCATTTAAATTTCGATTTTTACCGGCCGGTTTATTTTACCGGTAACATACCAAGGCATTTTTTAGTACGTTTATATATGTAAATGTGCGCTTTATGGTTTTTGCGAAATACTTGTTTCTATACGGTTTGCTTATTTTTCTGCCTGTTGTAACATCGTTGCTGGTTATTAGGCCGGCGGAAAAACAAGCATTACAGGCTGCTTCTACGGAACAGGATCCTCAACCCAATAATGGCGCAAAAAGTCTTCATGAAAAATATACTGAATTAAAAGATTCGCTTGCCGATGAGCGCAATAAACTGGCCGGTTTGTATAAAAACGCGGAAACTGAGGCGCAGAAAAACCAGCTGCTGGAAAAAGCCAGGCATTTATTTTTACAAACTTTGCAGCAGCGGATAATACCGGCATGGTACGGCACGCCCTGGGAGTTTTATGGCGCCAGCGAAATACCAAACGAGGGAAGCATTGCCTGCGGTTATTTTGTAACTACTGTTTTGCGTGATGCCGGGGTAAAGTTAGATCGTGTACACCTGGCGGAAATAGAATCGGAAACCATGATACGCACCGTTATCGGAACGCCATATATTACCCGCTACAAAAATAAAGATATAGACGCTTTTATCAACAGCATTAAAAAGGCGGGCGACGCTTTTTATATTGTTGGCTTAGACTACCATACCGGTTTCCTGCTTTGCGATAAAGGAAAAACCTATTTCATACATGCTTATATACCAAGTGTTATAAAAGCAGACGCTTACAGAAGCTATTTCTTAAGAATATCAGCATACAGAGTAACAGGTAAAATCAGCCACGACCCGGTTTTTGTGCGTAAATGGCTGCTGGGTGAAAGCTTTCCCAACCTTACCGTAAAGAAATAATACATATATGGGCACTAATAAAAACTCAATCTCTGCGTTGTGCTATCCAATTTAAAATCATCACTTACAAAGTAAACTCCGGTTTTAAATTTTCTGCGCGCCTTGATCTAAAGATTTTTAGAGGTGCCCATATATGTATATGCCGGAAAATGCTTTGGCCGGGCAATGAAAACTGCACTTAGCAGTAATTACTTTTACCAATATAGAATGAAAAACGCATAAATAATACTGGTTTGTGAGCCATGAAACCAGGTTGTAATACTTCGAAGCTCCGTTGCCTGTAGCTCACAGCACAATTTTCAAATGCGCACAATTCATGCTATATTGATATTATTAAAAAGTTACGCTGGTAATACAGCAAACGGGTATGATGGCGCCGCCCTTCAGCGCAATATCGGCATCGGAAGCGTGCCAAACCGTAGTTTCCACACAGTTTTTTCCCTCTTTTGCGGCGAACTCTATTTTTACTTTTGTATGGTAAGCATTGCCTAAAATCATGGCTCGGTAAAGGTCTGCACGGCGTTTACGGATGGCTTCCTCGCTTCGTAAAACTTCGCTCCGGTTGAAGTGTAGCTTACCAATGTCTTCTTTTGCAATTAACTTTTCATTGATCAATTCCATAGCAGTAAATTAAAGATTATCAAAAATATAGGCTACGGTATAAAAAGATTCTAACAAAAGCTGTAAACGGGCACAATTGTAATGTTTAACCGGAAATATAATTAAATACTTACCCCATTACTGCCGAAAATCCCATTACCGCCAAATTCAGCGAAACCATCATACCAAAACCTATAATAAAAACTGTAAGTAAATATACGTAAAATACAGCAGTTTAGTGCAAACAGCCCAAAAAAATTGATTTTTGCAGTTATTTTACAAGCTCCTGCCATATAACTAACCCTGACGACTGCTTTAGGTTCATATAACTAAGCGTTTGAAGGCCTGGCAGGCAGAGAACAGGCAGCGCTATTTATTTGCAGTAAACTATGAATTTTACCGGTTGGCTGATTGTATCTTGCCCAGAAACAGAAAGTAAGTAAGCACCTTGTTTCAAACTCTTAATATCCAAGGTTTCATATATTAAGCCGATTTTATCGCCTGATATAAGTTGCTGACTCACAACCTGCCCAAGCATATTTACAATATTTATTTTCACCTGGCCAGGCGAAGTTTTGATGAACTGAACAGTTAACAGGTTACTGGCAGGATTTGGATAAAGCTGCAGTAGATCCAGAGCTATTGTTTCAGTTTCGCAAAGCTTATTAATTTCGGCCATTGCCTTATTAACGTTTAATATTCCGCCGGCAGCAACTGTATCTGTAAAGGCTTCGCCTACTTCTGCATTCCGTAAAAGCATCTCTTTTATATAAAGCGCGTTTTGTTGCGGGTAATCTGCCGCCATTTTAATAAATTTTGTACACGGATGCGCGTACAGCAACGCAATACTGCCTGCAACATGCGGCGCTGCGAAAGATGTACCTGAAACCGTGCCATAGCCACCCGGCTGCGTAGTAAATATACTTACACCGGGCGCAGCAATATCTACAGTGTTTTTTCCAAATGCTGTTACAGGATCTCTTCTGCCCTGCTGGTTAGCGCTTGTTACTGTAATTAAATACGGGCTTGTACAACTGCTTGGTATATCGTGCGCTGAATCTAAATTAATACCGGCGTTGGCAGTGGCTGCTACATTTAATACCCCAAGGCTGCCAAGCGCGTTATACATCTCGCACCAGATGGGAAAATCATCGGCTTTGCCAAAATCCACCCCAAAAGATGTGTTGGTGCATACAACATAAGCGCCTGTTTTTTTGCGGTTATATTGCTCGCGCAGGGTATAAATATAGCTGTAAGCACTTACTACCTCGGCTTCAGTTTCTGAAGAGCCCGCTACAGCAAGTGTTTTTACATGCCAGTTTACACCACTAATGCCGGTATTATTGTTTCCGCGCGCAGCGGCAATCCCGGCCACTTGTGTACCATGAAACCTGTTAGGGATAGAATCGGAGCGGTTAAATACATTCCAGCCGTAGTAATCATCTGCATAGCCGTTTTCATCATCATCAATGCCGTTACCGGGAATTTCATAATGGTTCCGCCAGTAATCAATATCTTCATGCCGCATATCGAAACCATTATCAATAACAGCAATTACAATTGTATCTCCAGCCGGTGTTGTACCGCCGGTTGTGGTTTGCCATGCTTCGGTTATCTGAATGTCCGTTCGGCTTGTACCAGGCTGGTTGTGAGCATTATTTAAATTCCATTGCCGCGGAAAAAGCGAATCGGAAGGTATTTTTTGGCGGAGGCTTATATGGTGGTTATGCTGCGCAAGAAGTATGTTTTCGTTTTGCCTTAACTGCTGTAGCAGCTGTATTGAAGTATTTTCCGCAGTATCTATATATAGCAGCCAGATATTAAGCTGAGCGCTCAGTTGCTTATTTTCCTTTATGTGAGAATGTTTTGCTCTTGCGCCAAAGTTAATTGAGTTTACATCGGCTCCATCTTTAAGCTTTACGATAAACTGGCCGCCAATTACATTGCTTTTATTAGCCTGTGCAGCGGTTTCGGAATGGAAAAATACCAGCAGGAAAGCGGCAAACCAAATACTCACCGCCATAATATATCTTATAAAAATATGCTTCAACGCCTGATGTTTATTCCTGCTTCTCGGGCTGGCCTTTTTCCCAGCTAAGTAAAGAGAAAGTTATGGGAAATTTGATCAGCATTCTTATTGATTCTCCTTTATGCGAAGCCGGAATCCACTTCGGCATTTCCTTGATCATCCGCGCGGCTTCCTCGCCCAAACCGGCTCCCGGATCTTCTAAAATCTTTACTTCTGTAATACTGCCATCTTTATCTATAATGGCTTGTACATAAACCTTACCTTCAACCTTATCTTGCAGCGCTTTCGCCGGATATTTCATGTTTTCACGAACATAGGCCTGGAAATTTCCGGGAAACTGAGGAATTTTATCAACCACTGCGAATTCATCGCTATTGGCATTGCTTTGCGAAAGCACTTTTGCTGAACCGGGCAATAAAAACAATACTAGCAGAAATAACCTGTAAATAAACTGTTGCTTCTGTTTCATAAATCTTATTTTAAATAATTCGGCTTGTCGGGTCAAAAAACTTGAAGGCTAATAAAATGACTTTCAATTTAAGGAACATAAAATAGCTAATATACTGCAATTTAGCTAAAATACGCGGATATTTATGGTTACAGAAGCATTTTTTGGCACATGGATATATGCAGAAACATGCTTTGGCCAGCTTTATAAACGAAAGCTATTATCTGATAATAGATTGAAAGCCTTACTTCCTCTTCTTTTTCTTACTCTTGCCTGAATCACCAATCATAAATTTTACAGGTAAGGTCAGCTGATAATTTACCGTTTTGCCATTTTGTGATGCTGGTTCCCAATCGGGCATCTGCCAGATTACGCGCGCTGCCTCCTCACCCAATCCGCCACCCGGATCTTCCATAATCTCAACATCTTCTACTTTTCCTGTTTTACCAATTAATACTTTAAGCTTTACGGTGCCTGAAATATCATTTTCAAGAGCTTCTATAGGATACCTGATATTTTGTGCCAGGTATCTACTATAATTGCCTTTGAATGATGCAGGAATATCTACAAACTCATAAATCTTTTTGCTGCTATCTGCCTGGGCAAAAAGCTGCAATTGCACGAAAAAGAATAAAATAACCAGGAAAAAACTATTTTTTGTAATGCGCACAGGCTTATGGTGTGTTTAGAAATAGAAATGATATTTTGCGACAGCGTAAATTGATTTTACTTTTCTTTATCTGTTTCTGACGGTAATAGATTTTGCAGTACAAATTTTACAGGTACCATTAGTTTTACACGCACAGGCCTGCCGTTGATTTTGCCTGGCCTCCAGTTGGGCATTTCCCTAACTACTTTCGCTGCTTCTTCGCCTAATCCACCACCCGGATTTCTAACAATCTGTACACTTTCAACTTCACCGGCTTTACCTATAATCAGCGACAAATAAACAGTGCCTTGTATATTGTTTTTCATTGCTTCGGCAGGATAGCTTACATGCTCGGATAAGTATGCCACATAATCGCTTTCAAAAAAGGGCATTTCATCGGCAAATTCATGAACAGGATCATTATCCTTCGGCGCGGCTTTTATATTCTGCGCAGAAATACTATGCCCTGTTAAAACAAAAATGACGAATAATGCCGGCAGCAATTGGTTTTTATAAAGATCCATATTTTAATATACTTAAGCTTTTAAAAATATGCAATTTAACGATAAAGCACCGGAATAATTTCTTGCCGAAGCATTTTTCCGCATTTATATATATGGAATATTTTAAATACCCAGCTCTACCTGCAAAGCGAAGTACCAGTTTTTTTCACCGCCAATAATATTCTGGTAACCGATATTTTCCTGTACTTTAACCCTGTGGCCTTTTAAATATTGCGTACAGCCAAGCACATAATGCGTTACAGGCTTATCTGTAGATTTTCTGTATTCATACGGATGCATGGCTGTGAACCTTCCGGCAAGCTCAACATTGTTTTTAAACAGGTAGCTGGCCTGTATATTTTCGCCATAGCCCACATAAATATTACGATTTTGAATACCGCTTACTGTAACAGGCTTCGCAGCGTTCCTTATAATATATTCACCGCTTAAAGCGAAGCCACGGTATTTTAGTACGGCATCGCCAATAATAGTTTCCATATCGCGCTTTTCAAAAAGATCTCGGCCAATCTGCCCGCCGCTTCTTACTGCATTATCGTTGAAACTATAAACTGCGCCAACCGATAATTTTGGTGTTTTTTCACGCATTAAATCTCCTTCAAAATAATCGCCCTTGTTTTCGAAGTTGCCGAAAGGCAAAACCTCAACACGCCCTGTATAAGCTAAGCCATTGTCTGAAGAAACTGAATTACGTCCCTCACCGCTTGTTAGCGCCGCTTTAAAATTGTAGTTGAAGTCGCCGAAATTATTGTTATAAGCGGCCTGCAAACCAAAATCACGATCGATATTTAAAGTAGCATTTAATATAGACCGGTCCACAAACTGCTGATCACCGGAGGAAATTACACGCTGCCGGTTGCCGGGAAGTTTTCCCTGCCCGAATGAAAGCGTAAAATTTGGCGTAAATTTATAGGAGATCATAGCATCGCGCACAACATTTGGGCTGGTGTTGTATTTCGAATTATCAGGCCCGCTCCAGTCCATATCGCCGCGGGAGAATGATAACTGCAAACTATAAGTAAGTTTCGGGTTCCATACAAAACCTTCGAACCTTAAGCGGCAGCGCCGCACACGCGCTTCAACCTCGCTGGCTGAGAGATCTGTATTACTTACGGTCTGCATAATAGCCCTGTTCTGCATACGAAACCTTATGTTCATGCTGAAACTGCTGTCGGCTGCGGTAATTCCCAATCCATTCTTATAACTAAAAAATGGCGTGTTGGCCTGCTGGGCATTACAAACAACATTTATAAAAAACCATAACAGGCAAACTAAACAACTGTATTTCATGCGAATAAATCGTTACTATTTTCTACAAAGAAGAATGCTTTATTTTTAACTAACTGAAGCATTTTTAGCCATACATATATATGGTACACCTGTAAAAATGATTCATCATACAGCAAATGTATTAACGATTTCTTAACACACGCTTAACATTTGGCCAATTTTGCGTGCGGAACTTTGCAGAGAATTAATAATTTTATAAAACCTGCTTAATGCGTTTCCTTCAAAAGTTTATACAGCACACTCTGTTATTCATCTGCATTACTTTCAGCACGAATGTTTTTTCACAAACCGACAGCATAAAAAAGCCTTCCGTTGCCGAACAGCCAGCCAGGGAAAAAGCCTGGTACGAAAAAATAGCTTTGCGTGGCTATACACAAATACGCTATAACAGGCTGCTGGAAACGAACCCGGATCTTAAATGCGACCAGTGCGATAAATCATGGGGAGCAAATGGTGGTATTTTTATTCGCCGCGCCAGGCTTGTGCTTAGTGGCGATGTGCATCCGCAGGTTTATATTTATATTCAGCCCGATTTAGCTTCTGCACCTTCCAGCAACTCATTGCATTTTGCGCAGCTGCGCGATGCTTATTTCGACCTTAGTTTCGATAAAAGCAAAGAATACCGTTTGCGTGTAGGCCAAAGCAAAATACCTTATGGTTTTGAGAATTTACAATCGAGCCAGAACCGTTTAGCGCTGGACAGGAACGATGCATTGAACAGCGCTGTTGCCAATGAACGCGATATGGGCGCTTTTTTCTACTGGGCGCCAAAACACATCCGCGAAAGATTTTCAAGCCTTATAAAATCCGGATTGAAAGGCTCGGGAGATTATGGTGTTTTTGCTTTTGGCGCTTATAACGGGCAAACTGCCAATAAGCCGGACCTTAACAATTCACTGCATTACGTAGCAAGAGTTTCCTATCCTTTCCAGTTTAAAAATGGCCAGATCATCGAACCGGGCATACAGGCTTACACAGGTAAATTTGTTGTTGCTACAGACCAGATCACAAAAGGCGTAACTTTAAATAACACGGAAGTTTTAGATGAGCGCGCCGCAGCAAGCTTTGTAGTTTACCCACAGCCATTTGGTTTCCAGGCAGAATATAATATCGGCACCGGCCCGGAGTTCAATCCGCAGACCAATACAATAGATTCCAGGAAACTGGAAGGCGGCTATGCCATGATAAATTACAAGCTGAATATTGGAAAACAGCTTTTGTATCCATTCATCAGAACCCAATATTACAGCGGCGGAAAAAAGCACGAAACCGATGCCCGTAAATACCGCGTTCGCGAGCACGAATTTGGCATAGAATGGCAGCCTTACAACAACTTCGAGCTTGTAGCTATGTACACCATTTCGGATAGAACCTTTGAAGATTTCAAGCTGCCAAGCAACGCACAAAGCGGTAATTTATTAAGGCTGCAGCTACAGTTCAATTACTAAGAATAATGAATGATTGAATGAATGTAAGAATGAAAGAATATGCCGCGATGCGAAGCAAACCGAAATTCAATTACGAATCAATGTCGTTTAATTAAGGATGGAATAAATTCCATCCCTACAATATTTGATCGTCCATACTGGACTTGATTAACGCTCCGAACCAAGTTCCATGGGAACGATAAAATATTGTAGCAACGGATTTTAATCCGTTGATGGCAAGAATTTTCTTACCTAAACGACATTGAATTACGAATGCCGCGATGCGAAGCAACCTTACAACCTTACAACTATAAAACTTCACAACTTCATTTACATATAAACATCTCGGAAAAAATACTTTGTGCCTTTGTGCCTTCGTGGCAAAAAAACCTGAAGATGAAGCAAGCTTACAAACTTCAGCTTGAATTGCATATAAATGAAGCCTAAAAGTGCTTTCAAAACGAATCACACAATCAGCGAAATCTTAAAAATCATCATTAATCAGCGGTTAAAACCGCGATGCGAAGTAATTTTTCAATTTTCCAATATTACAATTTTCCAATTCATCCATATATTACCCTCAGAAAAAATGCTTCATGTTTGGAGTGTTAAAAACACAAAGTGTTAACAATTTCTTAACATTGGAGCTTCCACAACATTGCTTTGCTGCGTAACTTTGTATTGAAATTCCATATTTGCAACAAGGCTTCAATAAAACCATAACACACTTCAAATCAACGGAATATAATTATTAAAACACGAATGAAAAAAGCCATTTATTTTTTACTGGCAGCAGGAATCAGTTTAAGCGCCTGCAACAATAATAATCAAGGCGATAATGCAGGAAAGACAGAACAACAGGGAGCGATACAGATTGACGGCTCCAGCACTGTTTATCCTATTACTGAAGCAATTGCAGAAGAATACCGTACAGAAAGTCCGGGTATAAAAATTACAGTTGGCGTTTCGGGTACAGGCGGCGGCTTTAAAAAATTCACACGCGGCGATATTGATATTAACGATGCTTCCCGCTCAATTTCAGCTGGTGAGCTTGAGCAGGCAACACAAAATAAAATTGATTTTATAGAATTACCCGTTGCTTATGATGGTCTCGCTATTGTGGTAAACCCTGAGAATAACTGGGCGAAAGATATTACCGTTGCCGAGCTGAAAAAGCTTTGGGAGCCGGAAGCGCAGAATAAAATAAAACGCTGGAACCAGATTCGCCCGGAATGGCCTAACGAGGAAATTCACTTGTTTGGCGCGGGAGTAGAATCAGGCACGTATGATTATTTTACAGAGGCAATTGTAGGCAAAGCGCACAGCAGCCGTGGCGATTATACTGCCAGCGAGGATGACAATGTATTGGTACAGGGAATTTCTACCGATAAAAATGCGCTTGGCTTTTTTGGTGTAGCTTATTACAACGAAAATAAGGCAAAACTGAAGCTATTACCAGTTGACGACGAGAACGATGCGAACGGAAAAGGCGCAATTTCACCAACCGATGAAACCATACAAAACGGAACTTACCAGCCGCTGAGCCGCCCGATTTTTATTTATGTTAACGCTAAAGCCGCAGAACGGGCAGAAGTAAGCGATTTTATAAACTTTTACCTTGAAACTGTAGGCCAGATTGCAAAAGAAGTTGGTTACGTTGCCTTACCAAATGATGTTTACGAACTGGTAAAAAAACGCTTTAACAATAAGAAAACCGGCTCTGCATTTCTAAATAAATCGCATGTAAATGTGAACCTGAAAGAAATGCTTAGCGATAGCAAGTAATTCTTTTCGCCAAATACTTTTTGGATATGAATACAAAGGAAAAAATAATTGAAAGGCTGCTGTTTTTATGCAGCCTTCTTACTGTTTTAACAACACTGGGAATTATACTGGTGCTGCTTGTGCAAAGTTTTTCCTTTTTCAGCGAGGTTTCCCTTTGGGATTTTTTAACCGATACCGAATGGACGCCATTGTTCGCCGATAAGCATTTCGGTATATTGCCTTTGTTATCGGGCACATTTCTTACTACCTTAATTGCCATTACAGTTGCGCTGCCTATAGGACTTATTATAGCCGTTTACCTCAGCCAGTACGCTCATCCACGTACACGTAATATAATCAAGCCTTTCCTTGAGCTCCTGGCAGCTGTACCAACAGTGGTTTATGGTTATTTCGCTTTAGTTTTTGTTACACCTTTGCTGCAAACATTCATCCCGGGATTATCAGGCTTCAACGCACTTTCTCCTGGCCTTGTTATGGGCATTATGATTGTTCCGTTAATTTCATCGCTCAGCGAAGATGCCATGTCATCTGTTCCTAAAGCACTTCGCGAAGGATCTTATGCCATGGGCGCAACACGTTTACAAACAGCATTAAAAGTAATTTTTCCATCAGCTGCATCAGGTATCGGCGTATCAATTATACTGGCAATTTCCAGGGCTATTGGCGAAACCATGATTGTTGCCATTGCTGCCGGCCAGCAGCCTCGATTAACCCTGGACCCAACTGTGCCGATTGAAACCGTAACAACCTATATTGTACAGGTAAGCCTTGGCGATGTTCCACATAATTCATTGGAATACAGGACAATATTCGCAGTAGGCATGGCCCTGTTCGTTATTACTTTTATTTTAAACAACATCAGCTACTACGTTAAAAAACGTTTCCACCAAAGCTATGAGTAAATCATTCGTACACGAGGTAAAAGACAAGATCTTCCGTATAGTAGGTATAATTTCTACTGTATTTGCGCTGCTTGTATTGGTTGTGTTGCTGATAGATGTAGCGACAGATGGCGGCGCTAGGCTCAGCTGGGATTTTCTTACAAAACTGCCTTCCAGGTTTCCGCACAAAGCAGGTATTTTAACCGCTTGGGTGGGTACAATATGGATAATGGTTATGACTGCTATTTTCGCCTGCCCGATTGGTATTGCAGCCGGAATTTACTTACAGGAATATGGCAAGAAAAATCGCTGGACATCATTCATCGAAGTAAATATTGCTAACCTGGCCGGCGTGCCATCAATTATTTATGGTCTTTTAGGCCTTGAGCTATTTGTAAGGGCGCTAAGTTTGGGTGAAAGCATTTTAACGGGTGGTTTAACTTTATCATTACTTATCCTGCCAATTATAATTGTTTCCACAAGAGAAGCCATAAAAGCAGTACCTTATACTTTGCGCGAAGCATCTTACGCTATGGGCGCTAGCAAATGGCAAACCATATGGCACCAGGTTTTACCTGCGGCAAGCGGTGGCATTTTAACCGGCATTATCCTTTCGCTTTCGCGCGCCATTGGAGAAACCGCGCCGCTGATTGTAATTGGTGCATTAACTTATGTGCCTTTTGTGCCGAGCTCGCCTATGGATTCCTTTACAGTTTTACCAATACAGATATTTAACTGGGTTTCCCGTCCTCAGCAAGGCTTCGTAATAAACGCGGCAGCAGGTATTATTGTATTACTTATATTAACTTTGTTAATGAATGGCTTCGCAATTTACCTGCGCCAGCGCTGGCAGCGTAAGGTGAAATGGTAATTTCAGTGATCAGTGATCAATTAACAGTGATCAGTGATCAATTGAATATGAACATGTATAATCTCGGTTGCCGGGATACTGAAAGTGCGAAACCCAAAAGCATAAAAGTTTGCATAGCGTTTTTAGAAAATAATATATAGAAGAAAAATTAAGAGTAGCCATTAATGGGCGAAAAAAACAGCCTGGCCTAAAGGCCAGGAAATAACAAAGCATTTTTACTTGCTTCCATATATGGAAACCACGGAAAATGCTTTACTTGATAATTGATAATTGATAATTGAACATTGGGAAAATGTATAAATTAGAAGCGGCAGATGTAAATTTTTATTACGGGCAGGTACACGCGCTGAAGAATATAAACATTGGTATAGAAGAAAATACGGTAACGGCATTTATCGGCCCTTCCGGTTGCGGAAAATCTACTTTCCTGCGCCTTTTTAACCGTATGAACGACCTTATTGATGGCGCACGCGTGGAAGGAAACGTATTGATTGACGGGCAGGATATTTACTCCAAACGCACAAATGTTTATGAACTGCGCAAAAAAGTAGGTATGGTTTTCCAGAAGCCAAATCCTTTTCCTAAATCCATCTTTGAGAATGTAGCTTACGGGCTTCGTGTTACAGGCGTAAAAGACAAGAATTTTATTGAAGAGCGCGTAGAAACATCACTAAAGCAGGCAACGCTTTGGGAAGAAGTGAAAGATAAGCTGAAAAAATCGGCATTCTCATTATCGGGCGGCCAGCAGCAGCGTTTATGCATTGCGCGCACCTTAGCTATAGAACCATCTGTGCTTTTAATGGATGAACCTACTTCTGCATTAGATCCAATATCTAACAGTAAAATTGAAGAGCTTATTTTCTCGCTGAAACAGGAATATACCATTGTAATTGTAACGCACAACATGCAGCAGGCTGCGCGTGTTAGTGATAAAACAGCGTTCTTTTATATTGGTGAGCTTGTGGAATATGATAATACGCAAAACATCTTCACCAAGCCAAAAGAAGTACGTACTCAGAATTATATAACCGGAAGGTTTGGGTAAACAATGTAATAATGAATAAATACATTAATGATATAATAGGAATGTGTAGATGTGGAAATATGTAAATGTGCAAATTAGCTGAACAGGACAATCGGAGCACCACTCCTTCCCTGTTCCAGGGAAAGTGCCCAAAAGGCGGAAGGGCAAATTTCATATATAATAACACTGAAAAATGCTTTCAATCAATCTTCATATTTTCACATCTGCAAATAAAAATTTATTCATTCATTCTTACATTCATTCAATCTTACATTAAAAATAAACGTAACTTAGCAAAAACGTAACAGTAACAAATGACGCACCTCGAAGTAGAATTAGGAAAGATTCGCGAAAGCGCGCTGGAAATGATGAACATGGTGAAAAACCAGCTTTGCAAAGGCAAAGAAGCCCTCATCACATCCAACAAGGAACTCGCATTGGAAGTAATGCACAACGAGAAACGCGTTAACGGTTACGAATTACTGATTGATAATGATTGTGAGAACGTAATTGCCCTTTTCAGCCCGGTAGCAATTGATTTACGTTTTGTTTTGGCCACTTTAAAAATAAACTATCATTTAGAACGTATTGGCGACAACGCCGATGGTATTGCCAGAAACGTACTCGACCTGCAGGCGCAGTGGAATGCAGAGCTACTTGATTCGCTGGAAATTGTAAAAGCTTTTGATACGGCTGTGGAAATGCTGGATTTTATAATCGATTCATACGAGCATGAAGATTCCTCGCTGGCGCGTAAGGTGTTTGAAATGGACAAAACTATTGACGATATAACCGACCGGGCAATTGTTAAAATAGCAGAATACCTGAAACAAAATAATCAAAACCTCGAAAAAGATTTATATTTGCTGCTGATACATCGTAAACTGGAGCGTGTTGGCGACCTGATGAAGAATATGGCGGAAGAGATCATCTTCTACGTAGAAGCTAAGGTGCTTAAACATAAACCGAAAAAGGAAAAAATTGGCAAATAATATTTAAAGCATGCAATATCAGGGTAAAGATTTAGCTACATTTCCGAAACAGATACAATACGCAATTGATAATTATATACCGCATGGCCTCAAAGTGAGCGCTTTCGATAATGTTATCATTTGCGGTTTAGGCGGCAGCGGCATTGCCGGCCGTTTGTTCAAGGTAAATACATTCAACAGCTTCCCTTTACCGATCGAGATTATATCTGACTATAATTTACCTGCTTATGTAGGCCCGCGCACTTTAGCCATACAATGCTCGTACTCAGGCAATACCGAAGAAACCTTAAGCATGTATGCGCATGCAAAGGCCAAAGGCGCAGCCATGATATGCATTGCCACAGGCGGCAAGCTACAGGATGTTGCTTTTAATGATCATGTAATGTTTTACAAGGCGGAAGCCGGCTACCAGCCACGCATGGCGCTGGGTTATCCGCTGGCCTACCTTTTCCTTATTTTCGATGAGCTGACAGGCACAAACAAGCGCGCGGAGTTAGAAGCAACCATAGAAACGCTTAGTAATACAGATCTGCATATAACCGAAGCACGAAAAATGCTTGAGCAGATAAAGCCGCATTTCCCTAAAAAAATAGTTGTTATTACCGATTATTTCAGCAGCGCAGCGGGTTTACGCTTTTGCCAGCAGATACAGGAAAACGCTAAAGCTGAGGCATTCCTTAACGAACTGCCTGAAAGCAACCACAATGTTATTGAATCGTACTACGGCCGGTTAGATAGTATTTTCTACTGCCTCAATACGCATAAAAATCCGCGCACCGATCTGCGTTTCAGTTTTATAAAAGACCTTCTGCGTAAAAACGGCGATGTGGTTTTTGATATTGATATTGATGCCGACTCCATGACTGACCTGCTGCAGAAAATATATGTAATGGATTGGCTGTCACTGCTGCTGGCCGAATATAAAGGCGCTGTATCATCGGATATTCGTAATATAAATGCGCTGAAGGATTATCTTTCTCGCCAGTAATTCATTTTTCCATATAAGTACCTGGCAAAAAATGCTTTAAATGGCTTAAATTAGCTTGCTAAAAGTATTTATATGTCGGCAGGCCAGTTTCTTACATTCCGCAAATTTTCAAATGAAGATGTTGCAGGTGATCTTATTGCTTTTTTGGATGAAGAAAATATCCCTTACGAGGTAGAAGAAAATAATATCAGGGCGGATATTACTTCATTAACTGTGGCCAGCCCATTTACAAAAGAGATCAGTATAAAATTAAGGCAAGAAGATTTTACCCGCGCGAATACACTTTGGGAAGAAGCCATAAACAAGCAGCTGAACGATGTTGATAAAGATTATTACCTCTACAGCTTTACCGATGAAGAACTTACCGATGTAATTACCCGGCCCGATGAATGGAGTACTTTCGATTTTTTACTTGCGCAGAAGATCTTCCGGAGCCGCGGCGCTGATATTAAGCCCGAAGTTATAAACGAGCTAAAGCAAAACAGGCTGCAGGTGCTTGCCCGGCCAGAAGAAAGCCAGGCAGGCTGGATTGTTGCCGGGTATCTGCTTGCATTGGCTGGCGGCTTACTTGCCATTTTTATTGGCTGGCATCTATCAACTTTTAAAAGAACCCTGCCCAACGGCGAACAGGTTTTTGGCTACACCGAAACCGACAGAAAGCATGGCAAAATTATATTGTTGCTTGGCAGCATTAGCTTTATCATATGGCTTTGGCTGCGTTATAAATAAGGAAGCGAAAAAAGTATGTATGAATGTCCGCCAGCGACACTGCTTAGTCGAATTCTAAACAATATTAGCCTGAACTCATACATTCAACGTGAACCTGGGAATTAATAATACAGTATACTGCTAATCGTAGCATTTTTGCTATGAATATTTTAGCTGGTAGTTTACAAACTACAAGCTAAAATCTGCGAAGTTTAAAAACTTCGCAGAGCATACCCAGGTCTTGGATTTGTGCGTCAAATTTTCAATTGCAATTAATATATCCCGATACCTCGAGACATTTTTATACTTAAGCTTATATGGAAATTAGGATTTATACTAATACTTTTTCGCTATCCGGGAATTGGGCACAGGGCCCTTAAAGTCATGTACCGGAGCCTGTATTTTGATAAGGTGAGCTTGAGATTTATTTATCTGACTATAATTTAATTATAACGAAAGTCCATATAGCGTTAAGCCGAAAAATGCTTTTTCCAAATTAATAGGATTAAAGTTTATTTCTCCGAATAAAGTTAGATGTGCCATATTTTGAAAATATGGCACATCTGCGCTCTGAATCTAATATACTTACCAACTATTAATACATAAAACCCTCAGTTGGAATTCCCGGGTTCAGGCAATGATAAATACAGTATAACATGTCATGTAATAAGTATTGTGATGAATTCAGTTCAAATCAGGCGCACTGCTGAAACCATTGAAAGATACTGATTTACAGCAATCTGATAACATATTTTATTTGCACGCAATACATAATACTTTTGCCTCGAAACTTATAAATAATTACCTTAGCCGCCGCAACTGAATCAGCATTGTAAACAGCATTAATTTTAATTAGAATTTATACAAGATTAGCATATTTATTACATTTGCGTTATGCAGAGATTATTTTAATGTTAAATTAATAGAATTAAGTTTAACTTGCATAAAATAAAATGTTTATTTAGCATTTCACCAAATGGGCTCTTTAAATAACTGGCTGTCCTTTTATTTAACAAACCGAATAAATGAAGAAAAATTTTTGGCAGCGGGTAAGCGCAATTGGCGTTGATCCGGATTTACCCGATGAAATAAACAAGAAAATTATACTTACCAACCAGGTTTGCTTTATTGGCTTCACTTTGCTTTGCATAGGGTTAATAGATAACATACTGGGCGTACAAGTACCTTTAACCGGTATAATTGCCGGCATTATGGCCGGTATTGCAGTAACCTTGTTCCTTAACATGAGCGGTTACCACACTGCTGCCAGGCTGTTATTTATTGTTATGGCCTGCGCAAATGTTATACTGGTGGACTGGAAAATAGGCAACGAAACTTATAACCATGTTTACTATTTTACTACGCTGGCTTCAACATTAATACTGATAAGGCTGAAGGAACGCAGGCTCATGTTTTTTTGCATAGCGCTGTTTATTGCCACTGTTTGCCTGCTTCAGTTTAGTGATTACAGCCCTTTTCCCCGATTGGCCTACCGGCGCGAAGAGCTGCAGTTTATACGGAATTCAAATATCTTCGTTTCGCTGAGCCTTGTTTCGTTGTACCTGTACAGTGTTTTGCGCGAGAACGAAAACAACGAAGCATCTTTACGCAGGCAGAAAGAAAATACTAATGCCATTATACAGGCTTCTAACGATTCCATTTGGCTGGTAGATAACGATTACAAGATCATATCCTATAATAACAAAGCGAAACAATCGCTACAGGAAGAATATAATTTAATTGCAGAAGAAGGAACAGATTTTATAGCAGTACTTGAACAAAACGGACTGGCGCAGGATGCTGAAAAATGGAGAAATTATTACCAGCGTGCGCTTGCAGGCGAAAAATTTGTAACGGAAGAGTATTTTTACTACAGCGCAAATAAAGCTTACTGCGAAATTTCCTTCAGCCCGATAAAGCAGGATAATATTATAAAAGGCGTAAGTGTTTTCGCTAAAAACATCACCGACCGCAAACAGGCAGAAACCACCATTTCCGAACTGAATAACCTGCAAAGCGCAATTATCAACGGCACAAAAAGCTCCATTATTTCGCTCGATCTAAACGGTTACATTACCACTTTTAACAAGGCAACCGAAAAAATATCGGGCTTTACTGCCGAGGAAGTTATCGGCAAGCACACAAAAACATTGTTCGGTATTTCCGTACAGGATGAAAAAGAGAATGCCGGCTTCATTTCAGAAAAAGAAAGAACCTTTTCAACCAAAGATGGCAGGCTTGTAAACGTATCAACCAATACAACGCCATTGCGCAACGCACAGAACGAAACCATTGGCTATCTTATTATTTCGGAAGATATTACCGAGAAAAAGCAGGTTGAGGAACGCTTAAAGCTCATAGCCGAGAACGAGAAAAAGCGCGCCTGGGTTGCGAATGGCGTTGCGCAGCTTAACGAGCATATAAGAAATTACCAGCAGGCGCCGGATGCGCTTTGCAAAGAAGCGTTGAATTTTATTGCCAACTATTTACGTGCCAGCCAGGCTGCGCTTTATATACGCAACAGCAACGAAAAACAGGCAATGCTCAATTTAAAAGCGGCTTATGCGCTGAACATCGAAAAGCTTCAGAAACATACATTTGGTTTTGGCGAAGGTTTGGTTGGCCAGGCCGCCGTTAACAAATCACCTGCTATATTTACAGATCTGCCGCAAGGCTACCTGAAGCTGGAATCGGCGCTGGGCGGCGCAATTCCTACACTTTTATTTATTGTGCCGCTTATTTTTAATGATGAAGTAAACGGCGTTGCGGAGTTCGCTTTCCTCAATGCGCCGGATGATACACAAAAGGAATTCGCCGAAAAAGCAATGATTGCCCTGGCCGCAACGATTGACCTGATAAGCCGAAAAACAAAAACCGAGAACCTGCTAAAACAATCGCAATTATTGAACGAAAAACTAAAACAGCAGGAAGAAGAGCTAAAAGTGAGCAATGAAGAGCTGATAGAAAAAGGCCGCCAGCTGGAAGCATCGCAGGAAGAACTTTTAAAAACAAATTTGCAGATTGCGGAAAAAGCACGTTTGCTACAGGACCAGAACGATGCGTTGGAATCGGCCAGAGATGCGTTGAAGCTGAAGGCAGAACAGCTTGAAGTAAGCAGCCAGTATAAATCTGAGTTTTTAGCCAACATGAGCCACGAGCTGAGAACCCCGCTGAACAGTATCCTCATCCTCGCCAACCTGCTTTCTGAAAACACAGAGCAAAACCTTACCGAAAAGCAGACGGAATTCGCCAAAGTGATACAAAAATCAGGAGCCGATCTGCTGAATCTTATAAATGATATTCTTGACTTATCGAAAATAGAATCGCGCAAAATAGAACTTGAAATTACACCGGTTGATGTTGCTGAAATTACGTACGATATGGAAGTACTTTTCCGCGAACTGGCATATGAGAAGCAGATCAACTTTAAAGTAACCTTAGATCCTGAGCTGCCCAAAACCATACATACCGACATCATGCGTGTGGAACAGGTACTGAAAAACCTGCTATCCAATGCCTTTAAATTTACCGATAAAAACGGCACTGTAGAATTACAGGTTACAACACCCGGCAAAAACACCAGCTACAAAAACGAGGCGCTATATAAGGATATCCCGAAAATTGCTTTCCATGTAAAAGATACCGGCATTGGCATTGCGGAAGATAAGCAGCAGTATGTTTTCGAAGCATTCCGCCAGGCAGATGGTTCTACAAGCCGCAAATTTGGTGGTACAGGTTTGGGCCTTAGCATCAGCCGTGAGCTTGCGCTGATTTTGGGCGGCGAGCTGCAGCTAGAAAGCAAGCCGGGCGTTGGCAGTACTTTCTCGCTTATAATTCCTGCCGGAAATAATACAAATGCACAGCCTGCTCCACAGACCATAAACCGAGAAAAAACTGCCGCTTCCCATATAGCTGATGCTGGAAAAATGCTTTCGGAAAAAACAGAAACGCCCGCACCAGAACAAGCCCAAAGCAAGCAGGGTAAAACCGTTCTTATTATTGAAGATGATGAGAATTTCGCCAGGATACTGGAAACCGAAGCGAAGCAAAATGGCTTTGTAACAGCGCATGCCACACGTGGCGATACGGGCCTGGCCGAAGCGCAGAAGCTGAATCCGGATGCGATAATTCTTGATATTTCTTTGCCGGTGATGGATGGCTGGGAAGTGATTCGCAGGCTGAAGGCAGATGAAAACCTGAAGCACATTCCTGTACATATTATGAGCGGCGGCGATAACCAGGAGCAAAGCTTGAAAGAAGGCGCCGTGGACTTTTTACAGAAGCCGGTAAGCAAGCAGGATATTGTGCATATTTTCGAAACCATTGCCAGCGAAACGGTATGGAACTTTAAGCGCGTGCTGATAGTGGAAGACAGTAAAACCCAGAACGAGGCCATAAAAGCGCTGCTGAATGGTTATGAGCTTGTTTGTCATTCGGCATTATCGGCGGCGGAAGCGTTTGCAGAGCTGAAAAAATTCAGCTTCGACCTGGCCATTTTCGATCTTAACCTGCCTGATGCAACAGGCGCAGAAATCATTAAGCAAATAAAAACCAATCCCGAGTGGGAACACATACAGATCATTGTTTATACCGGCAAAAACCTTCCGCAGGCAGAGTACGATGAGCTAATCCCATATTGTAACGCCATTATTCTTAAAACCGCAAAATCTTACGAGCGGCTATTGGATGAAACAACCCTGTTCCTGAGGAATTTAGAAAACCCCCATGCCAAAAATGTACATGTTATTAAGCGTAACAGCAGTGTGATACAGGATTCGCTGAAAGGGAAAAAAGTATTGCTTACAGATGATGATATGCGCAATGTTTTCGCGCTAACCAATGTACTGCAAAGCCATGATCTTGAAGTTATTATAGCCAATGACGGGCAGGAAGCGCTGGACAAACTGGCTGAACATAAAGATATAGATATTGTGCTGATGGATATAATGATGCCCGGAATGGATGGCTACACAACCATGCAGGAAATACGCAAAATGCCACAATATAAACAGTTGCCCATTGTAGCGCTCACCGCAAATGCCATGAAGGGCGACCGGGAAAAATGCATACAGGCCGGCGCATCCGATTATATTTCAAAACCGGTAGATACAGGCCGTTTACTATCATTAATGCGCGTCTGGTTATCGCGCTAAAGCATTTTTAGCCATACGCATATATGCAGTTTTATTATTTAATGAAGGTATAAATTTTTATGCAGCATAAAATATTATTGGTTGACGATCGACAGGAAAATCTCTTCTCGCTGGAGCAGATGCTGCAGCTGGATGGGCGAATTTTTTATCACGCTACTTCCGGTAACGATGCCTTAAAAATTGCCTTCAAGGAAGATATTTCGCTCATTTTGCTGGACGTCCAGATGCCGGAAATGGACGGATTTGAAACTGCCGAACTGCTGAAAATGAACGAAAAAACAGCCAGGATTCCTGTACTTTTTGTTACTGCTATAAACAAAGACAGCAAGTACGTAGTGAGAGGTTTGCAGGGCGGCGCTGTAGATTACCTGTTTAAGCCATTAGATGTGGAAGTTACAAGATCTAAGGTGGCAACATTGCTCCAGTTTATGCAGCAACAGGTAGAGCTCGACAGTAAAAACAAACAGCTGAAGCAGCTAAACGAAGAAAAGAACAGGTTTATAGGCATGGCAGCGCACGATATCAGGAATCCTGCAGGAAATATAATGATGCTTGCCAGCTTTGTAGAGGAAGAAGCGGGCGAAAAGTTGTCTGAAGAAAGTAAGGAGTATTTACAGCTTATAAAGCAAAGTGCCGAGCAAATGCTTACACTGGTAAATAACCTGCTGGATATATCGCGCATTGAGGCCGGAAACCTGAACCTTAAATTACAGAAAACAGATGTTTGCGAGCAGATCAAGAGCATTGTTAAGCTTTTCCAGCTGCAGGCGAATCAGAAAAATATAGCCATTTCATTCAGTCCGCCAGCCGATAAAGTAGAAATATATGCCGATGCAGCTTGTATAGGGCAGGTGTTGGGAAACCTTATCTCTAACGCTTTAAAATACTCGCATGGTAATACAAAAGTGGAAGTGTTACTGAAAAATACATCTGATAATTTAACCATTTCCGTAAAGGACGAAGGTCAGGGCATACCGGAACAGGAGCTGAATAAGCTGTTTAAATTTTTCTCCAGAACTGCCGTGCAAAGTACCGGCGGCGAGCTGAGCACAGGCTTAGGGCTGGCTATTTCGCGCAAGCTTATAGAAGCGCACAAAGGCAATATTTCTGTAGAAAGCACACCGGGAAAAGGCTCTACGTTTACATTCTCTATCCCTAAAAACCTGGTTTAAAAGCTAAAAAACACCAGGCTTCATAAATACTCCAATCAAAAAACAATTTGGTAAGATGCTGAATATCAATCAATAGTTTCACAAGACTGAAAGATACACAGGAAAATCAAAGTATTTCTATTGCTCTTGAATATTTAATAAGCGCATAAATCTTAAAAAGCAGCTTACGCCATTTTCAACAACCTGTTCCTCAGCAATATCAGTGGTAAATTTATAGCTCAGCTTCAGGAAATCTTTCTGTTGTATTTCTTCTTTTTCTTCAATAGTTAAATCTTTGAATAACTTATAATTACCAGGCTCATAATCATATTCCCAAAGCCTTTCGCCTGTGCTTATGTACAAATCATCATCATGTTCCATATCACCCAGCTGTAAAAAATGCTTTAGTTTCTGCCATGGTTCGCCCTGTAAAAACAGGCTGTAGCTATAAAAATTTCCCCACCAAAGCATGCTCCTGTAAAGGAAAATATCTGTGCCGATGATGAGCTTCGGGTAATCTAAAACCACGTATGGCAGGCCTTTATAATTTTCGCCTTTGCTTATTTTTGCGCCCCGTAAATCGGCATCCAAAGCATTTTCCAGCGCTTGTATATATGCATTTTCCAGCATTAAATTTTGCTGTAGCTGCGCGAAAAGCGCGTCAACTTTATCTATGGCATGGCGTTTGGCTATGAGGAAACTTGTATCCTGCAGTATCTGCTTTTCGTAAAGAGTGAATTTTATTGCGTTATTTTGCATATTCAAAGTTAAAACAGTTTTCCGCTTAGGTATTTGTGAAGAAGATTTTTACATTAACTACTTTCTCGTTCATGGGGCCGTTTTCCGCTACGTTTTTCGTGGTGCTGTTTACGCTGCTCATACAGTTTCTGTGGAAGTATATTGATGACCTTGTTGGTAAAGGGCTGGAGTGGTACGTATTAATCGAGCTGTTGTTTTACGCTTCGGCATCTTTTGTTCCGCTGGCGCTGCCGCTTTCTATATTATTATCATCCATTATGAGCTTTGGCAAACTGGCCGAAACCTATGAGCTTGTAGCTCTGAAAAGTGCAGGCGTTTCGCTTTTGCGCATCATGGTTCCGCTCATTACAGTAATATTTGCCTTTTCTGTATTTGCCTTTTTCTTCTCCAATAATGTTATTCCGCGTGCCAATTTAAAATTCCATTCACTGTTGTGGGATATCCGCCAGCAAAGGCCGGCGCTTGATATTGAAGCCGGATATTTTTATGGCGGTATTGATAATTACAGCATCCGCATACAGAAAAAAGATAAAAAGAGCTCCAAGATTGAAGGTGTAATTATTTACGACCATACGCGCAACCGCGGAAACGATATTGTAATGACTGCCCAGAGCGGTGAAATGTACACCACCGACGATAAGCGCTGGCTGATGCTGAAATTATACGACGGCACGCGCTTTGAGGAAATGGAAGTACGTTCTGCCGGGCCACCCTCCTACCCTGCCAACAGGCTGAATTTCAAATCCTACGAGCTTAAGTTCGATCTTTCTACCTTTAACCTCAGCCGTACAAAGGAGGAGCTTTTTAAGGATAATTACCAGATGCTTAACATCAGCCAGCTGGAGTATTACCAGGATTCGCTTGGCAGGATAGTGAATAATAAGCGCAGGGAAGTGGTTGATTATTCCAGGCCTTATTTCCAGTTTTACCGCGATACAGCCTATCATTACCACACAAATGTAGCGTATAACAAGCTTACAAAAGGGCAAAGTTTCCTGGCATCCATACCTGTCCCCGATCGGTCAACCACTGTTTCGCGTGCTTTAAATACCGCCCGAACGCTGAAAGAAGTTGTGCGCGTACAAGGCGAAGATATTGCCAATTACGAAAAAATGCACCGCCGTTACCGTATGGAGTGGCATCGCAAATTCGCGCTTTCACTGGCCTGCTTAACGCTGTTTTTTATCGGTGCGCCGCTTGGCGCCATTATCCGCAAGGGTGGTTTGGGCATGCCTACAGTGGTAAGTATTATTATGTTTATGATATTTTACATGCTATCTATTATGGGCGAGCGCTCGGCGAAAGAAGGCGCTTTAACGCCATTTGTTGGTATGTGGATGCCTACATTTGTGCTGATGCCCATAGGATTTTACCTCACCTGGCGCGCAAATGTAGATAAGATCAGCTTCAGTTTCGATAAAATTGGCAGAATGTTTGGCGCTGTTGCCGGCTTATTCAGAAAAAAGAAAAATGCGGATCTTACTGCTGTGTAATCGTGTGCCATGGCCGCCAAGCAGCGGCGGCCCGATTGCAACTGTAAATATCATTAAAGGATTTCAGCAGCTCGGCCATAATTTGCATTTGCTTTGCCTTAATCCTAAAAAAAGCTTCGTTAGCAAGGAAGAAACGCCAGATATTTTTAAAGATTTAGATTCTTACCGCGCAGTTTATATAGATACAGATATTGAAGCTTTCGGTGCTTTATACAACCTGCTTTTCAGTAAGGAATCTTATCACATCAGCCGTTTCCATTCCAAAGCATTTTCCGGCAAACTGATATATGTATTACAGAATTTCACGTTCGATATAATACAGTTAGAGGGTTTGCATATAAGCATTTACCTGCCCTTAATTCGCCAATATTCAAAAGCAAAAATTGTTTTAAGAGCGCACAACGTAGAATATCTTATCTGGGAACGATTAGCTTCTGCAGAAAAGAATCCACTAAAAAAATGGTATGTTTCTTTGCTTGCGGAAAGGCTTAAAAAGTACGAAGTTGAAGTATTGAATAAGTTTGATGCCATTGTTCCCATTACAAATTATGATGCGGAAACTTTCAAAGAATTAGGCTGTAAAATTCCAATTCATGTTTCACCAACAGGTTTAAATTTAGATGAATATCAAATAGATAAGTCCGCAACAGAATTTCCATCGGTTTTTCATCTTGGCGCATTGGATTGGATGCCGAATCTGCAGGCTATAGAATGGTTCTTAGCTGAAGTCTGGCCGAAAATACATGCACAGATGCCGAATTTAAAATTCTATATCGCCGGCCGCCATATGCCCAACTCCATAAAAATGCTTCAGGTTGCAGGTGTGGAGGTTGTTGGTGAAGTGGAAGATGCTAAAGCCTTCATGAATTCTAAATCTATCATGATTGTGCCATTGCTTAGCGGCAGCGGTATGCGCATCAAAATCATAGAAGGTATGGCATTGGCTAAAACCATTGTTTCTACGAGTATTGGTGCGGAAGGAATTGCCGTGGATCATGAGAAAAACATTCTTATTGCTGATGATGCCAACAGTTTTGCAGAAGCTGTTTTGCGTTGTGTTCGTGATAGAAGTTTTAGTGAAAGGCTTGGTGAGAATGCGCGTAAGCTTATTGAAGAAAAATATAGTAATTTGAGTTTGGTGAAAGCATTATCCGGGTTTTACCAAAGGCTGTAGAAGTCTTTCTGCGCGATAAAGTTCGGGATTCCAGGTCAAGCCCGGAATGAGGTAAATTGTTCAACAACTCCGATTGAACTTAATTGCGCCTCGTCCTTAACCGTCATTCCGGGCTTGACCCGGAATCCCGAACAGTCGAAGTACAACTCCTTTTCAGTTTTTAAATCGAACAAGAACAGCGAAGTGTTTTCATCGAAATTCAAATAATCCGTAACCATCCATTCGTAATTCCTAATTGATAATTCGTAATTAAATAAGACCTTTGCAGCATGTTCTGGGAAATCATCTTTTGGATTAGCTTTTTATGCCTGGCGCACAGCTACGTCCTTTTCCCGGCCATTCTCAAAATGCTTGCAAAAAACAAAAAGCAGAATCCATATATATACCTGCCGGAAAATGCTTCAGAATTACCCGAAATTTCCATTCTTTTAGCAGTTTACAACGAAGAGAAAGTGATTGAGCAGAAAATACTTTCCACTTTCAAAACTTCTTATCCGCTGCATAAAATTGAGTTTTTAATTGGCAGCGATGCTTCTACAGATAAAACCAACGAGATCATCCAAAAATACCAGCAGCAATTTCCACAAATAAAACTGGTGAATTTTGCCGGAAGAACAGGTAAATCCGGAATCATCAATCAATTGGCAGCACAGGCAAAAAACGATATTTTTATCTTAACCGATGCGAATGTTTTTTTTAAAGAAGACACGATCTACCAGTTAGTAAAGCATTACAAGAATGAAAAAATAGCTTTGGTTGGCGGAAATATCTTGAATATAAGATTTAAGAAAGATGGTATTTCGCTGCAGGAAAAAAGCTATTTAGACCGCGAGAATAAGATAAAATATGAAGAAGGAATACTTTGGGGAAGTATGGTTGGTGCGTTTGGCGGTTGTTATTCCATTCGTAAAAAATATTATTCTCCTGTGCCGCCAAAGTTCTTCATGGATGATTTTTACATCACCATGCACGCTCTGGAAAACGGTGGAAGCGCCATAAACGAACTTGATGCTTTATGCTATGAAGATGTCAGCAACAAGATCAGCGAGGAATTTCGGCGAAAAGTAAGGATTTCCATTGGTAATTTCCAAAATCTGGCGAGGTTTAAAAAACTGCTTTTGCCGCCGTGGAGAGGATTGGGATTTGCATTCCTCAGCCATAAAGTTTTGCGCTGGCTCGGGCCGTTTTTTATTATCTTAATGCTGGTTTCAAGCGGAATTATCGCAATACACAATACTTTCTACCAGATACTTTTTTTCGCGCAGCTTTTGGCCATGTTTGTACCCATTGCAGATACATTGCTGAAAAGAATTAATATAAACGTAATTTTGTTGCGGTTTGTGAGCCATTTCTACCTGATGAACCTGGCTCTTTTAATCGGATTTTTTAAATATGCAAGAGGTGTTAAATCAAATATCTGGAAGCCAACCCAGCGCTACCAATAGTCGTCCGTTTTCAACCATAGAAGAAGCTATTGAGGACATTAGGCAAGGAAAACTTGTAATTGTTGTAGATGATGAGGATCGTGAAAATGAGGGCGATTTTATTGGCGCCGCGCGTTGTGTAACGCCGGAAATGATCAATTTTATGAGCAAGCATGGCCGCGGATTGATCTGCGCGCCGCTTATAGAAGAACGTTGCGATGAGCTGAAGCTTGACCTGATGGTGAACGACAACACTGCGCTACACGCTACGCCATTTACCGTAAGTATAGATTTGCTCGGCCACGGTTGTACGACAGGTATTTCTGCGCACGACAGGGCAAAGACAATTCAAGCATTAATAGATCCAAATACAAAACCGGAAGAACTTGGTAAACCGGGACATATTTTCCCTTTACGTGCAAAAAGCGGCGGTGTATTACGCAGAGCCGGGCACACGGAAGCAACTATTGATCTGGCACGTTTGGCAGGTTACGAGCCGGCCGGCGTTCTGGTAGAGATCATGAATGAAGATGGTAGCATGGCACGTGTTCCGGACCTGATAGAGATCGCTAAAAAGTTCGATCTTAAGTTCATCACCATAAAAGATCTGATTGCTTACAGGCTTGCGCAGGAAACGCTTATTGAGCGGCAAATTGAAGTAGATATGCCTACACAATGGGGAGATTTCCGCCTGCGCGCATATAAACAAACCACAACTGGGGAAATTCACCTGGCTCTGATTAAAGGCGAATGGGCAGAAAATGAACCAGTTCTTGTTCGCGTACACAGTTCTTGCGTTACCGGCGATATATTCGGCAGCTGCCGTTGCGATTGCGGAAACCAGCTTCATGATGCCATGACTTTGGTAGAAAATGAAGGCAAAGGCCTGGTGCTTTACATGAAACAGGAAGGCCGTGGCATTGGTCTTCTTAACAAACTGAAAGCTTACCAGTTACAGGAGCAAGGTTTAGATACAGTTGAAGCAAATCATTCACTTGGTTTCCAGACAGATCAGCGCGACTATGGTGTTGGTGCGCAGATTTTACGCGATCTTGGAATTTCTCATATCAGGCTGATTACCAACAACCCAACCAAACGAAGCGCCATACAAGGTTACGGTTTGGAAATTGTGGAACGTGTTCCTTTACATACAAAACCCAATCAGCACAACCACAGATATCTTTCTACAAAAAGAGATAAACTTGGCCACGATTTAGGTGAAATTGAAGTGCCGCTGCCGTAGTTTCCATATATAGGCTGGCCGGAAAATGCTTCAGGATTAAGAAATTTAAAAAGGGGAAATGACCAAACGGCACTTCCCCTTTCCTTCCTAAACCAACCAAACCTTTATTTACATGTATATTCGTAATACTCTGTATATGAATGCGAGTTATTATGTGAATTGAATGTGTTCTTTTTTATCGTTAAATTTCCTTCTGCGGAATACGTGCAAACGCTGCTGATGGTGTGTGATAAATTGCCACGCGGATCTTTAACCGTTTCTTTTACAATGTTATTGCGGTTCTGCGCAAAAGCCAGCATATAAGTAAGGTTAAGATTTTCCTGCATTGCATTTTTCCTGCTATCGTATTCATAATCAGCAAATTTTACAAGTTCATAGCCTAAATCTGTCTTCATGAATTCTTCTGAATGTATAATGTTTCCATTCGCATCCCAGGTAAAAATAAAACGCTGCATCTCAATCATGTCTCCGGAAAAAGAAATACCGAACGTTTTAGCTTCCACAACTTTTTTATCGCTGTTGTAACTGAAAAGAGAATAGCTTTGCTCTTCGGTTCTTTCGCCATGCGCAGTAGCAATACTTATTTTCTTAACGGTATTGTCGGAATTATAATCGATAAATTTTACAGACGTTTTGCTGTTGCGGATAAATGTTTCTTCTGAAGTTACTTTTCCAACGCTGTTGTAAAAATATTTAGTCGCAACAACCAGGTTACTGTCAGAATAAAATTTTACACTATCTGCCCGCATATTATTATCGTACACAATTCGGCTGTAATTATCGGGCTTATCCAAATAGCTTTTAGTAACGTAGCATTTTTTCTCCGGTGTCGGCTTGTTGTCCTCCACAGGATCTTTTTTGCATGAGAGGAATAAAGCGCTGCAGGTTAGCAGAACCAACATTGTATATAATCGCGTATTCATTTTAATTTATTAATGGCTTTTAATAATATGATGCATGTTGATAAGAATAGGTTGGTTTCGACATATAAACCTTTCCTGGAAAATACTTTAACCAGAAGCGAAAACAGTTTTATGCCATTATGTCAAAGGGTCTTAACAGGCTAATTTTATGGTAAACTATGGGCGCTGCTTTGCAACTATTAAAATAAAAGATAAGCCCAACCAAAAAATTAAATCAAGCACTACTTACTTGATTATCAAGCTTTATTTCCTTGGCCTAATGTAAGTATCTTCCAGTTGTACTTTAACCTTTGAAAACTTAATTATCTTATATTCCAATAGTGTCAATAACTCATCAATTATGGTTTTATCTAACTCCGGCGGTATATCCTTTTCGTATTGATCTGCCATATAATAAATATATTCTCTGATCGTCCTTTTACCATCTGCCGCTAAAAATAATATTTGAGGCCATGGGTCAAATGTTAATATTTTTGGCGCTGCCGGATCGATTACAGCCATATTTTGCCCTTCTATAACATACCATTGAGCTGCACGCGCGAAATAGCAATCTGCATCTTTAAAAGCCTTCATGATATCAAAATCAGGATAAATTTTCTTCCTTAAAAAAAACTAAACATGTATTAATCTAATAAAACAAACAAAAAGCGGCAACTCCTTAAAACCAGAATTGCCGCTTAAAAAAACTTACAGGCTGCAATTTTTCCATATATACAGCCGCTAAAAAATGCTTTAAGCCAAATTAATCCTTCTTCTTAGCCTGTTTTTCCTGGCGTTTTTCTTTAAGGGTTTTGGTTGGCTTTTTCTTTTCTTCTTTCTTTTTATCCTGTCCTTTTGCCATAAAATTTTCGTGTTAAATAATTCCTGCATCAAATATAAAAAAATACTATGGCAAGCATTAATTTTTTCCATATATAATACAGCGTAAAAATACCTTTGTGCATAACTTTGCCGAACAATACACGCCGCATATTGTAGAAATTTTTACACAAACCAAAGTTATTAAATCCTAGTATTATGAATAATCAATCGCGTTTATTGCTTGCCTTTTTAGCGGGTGCGCTGGCAGGCGTGGCAGTTTCTTACTTAGCATCATCGGATAAAGGTGAAGAAGTAGTTGATGAATTTAAAAATATGGCCAACAAGCTGAAAAACGACATTGCCGACCGCCTGCGAAAAGGACCAAACGCTGCACCGCAGCATGCATCGGCCATGGGCGATAATCCTGAGCATTACACCGGTATTTAGTTTCCGGATAACTCCCATAATATTAATATTTTATGTAAAAAGGCAGCCTGTAATTACTACGCGCTGCCTTTTTGCATATATACACTGGTTGTAAAATGCTTTTATGACAGGCGCTTAAAAAGCGTAGCCAAGGTGCATGCCAATTTGCGTTAAATAACTGCTGCTGTTCGTAACTTCTCGGGCTTCGCTTGCCGGCTCTTGCCTGGTTCTCTTGTTCATGCCTCTGCCGAAAGCAATGAAAATATCAAGCGCTATATGTTCCTTTAGCAATGGTTGCACGCCTGCCTGCCACAAATAGGCTATCTGTTCCTCGCGCACAATGGCAGGGTTCTGCATATCTATAAATACATTGGAAGTAACGGTACCGTTTGGCGCCGTAATATTTTGTACAGAAAATTTACCCTCGTAGGCATTCAATTGCCTGTAGTTGATCACCGGGCCTGTGTATAAGCGAATTACGGTTATCAGCGGGAAATAATATTTCAGGTCGGCGCCAAATTCATAATTTCCGCGCTGATGATTAAGCCTGTACGTATTTTTATCGTAAGCAAAAATATAACCTCCCGTTGCCTGCGCAGTTAACGACCTGTAAACCGGTAATTCAATACCCAGCCTGCCAATACGGTGTTTCTGAAAGGGCGAAATAAGTGATGTTTTAAGAATAATGGGCGGCTTGCCATACAGAGGGCAGGTATCTGAAATAATAGGTTCCAGGTTATCGTAATACTCCTTCAGGCTGCGGCGGGCAGTCGAATCCTGCGCAGCAAGCATTCCTGGCAAAAAAAGAAATATTATTAGTAGATAACGCATAAAAATTAAATTATAACCGGCCATACAAACCCTTTGTATTTAACCAAGATAGCCGACATTGGTTTATTTCTGTACGCAGATGCAAAGAAATTACGCAACAGGCACAAAAGCTAAGTTCAGCAAACCTTCCACCCGAGCTTAAGCGGCGGAATGCCAACACACGGCTAAATTAATAAATTTATTGCTGGCTTCCGCTACGCATGGTACGTGTTAATTCGCTATTTTTGAATTTATAATTCATTTTTCCAACATGAGCATACGCATTCTACATACTGCCGATAACCATTTGTGCATGAAATTCAACGGCCGCGGCTACAGCGATGAAGTACGCGAAGCTTTGGTGAATGAGCGTTTTGAAGCTTTAGAGAGAGTTGTGCGTATCGCCAATAAACGGGATGCGCATTTCTTGGTTATTGCCGGCGACCTTTTCGACAGTACAAATATTCCGCAGCGCGATATAAAACGCACAGCAGAGATTTTGAATAAATTTCACGGCCAAAATGTAGTTGTGCTTCCCGGAAATCACGATTATTTTGAAGCCGGAACAGGAAAATTGTGGGATCATTTCCGCAAATGTATGGACGAAAACCTGCTGCTTTTGCTGGATAACTGCAAACCTGTTGAGACCGAAATTGGTGAGCAAACCATTTATTTTTATCCCGGCCCATGCAATAGTAAAACATCCAAAGAAAATGTAATTGGCTGGGTAAAGGGAATTGAGAAAAACCCAGATCATCTGCATATTGGTATCGCGCACGGAAGCGTGGAAGGCGTTGCACCCGATTTTAAGCGCGAATATTTCCTGATGACGGAAGATGAGCTTCGCGAAAGCGGCGCAGATTTCTGGCTTTTGGGTCATATCCATGTTCGTTATCCGGCTCAGCCACAAATATATAATCCGCTTTATTTTTATCCCGCCACGCATACGCCCGATGGTTTCGATCGTAAGCACGAAGGCTTTGTCTGGTATCTTGAAATTGATACTTTAAAGCAGATCAAAATGGAAAGCATCCGCACCGGTGAATATAGGTTTTACGATCTGGCCGAAGCTGTAAATTCTGTAGAAGACATATATGCCATACGCGAAAAATTGCTTGGTACAGAAAAGTTAAAAGCACTGGTAAAACTAAAAATCAACGGAAGGATTTCTGAAGAAGACAGAACGGAGCTGCACAAAGCCATAGAAGATATCCGCACGCAACTGGCTTATATGGAACTGGAAGATGAAGATGTAAAACTCCACATTACGCGAGATTATATCGATAAATCCTATACGCCGAATTCATTGCCGCACAGGTTGCTTTCGCATCTTTCTTTGGCAGAAGACGATAATATGGCACTGCAACTGGCAAACGAACTAATAGAAAAAATTAAGCGATGAAAATCAAGGAATTAAAACTGCACCCGTTTGCCGGGACCAAAGATAAAACCGTTCGTTTCAAGCTTGGATTAAACGTTATTCTTGGTGCCAATGAAGCCGGAAAGAGTACGCTGATCAAAGGTTTGCGCTGCCTGTTTTTTACTTCGCCGGAGCTTTCACCTGTTCGTCTTAAAAATGAAATAAAGCCATATCTGCCAATCAACGGCGGCGATACAATCCGTATTTCTGCAGATATTGACCTGGAAGGTGAAAATTATACGGTTGAAAAAGAACTTGGCGCCGTAAAAAAAGCCAGGCTTATTTTGCCCAGTGAAAGCGAATTGAATAATATTGCGCAAGTAGAAATTGAACTTGCTAAAATGCTCGGTTTTTCCAAGGCTACTTACGAGCAGGTTCTTATTACTTACCAAACAGATTTAGCGCGCACAATTGATACTTTAAAACGCGAAGGCGGCGAAACAATAACCAGCTTAAGTGATAATTTACGCAAGAATATTTTTGAGCTGGATGGCATTTCCATCGAGAAACTCAAAGCAGAAACAAACCAACAGGTAGAAGAATATTTTAATAACTGGGACGAAATTAAGAACCAGCCGCGCGATGGAAAAGATATTAGCAACCCGCACAAACGCAATGTTGGTAAAATACTGGAAGCTTATTATTTATATAGGAATTTAGATAAACAGCTTACCGAAGCATGGCAGCACGAGTTACAGATTGATACAATAAACGCGCAACTGCAAATTGTAACTAAACAGCTTGAAGAATTACTGGCTTACAAAAACCAGTTTGCGCCAATTGTGGAAGATGCGCGGAAAAGGCAATTGCTGGAAAACGAGCTAAAAATGCTTCAGCAGCAGAAAGGCGCTATTGCCGAAGTAAGCGAAAAATGGCCTGTGGAAGCAAATAAACTGCAGGAAGCCAGGAAAAAACGCGAGGAACAAACGGAAATCTCGCAAGCTTTAGAAAAGAACATTGCTGCTTTAAAACAATACCAGAAATCGCTGGAAATTCGCTCGCTATACGAAAAAGCGAAAGTTTTGGTGGAAGATTATAAGCAGGAACAGGAAGTATTTAAGCAGGTTCCGGAAGTAAAACCAGAGCAAATAAACCAGGCAAGAAAACTGGAGCGCGAGCTTGACAAGTTTAAAAATATCATAGAAGCGCAGAAGCTGAAAATTGCAATCCGCGCGAAAAATGAAGTGAGTTTTGGACTGAAACGTGGTTTGGGCGAATCGGAAAATATCACTTTCACGGAAGGCGAAATGATACAATACGATGCTGCAGGAAGAATACAAATTGAGCATCCTGATTTTACAATTGCCATTGTTTCCGGCGAAGCAGACATTAAGCAAATTCTGAAAAGCATTGAAGCAAAACAAGCCGAATTAGAAGCTTATTTGCAAGGTTTTCAAGTAGAAAATATTGAAGGCTTGGAAAAGCTGAAATCGGAATTTGAAAAAGCAAGTATTCATATTCAAACCAGGAAAAAAGAAATAGAAAACCTGCTGAAAGGCCAGAAAATGGCTGATCTGGAAAAGCAAATAGAAGCCATAGAAAATCCGCATATATCGGAGTCGCTGGAAATGCTTCAGTCTCAGTTTCTAGTTGCTCAGAAAGAATTGGTGGAAAGCAGATCTACTGAAAGAACTGCCGTAGAAAATATTCAGAACTGGGAAAAGAAGTTTGGCTCAAAAGATGAATTACTGGATAAGTTGCTGGAGAATAAATCGCAAATTTCCGGCATAGAAAAGCAGATGTCAAACCTAAAATCTTTACCGGAAAATATTACTGACAGCCAGCAATTCCTGAACGAGTTTAACCGCAAAACGAGTGAGTTGGAGCGTGTGCAAAACGAGGAAATGAACCTTGTGCGCAAACGCATGGAACTGGACAGAAACCAACCCGAAGAAACAACAGAAGATTTGCAGGATAAACTGGCTCGCGCGCAATCACAATTTCAGAATGCATTACGCAAAGGCAAAGCATACAAACGCGTGCAAACCGAGCTGAATAATATTCTCGATGAGCTTGATAAAGACACTTTTACGCCATTAAAAGAACGTACAGAATATTATTTCCATAAACTTACCGGCGGTAAATACCAGACTATAAAAATGGATGAAACCGTGCCTGCCGATATTGAAATAAACGGAGCCTGGCTGCCTGCCAATTTGCTTTCTACCGGAACATTAGATCTGCTTGCCTTAGCAACGCGCTTGGCTATGGCAGATTTCTATTTGAAAGACAAGAACGGTTTTATTGTACTCGACGATCCATTGGTAAATTTAGATCCTGCCCGACAAGAAATGGCTGCCATTTGTCTCCGCGAAATTGCAGAACAAAAGCAGGTAATTGTACTTACTTGCCATCCCACCCACGCAGCACTTTTACAGGGAGATTTGATTGAGTTGTAGAGTTATACACATTGGCTCCGGGAAATTTTCAAACTAAAGCATTTTTTCAGGATACTATATATGCAACAGCTTCAGTAATTTAGTTTGTTGAGGCTGTTTTGTTTGTAGGCTTTTTCAAGAGTTAGCGCAGCGGCTCTTGGAATTTTGCGTTGCAGGAAGTTCTTCGACTTCCTTGAAAGTCAAAAGACTTTCACTTATTGAAAAAATCTCAAGAGCCGCTGCGCTAAACTCTTGCGATAACTTGCGGGATGGAATCTAATGTAGGAAAACATTCTGGCCTGATTTCAAATGCATCCAAATCAACCAAACATGAAATCTTACCAATTGCCTTATTTTGGGATTGCTGATATTAACGATTGATGTATCAATGAAAATAGTATCTTGTCCCTGCGCTTTACAAATCACTGGCAAAACCAGCAAGAATATATAAATCAAAAGCTTCCGCATATATACCAAACGCAAAAAATGCTTTATTCTGATTTTCTCGTAAATATTATAAAGCGATGTGTTGGCGAACAGTGCAAGGGACGCGTAAGCCTTTTGCGCTTTATTTTAAGGTTCGTACATTCCCAGAACTGATTTGTATCGTTGGTTTTAAGTTCAATTGCATTTTTAAGAATGCACCATTTGCCAGTTATATTTATATTTACAGCCAAAGAATCTTTAAAAACTATAGCGAAACTTTTATCTTCATTTAAAACTAAAGTATGACTGTAATTACTTTCATAATTACCCGAAATTTTACTTTCCGTAACTTTACAGGAAAATAATCCTATTAATAAAATGTAAATCAAAACAAACCGCATATATACCAAACGCAAAAAATGCTTCGGAATTACATCCCGAAGCATTTTCAAATTATCACATCTTCAAATTTTCAAATTGAGAAAATTACATCCTTTCCGGCATTTCAATTCCCAGTAAAAGCAAAGCCTGCGAGATACAATTGGCGGTATGCTGAGAAAGCTGTAAACGGAACAAACGCGCCTGTTCATCGGGCTCATTCAGTACTTGTCGCTCGTGGTAAAATTTGTTGTAGGTTTTAGCCAGATCGTACGCATAATTGGCCAGCAAAGCAGGAGAATACTGGTTTGCTGCAGCTTCCAGGATTTCGTTGCGTTTGTAAATGAGTTGCAAAACTTCACGTTCTTCCGGCCATATCT
>DAIUCM010000003.1:0-78260 GCA_036846145.1 Bacteroidota bacterium
TCATTTTACAAATTTTGCAGCGCTCTTGTTGTTTTTATTTGTTTAAACCAGTTCTATTTAATAATTTCATCTACCCGTGTTGGAAATACGCCGTATGATTTACTTTTCTTTAATATATCAAGTGATATTTTGTCAATATCGGCCTTAGTAAAGATTTCAACCATCTTTCTTCTGCGTACTTATAAATCTTACATACTCTAATACCTGCTCACGTTGTTGCTGTGTAAGGTTATCACTATAAAACGCCACTCTTTTTTCGAATTCAAGGGATTCACTCTTTTTTTTCTCTGTCGCTTTATCTACTATACCAGAAGCCGTTAATAATGTATTTAATTCTACTTTATATAGGTTAGCGAGTTTATACAAGACACTCGCAGAAGGTTTTTTAATTTTATCGTTTTCAAGCTGGCTTAGGTATGCGTTCGATATACCGATTGATTCCTCTACCTGTCTAAGAGTAAATTTTGAAAATTCTCTTGCTTTTTTTAATGTAATTCCCAGGCTATCCATAAGGCTTCGTTTCAGAACGTGCACAAATATATTATTTAATTATATAAAGTTTTCAACACATATGTGGAAAAATAAATTCATCAAATATTTTGCTTGATAAATTTAGATTTGGTTACATTTGTAAGAAAAATACGATTATGGGTAAAAATCAACATGTAGTAAAAACGAAAACCGGCTGGGCTGTAAAAGGTGAAGGTAACTCGAAATTCACAAAAAACACATCCACACAAAAAGAAGCAATAACTGTAGCGAAACAGATTGCTATAAATCAGGAATCAGAGTTAATAATTCACAATAAAAAAAACAAGATAAGAGATAAAGATAGCTATGGTAATGATCCAGTGCCACCGAAAGATAAAAAACACTAATATTTCAAAACATGATCAGAAAAATTAACCCAATCAGAAATGGCGTTCCTGATTGGGTTTTGGGATAACTGGCGTTAATGAGGCTGATCCCCTCAATAATCCCGATTCGTTAATGCGATACAAAGGTACATTTTTTTTAAATAGTAATTATGTCTCGTAAGCCGCAAATGAAACAACCACTCCAGGTTTCATCCAAGAACTAACGGGGTAAAATTATTTATTAATGGAAAAGTTTACAAATGAGAACAATCCTGGAAAGGGTAAAGAGAAAGGAACCGACAAAAAGGTTTTCTTAAATGTGTTAATCGAGAATAATCAGATTTATTCAGCAGAATTTGTTGAAAAGCAAAAGCTAAAAGTGATTATTGAAAAAACCGTTGAGCATTTTAATCTTGCTGATAACAACGATCGGACATTTTACCGCGAAGACGGAACAGTAATACAGGACCTGAATCCGACAATTGAAGATATTGGCCTATATGAGGGTGAAACCCTAAGATATTTAAAAAAGTCTAAACCTCGCCCTGGTGGGGAAGGATTCGCATTTGTTCCAACTTCTTTTCAGACGTTGGAAAGCGAAACCGGCATCTTATCAGAACAAGAAATTACAGCGGTTAAAAACGGCTATGGTGGTAAATTTAAATTCGTAAAAGCTTTTAATATTGAAAGTGGGCGTAAAATATCTATTGCAGCAGGTTCCAATGCAATGTTAGAAGAAAAAATAGAGAACACTACATATATAGAAGGAATTTTAATCTTTGGTAGTTGTCAGGAAATTAAGGTACTTATAGAAGTACCACCCACTTTCCCTGATATTGCGGCTGCGGTAATACCTGTTGTGGACTATAATCTTTCTAACGATGATCAATTAGTTATTCATTTTCAAAAATATGAAAACACCCATCAATTCATTAATGGCGCATTTTGTCAGTTCAAAAACAAAGAATGGGATAACTCTATAAAAAACCTGGGGCTGGTGGTTAGGAAGGCCGTTGAATGGTTGAATTTTGCAAATTCATCTGAAGGCTTTCCTGTTGACATGGTAGAGGTCGAAGAAATTCCAGGATTTAATGCTGTTGGTCATATTATATTTCCATTAGAATTTATCGTACCAGAAGAAATACACTTTGGTGAAGCGGAATATCGTTCCATCGGTACTAATTCTTACGTAATAGACAAAGTACTTTTTGAAAAATCCGGAAGCGCAGAGATCGCTATAAATGGTATGACGTGGACTGGTTCAAAGGAAGCATTTACAAATCCTTTAAACAAGAAAATTAAAGGATTTTGGTATGCATTACCGGAAAATATAAACGAAAAAGATTTCTTAAGCTCGAATCTTAAAGATTTACTTCAAAAAAACTGTGGTAGACAATTTGCAAATGATGTTCTTACAATTTGTCCCAACAAGGAAGATAAAGCAATTATATCAATCTATCTAACCGGTTACAACAAATGGTTTTCACTATTATGCACACCATTGTATCAAAATGGGATTGCGGTTCACGTACAACACCAGTACTTACTTCCACACAAATTGAAGGATGAAATATTTCTACGTGTAAGGGATATATTTAACATCGAATCATTATTAAGTAAATCCGTTACAATTATTGGGTGTGGAGCTATTGGATCAGTAGTTCTGGACCAACTCTCAAGGGCTGGTGTTGGTATTTACCATCTTTTTGATAAAGACCAATTCGAAATAGGCAATACAGTACGTAATATAGTTGACCTTACAAAGCTATGGAAACAAAAGGTTATTGCTTTAAAAGAGCTAATACTTGAAAGAAACCCTTATGCGCAAGTTTATATACATTCAGGCGATGTAATGAAATCACCCAGCGAATTAAAATCAGCGATAATAGGGAGCAATCTAATATTAGATATGACTGCGGAAAAGTCAGTTAATAATTTTGTAAACAGGTTATGTGTAAGTAATCAAAAAATCTGTATATATGCTCAAGCATCTATAGGCGCTCTTACTGGGGTAATTTACAGTGTACTACCTGGGAAATCTGCTTGTATAAATTGTCTTGAAGAATATGGTAACCTATTTTTACCTAAATCAAATTTTAATACTGACCATTTATCAGATTTAAATGGTAAGCCTTACGGATGCGCACAACCGACTTATCCTGGTGCTGGTATAGACACTTCGGAAATTGCAAATCAGGTTGCCCGTGTTAGTATTCAACTACTTTTAGGTATAACACAAAAACATTATCCTAAAACTAAAGGATACCAGTTTATATGGCACGGTCCCGCTGGTTCAAAAGAACTTAATAAGCCATATCATTGGCAAATTTTGAAGAGCGGTACTCACCCAAATTGTATTGTATGTCGGTGAATAATAGAATATCAAAATTAATCATATCGCAGGGTTGTGTTATAGAATTATATAACGACATCATTAAATATAAGCCTAAGGAAACCGGTGGTGCTATTGCCGGTTTCCTAAAAGGCGATGCATTATATGCGATGAAAATTATACTTGGCGGCAGCAAAGCCTACAGACACAAAGTTTATTTTAAACCAGATGATACTTTCATTCAAATGGAGCTTGATACTGAATACTGGAATTCGCAAGAACTTCACTATTATATTGGCGATTGGCACTCACATCCAGAGAAAGTACCAAATCCAAGCACAACTGACATGAAATCATTTATTTCTATATCAGAAAGAATAACTGATGGTATGCGCCCATTCTTCCTTATAATAGGATATATAGATTTAACAATAGAAAATTTTAAAGATAACTTAAAAATATTTTATCCTGATAGGGAAATCGGATATGTGAGGGAATTATACTGTGAAATTATATAATAATTAATTTTAAAGCCTATTTATATAAACTAATCCAGAAACCCTTTAAATCCAGGAAAGGATTACCCAATATTATTAATCTGAAGCAGACTAATTTCGAAATTTTACTGGCTGATTTACGAAGTCATCACAAGTGCTAAAGCTTATTTATCTTACTAAACAAATAAAATCGGATAATATGAATTTTGCAATACAGAGTAAGATTTCCTTTTCTTTTAGCTCAAATTATTATAAATCTGAAACGGGGTAACAAAAATATCTGTTATATTTGCAAGTCAATGAAATATCTGTTCATCATATTAAGCTTGTATATAGTCGGGTTAACGGTATTGCCGTGTGCCGATGATATACGCAATATGTATGATTCCGTTGCTTTTCATGATGATTGTTCTGATAATACAGATGGTAGCGGTTCAGCTACTACTGATGACTGTTCGCCTTTCTGCTCATGCGCTTGTTGCGGTGTTTCATTGAATTACATATTTGGGAAAACGCACACATTAGTTCAGTACAACCAATATTCTATAGAAAAAAACATACTATATAAGCGGCATATTAAACCCGGATTTTCAGCCGCTGTATTTCAACCGCCAAAGTTTGTAGTTTAGCCTGTTATTGCATTATTTGCTATACCGTCTCTTGGTATGGCTATGTGCGTATTATTATACCGATAACAGGTTCTCGACCATTCCTGGTCATTTATTTACAAACTTAATAAAGGCGAAATGATTGATAAACTGATTTATTTTTCAATAAAAAATAAACTTATCATCGGCCTGTTTACACTGGCCCTGGTAGGTTGGGGATTGTATTCCCTGTCACGATTACCTATAGATGCTGTACCGGATATTACAAATAACCAGGTGCAGATCATTACAAACTCTCCTACCCTTGCTGCGCAGGAAGTAGAACAGTTCATTACTTACCCGATAGAAGTATCAATGGCTAACGTACCAGATGTTGTAGAAGTACGTTCCATATCTCGTTTTGGCTTATCTGTCGTAACAGTAGTATTTGAAGACGAAGTAGATATATATCTTGCCCGACAGCTTATCACTGAAAGGCTGAGAGAAGCTGAGGATCAGATTCCAGAAAATATGGGAAGGCCTACTCTTGCACCGATATCCACCGGTCTTGGTGAAATTTACCAATATGTCCTTCATAATTCTAAGAATTCTCCAAAACAATATTCAGCTACAGAATTACGGACGATGCAGGATTGGATCGTGAAACGTCAGTTATCTGGTACACCTGGCGTTGCTGAAGTGAGCAGTTTTGGCGGGTTTCTTAAACAGTACGAAGTTGCCGTTAATCCTGAAAAGCTACGTGGTTATAATGTTACAATTCCGGAAATATTTGAATCACTGGAGAAAAGCAACGAAAATACCGGCAGCGCATACATTGAGAAAGGCCATAACGCATATTTCATTCGCGGTATCGGTTTAGTAACATCTCTGGAAGATATAGAAAAAATTGCTGTTAAAAATGTAAATGGTATACCGCTTTTGATCCGTGATGTGGCAAAGGTTCAATATGGCCATGCAGTACGTTACGGTGCAATGACCAGGAACGGTGAAGGCGAAGTGGTTGGCGGCATCGTTCTTATGCTGAAAGGTGAAAATTCTGCTGAAGTAATTGAACGTGTTAAGGAAAAGGTAAAAACCATACAAAAATCATTACCTGAAGGTGTGATATTAGAACCTTTCCTGGATCGTTCGAACCTTATTGAAAGAGCCATCAATACTGTTAGCAAAAACCTTATTGAAGGCGGTTTAATAGTTATATTTATACTCGTTCTATTGCTCGGTAACTTGAGAGCAGGGCTGGTAGTCGCGTCCGTCATACCGCTTTCAATGCTGTTTGCGGTTTCGATGATGAAAGTTTTTGGTATTTCTGGTAATTTGATGAGCTTGGGTGCTATAGATTTCGGACTTGTCGTAGATGGTGCGGTAATTATTGTCGAAAGTATTGTTTTTCATATCAGCCACAACCAAAAAATGCTTCAAAAACAAAGGTTAACTACTGAGGAAATGGATGAAGTGGTTTATGATAGCGCGAGTAAAATCAGGAAATCTGCTGCTTTCGGTGAAATCATTATCCTCATTGTTTACTTGCCCATACTGACACTTGTAGGCATTGAAGGTAAAATGTTCAAACCAATGGCTTTAACAGTGGGCTTTGCAATTATAGGCGCCCTGATACTTTCACTAACATATGTTCCAATGATGTCAGCATTATTTCTTAGCAAAAAAACTACACATAAGAAAAACTGGGCTGATAAGATAATTGAAACTCTCGAACGAAGATATGAACCCATTATAAAATATGCTCTTAGCCATAAAACAATGGTGGTATTAATTTCAATGGTTTTATTTGTATTCAGCTTATTTGCTTTCAGTCGATTGGGTGGTGAATTTATACCTACACTGGAAGAAGGTGATATTGCAACTCACCAGATTTTAAAGCCCGGAAGTACATTGACCGAAAGTATAGAAGCTTCATCAAAGCTCCAAAAAATATTACTTGACAAATTCCCGGAAGTAAAAGAAGTAGTTACCAGAATTGGTTCCGCTGAAATCCCAACCGATCCGATGCCGGTAGAAGCTGGCGATATTATAATTGTAATGAAAGATAAAGACGAATGGACCTCAGCTTCTACAAAAGAGGAAATGTTTGAAAAGATGGAAAAAGAACTGAATAATGTTCCCGGCATCATCTACGAGTTCACCCAACCCATTCAGATGCGTTTCAATGAATTGATGACAGGTGTACGCGCCGATATTGCCATCAAAATATTCGGTGAAGACCTTAATACCCTTGCTGAAAAAGGTAAAGTGGTCGGTGATATTGTCAGCGGAATTCCTGGTGCTGCTGATGTACGCGTCGAACAGGTTAAAGGCTTACCCCAGATCGTAGTCACATATAAGCGTGAAAAAATGGCGCAGTACGGATTACATATTGAAGAAGTAAATATGGTGCTTCGCAGCGCAGTTGCTGGAAGTACCGCAGGTGTGATATTTGAAGGTGAAAAAAGGTTCGATATGGTGGTACGACTTCAGGAAGAATTCAGGCATGATATTGAAAATATTGCCGGGCTTTTTATTCCACTTCCTGCTGGTGGCCAGATTCCGCTACGGGAAGTAGCCCAGATAGAATTTCAGGAAGGCCCTATGCAGATATCACGTGAAGATGCAAAGCGCAGGATCACTATTGGCGTAAATGCGCGTGATAGAGATGTGGAAAGTCTGGTGGAAGAAATTCAGCGCAAACTGGAAGGAAAAATTGATCTGCCGGCTGGATATTATATTACCTATGGTGGACAGTTTGAAAACCTGAAAGCTGCCAACCAGCGCCTTATGGTAGCTTTGCCAATCGCACTTTTACTTATTTTCATGCTGCTGTATTTTACTTTCGGCTCTATTATAGAGTCTGTGCTTATTTTTACAGCCATCCCATTATCTGCCATTGGTGGTATTTTTGCACTCATACTGCGTGATATGCCCTTCTCTATCTCTGCTGGAGTAGGCTTTATTGCTTTGTTCGGTGTAGCAGTACTTAACGGTATTGTACTCATCGGATATTTTAACCAGCTTAAAAAAGAGGGTATAACCGATATAAACCAACGTGTTATTACTGGCACAAAGGTCAGGTTAAGGCCTGTAATCATGACCGCTGCGGTGGCATCGCTTGGTTTTCTACCTATGGCTCTTTCAAAATCTGCCGGTGCGGAAGTACAGAAACCTTTAGCAACAGTTGTTATAGGCGGTTTGATTACTTCTACGTTGCTTACACTTATTGTCTTACCAGTACTGTATAGCTGGGTAGAAAAATACCTTGAAAAACGTAAACTTCATATTAATGGTAGCGGTAAAGTTCTTTCAATTCTGTTTGCTATTTTAATATTGTCTGGAACACAAAGAAGCTTTGCACAAACGCAGCCCCAAACACTGAATTTACAGGATGCTATAAAGATTGGGTTACAGAATAACCCGGGAATTGGAGCAGCATCGCTTGAAGTTGATCAACAGAAAATATTGCGGAAAACAGCATATGATTTTAGCCAGACCAATGTTGGCTTTGAATACGGGCAGATAAACAGCGCTGCTATTGACAACGCATTTTCCCTAACGCAAGATTTTTCTTTACCTAATGTTTATCTGCAAAATGCAAACCTCGCCCGGCAGCAAATTATTCAATCAGAATTCAGGCTCGCATTAAGCAAAGCAGAACTTCAACGCAATATAAAGTTGGCCTACTTCCAGGTGCTGTATGCCCAGGAAAAACTAAAGCTGTACAGATACCAGGATAGTTTGTACAGCTTTTTTAAGAACGCTGCTGATGTTAGCTACCAGGTTGGTGAGGGTACTTATCTTGAAAAAACTTCCGCAGAAGCCAGGGAGCTTGAAGTTAAAAACCAGCTTTTCCAAGCCGAATCTGACATGCGTGTTTATAAAACCCAACTTCAAAGATTATTGTATATCAGCCAGGATTTTAAAGTGGTACAAGATTCTTCGTTTTTTATGTTGAAAATGAATGTTGATACAAGTAAAGCTGAAAATGCGCCTTATTTAACCTTTCTGAAGCAGCAGATCGCAGTGAACATAGCCCAGACCAAAGTGGAAAGGTCTAAACTTCTGCCGGAGCTTTCATTCGGGGTACGAAGCCAAACGATCCGTGGTTACCAAAACACGGAAGGTAAAGAAGTATTTTATGGTCCTGGCAACAGGTTTAACATGATTCAGGGCGGCATAGGTATTCCATTGTTCTTCGGTTCTCAAAACGCAAGAATCAGGGCTTCAAAAATTGGTGAGGAAATAGCGCAGAAAAATTATCAATTAAATACAATTCAAGTCGAAAGCGAACTCAAAAGGCTTACCGAAGAATGGCTGAAGTACCAGAATACCTTAGTATATTACCAGACCAGTGGTATACCTCAAGCTGATTTAATAATTGATTTTGCAACAAAATCATATAAGCTGGGCGAGATAGGATATTTCGATTACATCCAGTATTTGTCGCAAGCTCTTCAGTACAAAATTTCCTACCTGGAAAATTTTAACCTTTATAATCAAACTATTATTCAACTCGAATATTTAGCGGGAGATCAGAAACAATGAAAATCTACAAAATAAATATATTAAAACTATTATTGGCCGTTTGTATATATGCGGCAACAGCTTGTACAGGGAATAAACCAGATAAAGAAACCGGTTCCGATGAACATGGTCATAATGAAGCTACTGAATCAGCGGTTACTGATATAGTAAACCTTACTGAAATCCAGTATAATAATATCGGTATTGAATTGGGCGCTCTTCAACAGCGAAACCTTAAAAATATCGTTAGAGCTAATGGTGTGCTTGATTTACCACCGCAAAAAAGGGCAAGTGTTTCCAGTTATATCGGCGGCATCATCAAAAACATATTTGTTATTCAGGGTGACTATGTAAAAAAAGGCCAACGCCTTGCAAGCTTGGAACATCCGGATATAATTGAAACACAGGAAGAATATTTACGGGCCAAAAGCAGTTTCATCCTGGCAGAGAAAGAGTATCGCCGCCAGAAACAGCTATTTGAAGAAAAGATCATTGCTTCAAAGAAGTTACAACAGGCGGAAGCAGAATATCAGGAACAACGAGCCATATTATCATCGTATGAAAGTAAGTTAAGATTGATGCATATATCGCCATCAAGCGTGTCAACCAGAAATATCATTACTTCAATTACTATAACTGCGCCCATAAGTGGTTATGTCAATCATGTTGATGTCAACATTGGTAGCGTGGTTGATCCATCGAAAGAGATTTTTGATATCGTTGATAACAGCCATGTACATGTAGACCTACAGGTTTTCGAAAATGATCTTAGCGAGATAAAAGTGGGGCAAAAGGTACATTTTACCCTATCCAATTATCCAGGCCAGGAATTTATTGCTACCATTTTCGCTGTGGGAAAAGCCTTCGATAATGAAAATAAATCTGTTGAAGTACATGCAGACATGGAAGGTAATAAAGACAAAAATCTTATGCCTGGAATGTATGTAAACGGAAGAATCGAAGTAGGCGCCGGAACGGTTTCTACCATTCCAAACGATGCCATCATTTCTGAAGGTGAATTGAAATACGTTTTTATAAAATTAGATGAGCATACTGACGGCGATAAACATGCTCACAGCGATGAAGTAAACCATGATCATGGTAAAGAAAGCCATAAACATGCTGAGGCCAAAGAAGACGATCATGAAGAACCAGAAATGTATGCTGCTTTTAAACGTATCGAAATAAAGACCGGCGTAAGCGATATGGGCTTTACAGAAATTATCTCTCTTGGAGAGATGCCAAAGGATGCTCAGATTGTGACGAAAGGCGCATATTACTTATCTGCCCAATTACGTAAAGGGCAAAGTTCCGGTGGTGAAGATGAACATGGGCATTAATAACTATATAATTATTGAATCATGATTATTTACTTTAGATACTTGATTATTTACATTCTATTATTAGTTTTTTGTTGCACACAGCTATTTGCCCAAAACCCTGAAATCCAAAAACTATTAACGCAAATTAACCAGGACTCACTTGTTCAATTTGGAAACGAATTGACTGGCAAGAAAGCAATCTTAATAGATGGTGATACTACAATAATTTCATCACGTAATGCGAATAGCGCCGGGAATATTATTGCTAAAAAATATCTAATCAATAAGCTCAAACAATATGGCCTTAAACCTATAGAGCAAAAATTTGAATTTACGGGTAACAATGTGTATGCTTTACAGAAAGGTACAAAAGAACCGGAAAAGTATTGGATTATTTGTGCTCATTATGATGACAAGAGCCTTGAAAATAAACCTGCCGGTGCTGATGACAACGCGAGCGGAACAGCAGCAGTACTTGAAATCAGCCGGGTTTTATCTAACACTACTTTTCCGTATTCAATTGTATATGCTCTCTGGGACAATGAAGAAGAAAATTTAAATGGAAGCCGATATTTTGTTGAAAATAACCCCTTTGAATTTGATCATATTCAGGGTGTTATAAACCTTGATATGATCGGTTATGACAGCGATAGCGATGATGTTTTTGATATTCATGTTAGGGATATTGTTAATAGTATCGGCATTGGTCAAAAAATCATTAAAGTAAATGAGATTTATAATATTGGGCTTGTACCTAATATAGAATTACCTGGTGACGGAAACAGCGATCAAGCTTCCTTCTGGATAGGTAGAATATCGGCTGTAGCTTTTTATGAAGATGACGCAGACTTTAATCCGCGATATCACAGATCAAGCGATTCCATCTACTACCTGAATAAAACTTATTGGTTGAAAATGACTAAGCTTGCTGGTGCTGCTATAAGCGAATTAGCACAAGGTGACGCGCCATTGTCAGTTTACAATACCAATGATGAGCAGGTCGAAATTTCTGCCGGCCCAAACCCATTTGGTGGAACGATCACCTTACGTATTTATTTAACCGGAAATTATTACGGTAGTATAGAGCTTTATGATTCTCATGGAAGAAAAGTTAAACACCAAAGTATTGATACCTTTAGTGGACTTAAAGATACAAATGTTCCTACTGAGAATTTACCAAGAGGACTTTATTTCTTGAGGGTGAGCTTAAAAGATAAAAGCAACCAGAGTATTTTTAAATCTTTTAAATTAGTACATGTGCTATGATCCAGCTATTTATAGGTAGTTTATTGCTTAGCATTATACATGCGGCCATTCCCAATCACTGGATTCCACTTGTTTTTATTTCCAGGACTGAAGGTTGGAAATTACGTGAAACTGTGTGGTATACTGCTCTTGTTGGTCTGGCGCACACCTTCAGTACGATACTACTGGGCGTTATTATTGGTGTAATAGGCTTAAAGCTTGCTGCAAATTACAAGCACATTACAGAGGTTATCGCTCCGTTAGTACTTGTTTTCATGGGATTGGTATATTTAAGTACCAATACCAGCCATAGCCATCATGAGCATATTCCAGATGAAAAAAACTTACCCAAGCGGTCAAAAAAAGCCATATTGATTACATTATTTGCTGCTATGTTTTTCTCCCCTTGCCTTGAAATTGAAACCTATTATTTTACTGCCGGTACTTTTGGCTGGCCAGGCATACTTACTGTGTCAGCAACTTATATGTTTGTTACAGTAGGCTTGATGGTGTTACTGGTTACACTGGGCTGCAAAGGCGTTGAAAAATTTAAATGGGAATTCCTTGAGCATCATGAAAAGAAAATCACTGGCTCTATTTTAATTCTATTAGGATTGATTTCCTTTTTCCTACATCATTAAATTTAAATAAATGGATCAACATATAGATGAAGGTTGTTGCAAGCCGCAACCAATTAAAACTAAATCCGTAGACCATGATGGTCGTGAACATAACGAAAATAAATATCTCTATTTACCAGCCGTTCTCTGCTTTGTGTTATTAATAGGTGGTATATTGTATGAGAAATTTGTGAATATGCCCAATGGGTATTTAACGCTTGCAGTATATGGGGCAGCTTATTTAATCGTTGGATGGAAAACACTCTGGGGTGCAATAAATAACATTCTGCACGGAGAATTTTTCGATGAGAAATTCCTCATGAGCATCGCAACTATTGGTGCTTTTGCTATTGGTGAATACGAAGAAGGCGTAGCCGTAATGTTATTTTATGAGGTTGGTGAATTATTCCAACATGCTGCTGTAAATAGAGCAAAGCGGTCTATCCGTGCTCTCCTGGATATTAGACCAGACTCTGCTACAGTGATCCGTAATGGTCAGCCACAAGAAGTCCACCCACGGGAAATTGAGGTTGGAGAAACAATTCAAATGAAACCAGGTGAAAAAGTATCACTGGATGGTGTGTTATTATCACAAGCTGGTTCATTCAATACAGCCGCTTTGACAGGTGAATCAGTACCTCAAACTAAAGAGAAAGGCCAGCCAGTATTAGCCGGCATGATTAATTTAAATACAGTATCTGAAGTAATTGTAAATACACCTTACCAGGACAGTAAATTATCTAAGATATTACAGATGGTTCAAAACGCTGCTCTCCGTAAAGCGAAGACACAGCTATTCATCTCAAAGTTTGCAAAAATATATACCCCGATCGTAGTTTTATTAGCAGTTTCTATTGCTCTGTTACCCTATTTTTTTGTAGAAAATTATGTTTTTAGCGACTGGCTATACCGATCATTAGTGTTCTTAGTTGTTTCCTGTCCATGCGGACTGGTTATATCCATTCCACTTGGATACTTTGGTGGCATTGGTGCCGGCTCCAAGAACGGAATTCTATTTAAAGGTTCAAACTTTCTTGACCTTATGGCCAATATAAACACGATTGTAATGGATAAAACCGGAACTCTTACAAAGGGCGTATTTCGTGTACAAGAAGTTAATACTAATGACATAGATAAAAATCAATTTATTTCTATTATTGGTGCTCTCGAAAGTCATTCGACTCATCCGATCGCGAGAGCCGTAACCGAATATGCTGGTGAACTTATTAAAAACGCTGAAGTAAAAGACATAGAAGAAATTTCTGGTCATGGCTTAAAAGGCGTCGTTAATGGTTATAAGGTTATCGCCGGTAATTTAAAACTACTAAAAAAGTTTAACATACCGTACCCTTCCGGAATAGAAAGAATTGAAGACACAATCGTTGTAAGCGCTTTTGACGAAAGATATGCCGGCTACATAACCATTGCAGACGAAATTAAAGAAGACGCAGCAGAAGCGATTAAAATGCTCCATAACATGAAGGTAAAAACTATTATGTTATCGGGAGATAAATCCAGTGTTGTTAATCGTGTAGCACAAAAGCTTTCAATTGATCAAGCATACGGCGACCTGTTACCTGAAGATAAAGTGAAGCACGTAGAAGCAATAAAAAATAAAAACAATTCTATTGCTTTCGTTGGTGATGGTGTAAATGATGCTCCAGTAATAGCTCTCGCAGATGTCGGCATTGCCATGGGTGGTTTGGGTTCCGATGCTACTATTGAAACGGCAGATGTGGTGATTCAGAATGATCAACCTTCAAAACTTCCGGTAGCTGTTAAGATCGGTAAAGCAACTAAACGCATAGTATGGCAGAATATTACCCTGGCATTAGGTATAAAAATTATTGTATTGATACTTGGAGCCGGTGGCCTGGCGACATTATGGGAAGCAGTATTTGCAGATGTTGGTGTAGCTTTGCTGGCAATTCTCAACGCAATAAGAATTCAGCGAATGACGTTCCGATAAAATAAGAATTTTAAATTATAATTTAAAGATTATGAAAGCTTTTTGTATGATCATGTTAGCTCTGATTCTGAGTTTCGGCGCTAACGCACAAAAGAAAAAAACAGAAACAATAGTAATAAAAACCAAAATATACTGCGATCACTGTTTGGAATGTGAAAGCTGTGGTGACAATATCACAAATTCTCTTGGTCTGTCCAAGGGTATTAAAGATGTAAAAATCAATCCTGAAGATAATACTATTACTGTAAAATATAATCCTAAGTTGACAAATCCGGAAGCTATCAGAAGAACAATAAATAACGCTGGGTTTGATGCAGATAATCAGAAAGCACCAAGTACTGCTGTAAATAAGCTTGACGGTTGCTGCAAAGCAAAAGAAACGAACTGATCATTTATTTATAATAACCTACAGTAATGTTTTTAAAAATATTCTTACTGGGATATTTCATCCTATATTTTGGAATAGCTTTCGTAGCAAAATCTTTAATTGTTGCTAAACGGATCGGTAAGAACCCATTGGTAATACCAAAAGATGAAAGCGCATATGGCTTAATAGGTCAATATTTTAAATTTACACTTATAGGCATATTCGTTTATGTTGTTTTATTTACTTTTCTGGATGCAGAGAATTTCAAATCATTTGAATTTCTTCAGAATAAGTATGTGTTTTATTCAGGTATAATAATTATGCTGATTGCTTTAATATGGACAATTATTGCACAAAATGATATGCGTAATTCATGGCGAATTGGAATTGATCATGAAATAAAAACAGAACTTATCACTACTGGGCTTTTTAGGTACTCACGTAACCCTATATTCTTTGGAATGATACTGAGCCTGATAGGTTTATTCTTTACAACACCGAATGTGCTTACATTACTATTTTTAATAGTTGGTTATGTGCTAATTGAGATACAGATCAGGCTGGAAGAAGAATTTCTTTGGAAGCAGCATGGTGAAAAGTATATCGAATACAAGAAAACAACACGGCGCTTACTATGATTTTAATTTAGATTAAATAAACTTGATTATTGTCCAAATTGTGTACTACTTGACAATAAACTCCCTACGTCATTAAATTTTTAAAATATATTAATAATTTTCTAAAAATAAACCTGTTACTACACTCATTGACATCGTTCCCCGCTTTACAGATTTTGCTGATCCGGTTACACCATACATGTACCATTGTCACCTGCTTCATCACGAGGATGATGGGATGATGGGCAGTTTCACAGTGATTGATACTACTGCAACAGGCATTTCAGAAACAAATATTGATGAGCCTGACTTTAAATTTTACCCGAACCCTGTTTCAGGCACCATCAATATCAAAATCCCAGAAAATGTAAGCAGTACTGATATTAAGATAATTAACACTTTGGGCCAGACATTTACATATATAGCTAACCCAAAAAATGCTTTGACTACAGTAGATGTTTCAGGCCTGAAAAATGGCTTATATTTTACAAATTACCACTATTTCGGTAGGTTCGGTTCAGCAAATCCTGACAAAAAAATTCATCAAACAATGAGATATTTCCTACTGATTATTTTAGTATTTACTGGATTTTACGTACACGGTCAATCTCAAGTGATATGGAATAATACAATTGATATTGCCGATGCAAGCTACCATAATTTGCACCCTCGGATGTGCTTGGACAGGAAAGGAAATCCCCTTGTGATTTGGGGAAGTATGGATGAGGCTGTAATGTTTACTCGCTGGACCGGAACATCTTTTACTACACCTGTAAAACTGAACTCAGAAAACTTGACTGTAGCAACAGCAAGCTGGATGGGGCCCGATATTGCTTCCAATGGCGATACGGTTTATGTAGTTTTACGTCAAACGCCTGAAACCACAGATACAAGCAAACATATATTTATTTTGACTTCATTTAACGGTGGGCAAACATTCTCAAAACCAGTGCAGGTAGATTTTATTGGCGACAGCCTATCGCGATTCCCAACTGTTACTGTTGATGAAAAAGGTAACCCCATTGTTGCTTTCATGAAATTTAACAAATCTTTTTTGCAGTCGAAATTGGTGGTTGCGCGGTCTAATGATTTTTGAAAAACATTTTCTATAGATGTGAAGGCAAGTGGCTATAGCGGCCAGGAAGCCGAGGTTTGCGATTGCTGCCCTGGCGCATTGGTTTCTTCCGGCAACACAACAGCAATCCTGTATCGAGATAATTTGAAAAACATCCGTGATATATGGACGGGCATTTCTACTAATAACAACAGTACATTTCCGACTGGATATAACGTAGATAAGAATAAATGGATAATTATGTCTTGTCCTTCAAGCGGGCCTGATGCCGTAATTGTTGGCGAAAGTTTATATTCAGTTTTTTTAAGCGGCGGAAGCGGAAGATATCGCACTTATATGAGTAAGGCGACTTTAAAAGATGTTTCAAAAAGTAGTGTTACCAGATTTACCAACGAAATGACTGGACTCGGTCAGCAGAATTACCCTCGGATTTCTTCTTATGGAAAAGCCTCAGCCATTGTATGGCGACAAAATATTAGCGGCGTTGCCCAATTGCCAATCCTTTTCACTAAAGACATAACAAAAGGTTTTCCGGCAGCCTATGAAATGGTAGATGTTGCTGATGTTACTAACACAGATGTTGCCGTTAGTAAAGAAAACATATACGTTGTTTGGCAGGATGACAAAGTCGGTACTGTGAAATTCCGCAGCGGTAACTATACATCGTCACAAACCAGTATCGCGGAAAACACTAAACCGGAATTATTTTCTGTATATCCTAACCCAGCAAAAAATGCTTTTACTATTAACTTAATCAAACGCAATTCTGAGATATTGGTTACCGACATTTTGGGCAGAACGGTTTATACATTACAAGACACTACAGAGGAAAAACTCGAAATAAACACCGCAAACTGGGAAAAGGGTTTGTACATAATTACCGTTAAAACCGGTGCTAATCTTTCAGCACAAAATCTTATAATACAGTAACTTAAAAATTGCATATAAGATATTTGGCAAAAATGCTTTTTTAGTAGGAAATATTTGTTTTAAGATACATTTGAGATTCCGCACAAATTGCGGTAATGCTTTTTTTTAAGTAGAAAATTTTATCTACATGTTGAAGCAAATTAAATTTCATGTATTACTATTAATATCATTTGTTTCCTGTTCAACTTTAGATACAACTAAACGAGGCTTTGTAACCAGCAATGCCATGGTAGTTTCGGCACATCCGCTGGCTTCCAAAACAGGTTCAGATATTTTATTGCGGGGCGGAAACGCTATCGATGCTGCAATAGCCGTTCAGTTCGCCTTGGCTGTTGTATATCCAGATGCGGGCAATATTGGTGGTGGCGGGTTTATGGTGCTGCGTTTAAATGATGGCAGGACCGATGCATTAGATTTCAGGGAAACTGCGCCGCTCAATGCCAGCCGCGATATGTTCCTTGATAAAGACAGCAATGTGATAAAAAATCTCAGCGAGTACGGGCATTTATCAGCAGGTGTACCGGGAACTGTTGATGGCATGGTGAAGGCACATAAAAAATATGGTTCCATGCCCTGGAACGAACTCATTCAGCCAGCAATTGATCTTGCTTATAATGGATTTCCCTTAACAGAAAAAGAGGCAAAAAAGCTGAATAAATACAAGAATGATTTTATTAGAAATAGTACTGTTAAACCGGACTTTATAATTAAAGAACGTTGGAAGCAAGGAGATACGCTGCGCTTACCTGAGCTTGCAAATACGTTGGAAATGATTCGCGACTCCGGCAGAGCCGGTTTTTACGAAGGGTCGATAGCTAAAAATATAGTTGATGAGATGCAGCGAGGCGGCGGCTTAATCAGTTTCGATGATCTTAAAAAATATGAATCAATCTGGCGAACGCCGCTAACCGGAAAATACAAAGAATACAATATTATCTCCATGCCGCCGCCTTCAAGTGGTGGAATAGCCTTGATACAACTTCTTACCATTGCCAAAGACTATCCATTAAAAAAATGGAAATGGAACTCAGCGAATACAATACATCTGATGGCTGAAGCTGAGAAGCGGGTATATGCGGACAGGGCTAAACATCTTGGCGATCCCGTATATTATGATGTACCGGTTAATGGTTTGTTGGATACAGGATACATCAAACAAAGAATGGCAGATTTTTTAATTAGCAACGCAACTCCCTCGAAAAAAATAAATGCCGGTAACCCACCCAAGCCAGAAAGTAAAGAAACAACGCATTATTCTATTATAGACCAGTTTGGCAACGCGGTTTCCTGCACAACTACGCTAAATGGTTCTTTTGGCTCCAAGGTTTTTGTTGCCGGTTCAGGCTTCCTGTTAAATAATGAAATGGATGATTTCAGCATAAAACCTGATCACCCGAATAAATACGGCCTTGTTGGCGGCGAAGCCAATGCCATTGCGCCGGATAAACGTATGCTAAGCTCTATGACACCAACAATCCTTGAAAAAAACGGGAAGTTATTTATGGTAGTTGGAAGCCCCGGCGGATCGACAATCATTACTTCAGTGTTTCAAACAATATTAAACGTTACGGAACATGATTTTTCTATGCAGGCAGCGGTAAATGCAAAACGCTTTCACCACCAATGGAAACCCGCCTGGATACAAACGGAATGGGCCACCATAAATTTCAGCACCGGCATGAAACTAATTTTTAAAGGCCACAAAATAATACCTATTGGCGATATTGGCAGGGTGGACGCTGTTCTTGTATTGCCAGATGGCAGGCTTGAAGGCGGGGCCGACTTGCGTGGAGATGATTACGCTGCTGGATTTTAGTTTAAATATTATTTAAAAAATTTATTCTTATTTCTACTTCGGATCAATACGTATAACCTGATTAGTCTTCTCGTTCACAAACCATAGTTTCCCATCAGGTCCTAACCTCAAACCAAGTATACCAGGATTTCCTGTATTAATACGACCGATTTCTTTTTTTTCATTTACGTTATAGGCAATTATTTCACCAGTTGCGTGGTCACTTACAAATAATCTTCCATCAATTATCTCAATACCTGATGGCTCAGTTAAGCCCGCATCGATAAAGACTTCCCATTTTGCCTCTTCCATCTCCCAGTGTTCGGCAAGTTCTTCATTTATTAGTTGCAGGTCTATCTTTTTCTTTCCTGCTTTAGTGTCCATACGTAGAATCCGCTTGTTTCCAGCATCACATATGTAAAGCCAATTTGTTTTTTTATCAAGCACAATATGGCTTGGTACTTTTGTACTCCGTTTCACTTTTACCTCAGTATAACGGTGAATTCTGCCATCAGAATGATCATCATTTCCAGGACCATGATCATGTGCAAAGTCATAATAAACTATGTGATTATTATAGCCGTCATAAACCCAGAATGAATTATTCATTTCGCTTGCGATTCCCATAGAAAAAGGACTACCGTGTAGCATATCTAAATGGCTACCATTTCCGCCAGATGGCTTAGCATAGATTTCAAGATCGGAAGACCAAAGTGCTGGACCAGCAAATGTTCCGCCAATATGATTTGCATCTTTCACTCCAGAGCTTGTTGCAAAATTTCCATTTTCACTAAACGAAATACCTGTTGGCAAGGACATAAAATGCCAAGAATTTTCATCTTTTCTGTACTCTGTTGTTTGATTATCCTTACCGGCGTTAAAAATTAAAACTGTGCTGCCACCAGTTGCTTCCGTTCCTTTATTTATAATCCAAAGTTCATTCAAACGTGTAGGATTGAAATCCAAATCTTGGGGAATAGCAATTTTATCTGTTGATGATGCGACTAACTTATATTCCGGTATGGACTTTCCATATTCCGCTTCTAAAGCTGCATTAAAAAACTCCGGTATCGTATTAATCTTTTCCTGTGAAGTAGGCGTATCTTCAACTGGATTATCTTTTTTACAAGAGAAGACAAGTATACATATTAAATTAAGCAGCAGCAAAAGGCGAATTTTCATTTTTTGAAATTTTAGTGCTTCAAATTACAAAATATATTTTGTAATTGAGTCAATTTTAACGAAATATATGGTCCATAGTTTCGTGGTCAACGAGTACTTTGAACAATGCGTGACTTAAAGTTTTATCATTTCAGACAAATTTCATAGGTTTGTATTCCATGCCAAGATTAATTAGTATAGTGCTATTGTTTTTGTATACGTTTAGCGTATCGGGCATCACTATATCTAATCATTATTGCGGCGGAAAGCTAAGAGCTATCCATATTATGAAGCATGATGGAGATTTTCACTCCAAAAATTGCTGTAAAAAAGGTAAAATGGACGATGGTTGCTGTGAAGATAAAAACTTCCAGCTTGAAAATAAAAAGCATTATACTGGTTCAGATAAAAATTTCAAAGTAGAAACTTCCCATAGTCTTATATTCCAACCTGAATTTTGTATCATTCCATTTAGTTCCGACAGGGCTGATAATTTCCAAGCAAATTATCATAGCCCACCTATACACTCTCCGCCGGTTTATTTGCTTAACTGTATTTTCCTTATTTGATTCAACGACATTTTTAACCTGCTAAATCTTTCTGATTTTGCAGGTTACTTTACATTGATGCGCCCTTAAGGGTGCATTATATTTCTATTTCTAACCCACTAAATTTTATTTATTATGCATCAACAAAATCAGGAACTTATCCAGACATTGCTTGATTGCGCCATCGAATGTAACCATTGTTTTGACGCCTGCTTGCAGGAAGAAAATGTAAAGATGATGGCTCGCTGTATTAAGCTCGACAGAGATTGCGCTGATCATTGTATGCAAGCAGCTTCTATGTTGTCCAGCAATTCGGAATTGGTTAAAATAATGTTAAAAATGTGCGCCGACTGCTGTGATATGTGTGCCGAAGAATGTGAAAAGCACGAGCACGATCATTGTAAACGCTGCGCTGAAGCTTGCAGAAAATGCGCAGAGGCTTGCAGGAATTTTAATCCTCTAAGAGCATAATGTTCTCAGGCTAAATTTATTATAATGAACAAAACAATAACAGGTTACTCACTTCTCATTTTCTTCCTCAATTCATGCACTATAGAGATAAAGCAGGATAAAAGTGCTGGCGAAGATGGCACAAAATCTCCAAACAGTGGATTTATTTGCCCTATGGACTGCGAGAATGGAAAAATTTATAACGAAAAAGTAAATTGTCCAATATGTGGGATGGAACTTGAAATTTATAAAAATAGCAAATAAAGATTTACTTAAAACCTTAAACACTTTGTAATATGATCTTAAATAAAATAATTTTTACCTTAATTACTGCTGCTGGAATCTCATTTACAGCTTGTGATAATGACAATAACAACCCTGATAACAAACCTTCAGGCCACCAACATCCGGCTGCTCAGCCACATGATCAGAATATAATGATGACGATCATGCATAATTCAATGAATATGGATTCGATGAAACACAGTGGCGATCCTGATCATGATTTTGCGATAATGATGAAAGATCACCATATGGGTGCAATAAAAATGGCGGAAGAAGAATTGAAAACCGGTGACGATGCCAAAATGCGTGAGATGGCGACCATGATGAAAGAAATGCAGGAAAAAGAGATCTTGGAGCTTGATAGCTTCTTGAAGGCACATCAACCAACTGGAATGAATATGGACTTCACGTCTGAAGCTAAAGCTGCAATGCATAAAATGGAAACAGATGCCGATAAACAACTATTAACAGGCGATACAGACCATGATTTTGCATCCTTGATGATCCCTCATCATGTCAGCGCAACGGATATGGCTACATCTTATTTAAAATATGGAAAAGATGGAAAACTTAGGGCTATGGCCGAGAAAATGGTGTCAGATCAGAAAAAGGAAATTACTGAATTACAAACTTGGCTAAAATACAATTAATTTTTAACAATCAGATTTTATGAAAGCTATCCACTTATCAATGGTTATGATGATTGCAGGTTTTTTATTTTCCTGCAACAATGAAGGAAATTCTACCGAAAATAAAAATGTAGAGAAAGAAGGCACAACAGTATCAACACGACAAACAAGCAATGAAACTGCTACCACTACTAATGCCGATAACTCCAATAACCCTATCAATAATATTTTAAGTACTTATCTTGATATAAAAAATGCTTTGGCAGCAGACAACAGTCAAGATGCGGCAAATGCCGGTAAAGCTATGCACGAGGCGTTACAAAATGTTGACAAATCTGCCATGGATGCAAAGCAAAAAGCTGCTTTTGAAGAAGTTGAAGAGGATGTTAATGAACACGCTGAGCATATTAACGAAAACAAAAATAACATAAAACACCAGAGAGAACATTTCGACCTGCTGAGCCAGGATATGTATGACCTGGTAAAAGCGTTTGGTGCCGGGCGTACACTGTATCAGGCCAATTGTTCTATGTACAACAATAACAAAGGCGCTTCCTGGCTGAGTGAGAGCAAAGACATTAAAAATCCTTATTATGGTGATGAAATGTTAACGTGCGGGACAATTGAGGAAGAAATCAAGTAATACAAAATGAGCCGCAAGAAGAAATTTCTACTGGTTATTTTTATTTTGCTGCTGACAATTCAAGTTGTACAGCCGGCAAAAAATAAGAATAACCAGGTTTCTGCGGCGGATATTTCCAAAACTCTCCAAGTACCTGCTGAGATACAAAAAACACTTGAGAATTCCTGTTATGATTGTCATAGCAATAACACCCGATATCCATGGTATACATATATTCAGCCATTTGGCTGGTTTTTGAATTCACATATCACTGAAGGTAAAAAAGATTTAAATTTTAGTGAATTCTCCAGCTACAGTAGGCGCCGGCAGATAAGCAAATTTAGAGCAATGCTCAGCCAGATCAATGATGATGAAATGCCATTGCAATCATACATTTTAATTCATACTGACGCCAAACTGAATACGCGGGAGAAAACGCAACTTACTCAATGGATCAATAAAACTATAGACAGCCTATCGGTCAATAAAAAATAATTTACAAAAAAATGTAATAGAAATATAAATTATTCGGATGAAAGAAAATACAAACCACCAGCATCTACAGCACCACAATCATCATATGCATAAAACTCATATGCAGTCAAAGGAAAAAATGCCTGGGCAAGTTATGGAAAATAATCATCCACATGCGCATCACGGTGCCAAGCAAGATGCCCATAGTGATCATGGCGGTCATAGCGGCCACGAAGGTATGATTGATGATTTCCGCAAAAGGTTCTGGGTTTCGACTATTCTTTCCATACCAGTCGTAGTTTTATCGCCAATGGTGCAGCACCTATTGGGTTTTACAGTTACAGTTCCCGGACAAAAGTATATTGTAGCCATACTTGCCAGTATAATATTCTTTTATGGTGGCTGGCCGTTTCTACAAGGTCTATATAATGAGTTGCGAAGAAATGCTTTGGGCATGATGACGCTCATTGGCCTGGCAATAACGGTTGCTTATGTGTATAGTACAGCGGTTGTATTTGGCTTAGAAGGAATGGATTTCTACTGGGAGCTTGCTACACTGATCGATATTATGCTTATAGGTCACTGGATGGAGATGAAAAGCATTATGGGTGCATCTCGCGCTTTGGAACTTCTGGTGAGTATGATGCCATCTGAAGCTCATCTTATCAGAAATGGTGAAGTAGTAAATGTTAAACTGGAAGAACTTCAACCCGGCGATAGTATTATGGTAAAGCCTGGAGAGAAAATACCTGCTGACGGATTAGTTGTAGAAGGCGAAAGTGAAATAAATGAATCGATGCTGACCGGTGAATCAAAACCGATAAAAAAAATAGAAGGTTCAGAAGTTATAGGTGGCTCTGTAAACGGCAACGGATCTTTAAAAATTGAAGTAAAAAACACCGGAAAAAATTCATATCTGAATAAAGTAATCACACTTGTTCAACAGGCACAGAATTCTAAATCAAATACGCAGCACCTGGCCGATAGGGCTGCAAAATGGCTTGCTATAATTGCGCTCACAGTGGGTATTCTAACTCTTGGGGTATGGCTCATACTGGGTTCCCCGTTTGATTACGCCTTAGAGCGGATGGTTACTGTAATGGTGATATCCTGTCCTCATGCTTTAGGATTGGCTGTTCCACTTGTTGTTGCTATTTCAACAGCTATTTCTGCCAGGAAGGGTTTGCTGATTCGTAACCGTACTGCTTTCGAAAACTCAAGGAAAATAAGCCTTATCGTATTTGATAAAACGGGTACATTAACAAAAGGCTCGCATGAAGTTGCACGTGTAATTTCGATTGATCCATTAATTTCTGAATCAGAACTAATACGTTTAGCTTCTGGTCTGGAACAACATTCAGAACACCATATTTCAAAAGGCATCCTGAAATACGCGAAAGAAACAAATATTCCTTTCTCTAATTCATCGCAGTTTAATTATTTGCCAGGCTTAGGTGTGGAAGGAATTGTCGAAGGAAAAAATTTAAAGGTTGTTGGCCCTAACTATCTTAAAGAAAATAATATATATCTACCGGCAGAATTGCAAGCTGATGAAGCTGTGGAAACGGTAGTATATATATGGATTGATGGAAAAATAGTTGGTCTTGTAGCTATGGCTGACCAGATTCGTGAAGAATCTCTGGAAGCTATAAAAATCCTTCAAGAGCATGGAATTAAAAATCTTTTACTGACAGGTGATAATGAACGTGTGGCAAATAAGGTCAACCAGCAGCTTGGTATGGATGGTTTTCTTGCAAATGTGCTACCCCACCAAAAACAGGAAAAGATAAAAGAATTACAGCAAAAGGGAGATTTTGTAGCCATGACCGGGGATGGTGTTAATGATGCACCTGCCCTCGCCCAGTCAGACGTTGGTATTGCTGTTGGATCAGGAACTGACGTAGCCGCAGAAACTGCTGATATAATATTGGTAAACAGCAATCCGAAAGATATCGCAAACCTGATATTATTCGGTCGGGCAACATACCGAAAAATGATGCAAAACCTATTCTGGGCAACGGGTTATAACATAATTGCAATCCCGTTGGCAGCGGGTGTTTTATCTCCATGGGGTATAGTATTAAGCCCGGCATTAGGTGCTGTCCTGATGAGTCTCAGCACCATAATTGTGGCGATAAACGCGCAGTTACTTCGCAGAAGTATGAATTGAAGAAACTGAAATTATGTAAAATTTAATCAGAATTATGCAACACTAACGGCACACTACATGCAAACCATGTAGTAAATTCTTAAAAAATGAAAACATTAAAATTCAAAACAAACATCAATTGTAGCGGCTGTGTAGCCAATGTAACTCCATACCTCAACGGCAGTGAAAAAATTGAAAAGTGGGATGTAGACACTAATAATCCTGAGAAAATACTTACGGTTGAAGGTAAAGAAATTAAGAAAGAAGAAATTATCAACCTCGTTCAGAAAGCTGGATATAAAATCGAAGAAAAAAACCAATAAACCAATAAACCAATATAAAATTATGAAAAAGATTCTACTGCTTTCAACCATCTTAACAATTTTCTTCATTGCGTGTGAAAATCAAAGCGGAAACACCGGTAATACGGAAAATCATGATCAACATGGTACTACCGGAACGGAAACAACCACAACACCGGATAACTCTACAGTTACTGCTGGCCAGGTTTACACATGTCCAATGCATCCGGAAGTAACAAGTGATAAACCAGGTAAATGCCCAAAATGTAAGATGGACCTTGTACTTCAAGAAGACGCGCAAGATACAGCAGAATAAAATAATATTTTCATGATAGAAAAGCTCATTTCATGGTCCATTCATAACCGGTTTTTTGTATGGCTGGGGATTTTATTTATCATTATTGGTGGTATTTATTCTGTAAGCACTACCAATGTAGATGCCATCCCTGACCTTTCAGAGAACCAGGTAATTATATATACCGAATGGATGGGCCGTAACCCGCAGATCATGGAAGACCAGGTAACTTATCCACTGGTTTCCAATTTGCAGGGCATACCAAATATCAAAGCTATAAGAGCAAATTCCATGTTTGGCATGAGTTTTATCTTCGTTATTTTCCAGGATGATGTGGATATTTACTGGGCGCGTACGCGTGTATTGGAACGGCTGAATTACGCACAGAGAGCTTTACCGGAAGGCATATCACCAACTCTTGGCCCTGACGGAACCGGCGTAGGTCATATTTTCTGGTACACATTAGATGCAAAAGGTTATGATCTGGGTGAGCTACGTGCCTTGCAGGATTGGTATGTAAAATTCGCTTTGCAGAAAGTGGAAGGTGTAAGTGAAGTGGCATCATTCGGTGGATTTCAGAAACAGTACCAGGTTGCGCTCGATCCGCATAAATTGGTGTATTATGGCATTTCCGTTATGCAGGTCGCCGATGTTCTTCGTGCAAGCAACCGTGAAGTCGGCGGTAGTTTGCTGGAAGTGAATGATGTGGGTCTGATGATACGCGGCCTTGGTTACATCAAAAGCATTGATGACATTAAGAACATCTCGCTTGGGGAATACAAATCCATTCCGGTTACGCTGAAAGATGTTGCTTCTGTACAGATGAGCAGTGACATCAGGCTGGGAATTACGGAAGAAAATGGTAATGGTGAAGTTGTTGGCGGCATCATTGTAATGAGATACGGTGAAAACGCTAAAGAAGTCATTGACCGTGTAAAAGAGCGTATGAAAGATGTTCAGCGCGGTTTACCTGCTGGCGTTAAATTTAAAGTAGCTTATGATCGGAGCAACCTGATTGAAGCGGCCATTGCAACGCTGCGCGAAGCGCTGATCGAGGAGATTATTGTCGTATCGCTGGTTGTTCTTGTTTTTCTTTTCCATGTGCGGAGCGCTATTGTAGCCATCGTAACCATACCTTTAGCGGTATTAATCGGATTTATTCTTATACGGTTATTTGATATTGATCTGAATATTATGACATTGGGTGGCATTGCGCTGGCTATTGGTGATTTGGTTGATGCAGGAATTGTAATGGTAGAAAATACATATCGCCAGCTTACGGATGCGGTGATTGAAAAAGAAGAGGTGTAATATGGCAAAAATAACAACCAAAACCCTCACCGAAACGGAACGCATAGAAATCATTGAAAAATCCGCTCGAACTGTAGGTCGTGCCGTGTTTTTTTCCATATTAGTTACACTTGTTTCTTTCGCGCCCATTCTATTCCTGGAAGGCCAGGAAAAAAAGCTGTTCAGCCCGCTGGTCATAACCAAAACATTTACCATGATCGGTTCCGCATTGGTAGCTATACTTATTGTACCTATGCTGATGCGGACTTTCATTAAAGGCAAGTTAATCCCCGAAAGTAAAAATCCTATTTCGCGCTTTTTTATCAGAATTTACAGCCCCATATTGCGCTGGTGTTTACATTTTAAAATGTTCACCTTGGCCATCGCGCTGCTCATCTTCCTGGGAAGTATTCCGCTGTTGTTGAGGTTAGGCTCAGAGTTTATGCCGCCGCTGGATGAAGGAAGCCTTTTGTTTATGCCGGTTACTTTGCCTGATGTTTCCAATTCTGAAGCAAAAAGAATTCTCCAGGTGCAGGATAAAATCATAAAATCGGTACCTGAAGTGGAAAATGTTTTGGGCAAAGCCGGAAGAGCTTATACAGCTACAGATAATGCGCCTATGAGCATGATAGAAAGTATCATATTGCTAAAGCCAAGAGATCAATGGCGGCCAGGTTTGAGTAAGGAAGATTTAATCGCAGAACTGAACCAGAAAGTACAGATTCCCGGTGTAACCAATGGCTGGACGCAGCCTATCATCAACCGTATTAATATGCTTTCTACCGGTATCCGTACCGATGTTGGAATAAAAGTTTATGGACAAAATTTAGATACGATTTATAACATATCCAGGGAAATTGAAAAAGCGCTTGATGGGGTTTCCGGACTTGCAGATTTGTATGTCGAACAACTTACAGGCGGGAAATACCTGGACCTGCAACTTGACCGGGCAAAAATGCAGCGTTACGGGCTTACAATAGATGATGTAAACATGGTTATAGAATCTGCCATAGGCGGAATGGTGGTTTCGCAAACAGTGGAAGGCAGGGAACGATTCAGTGTAAGTTTGCGCATGGCGCAGGAATACAGAAATGATATTGATGCGCTGAAACGCATACCCGTACAAACACAAAACTTCGGCGCTGTGCCTTTATCAAGTATTGTTGATTTGAAAATCACAGAAGGCCCGCCAATGATAAGTTCCGAAGATGCCATGCTGCGAGGAACGGTACTTTTTAATGTGCGTGGCAGAGATATGGGCAGCGTGGTGAATGACGCAAAAAAACGCATCGAAGACCATTTTAAACAATTGCCGCAGGGATATTATATCAACTGGAGCGGCCAATGGGAAAACCAGGTTCGCGCTACGCAAAGGTTAAAAATCATTATTCCTATCGTTCTGGTAATCATCGCTTTTATTCTGTATTTCACATTCAAATCGGCTACCGAAATGGCTATTGTATTGAGCAGCTTACCCATTGCATTGATAGGTGGTGTATATTCACTCTATTTTTACGATGTGAACCTATCAGTTGCTGTTGCGGTAGGTTTTATCGCACTGTTTGGCGTGGCTGTAGAAACCGGTGTTCTGATGATTGTTTACATGAATGAATCCATCGGCAAACTCGCTGAGAATAAAGGAAATAACAGCCATAATATCCATAATGAAGATATAAAACAGGCTGTTTTTGATGGCGCGGTATTAAGGGTTCGGCCAAAACTTATGACGGTAATGGCTGATATGTTTGGCTTGCTGCCTGTTTTGTTCGCGGTTGGCGTGGGCAGCGATGTTATGAAACCGATTACCATCCCATTCGTTTTTGGCCTTATTTCATCTACACTTTATGTATTGATTGTATTACCGGTAATTTACCAGTATGTTAAAGAATATGAACTCCGTAAACATGGCAAGTTGCATTACCTCAAGGACTTAAATGATTAACCCATGAAGTATTTTTTGAGCATAATATATATGGGATTTGTGCTTCTATCGCTGCCGGTAAAAGCGCAGGATTCTGTACAAACACTCCGGGATATTTTAAGCAAAATAGAAACTGAATACCCGCAAGTATTGCAATATAACTCAAAAGTGGAAGCGCTGAAATACAGGGCGAAGGGATCAAAAAGCTGGATGCCACCAACGGTATCTTTTGGCGTGGACAGGTTTCCGTATAATCCTATGATGCTGAGCGAGGAATCGCCGATGAACCAGGCGGGATTGATGTTTTCCGTTGAACAAATGTTTCCAATTCCATCGAAACAAAACGCAAAAAGCAGCTATTACAACGCGCTAACCAAAGTGGAAGAAAGCAACCAGGCCTGGACAAAAAATACGCTTCGTTTACAGGCGCGGTTATTTTATTACAACCAATATGTTACACTCAGGAAACTTCAAATTCTAAATGAAAATGAATCGGTTATAAAGCTTTTTATAGAATCTGCCGAAGTGCGTTATGTGCATAACCAGGCGGAATTGGGATCGGTTTTTAAAGCGAAAGCGCGGCTGGCTGAATTGCAAAACATGAAAACCATGCTTTATATGGCATTGGCTGAAAACCGTATCGGCATGAATATTCTGCTGGGTAACCCAAGCGCAGATACATTAAAAATAGATACCTCGCAATATTCGGTTTCACTGATGCAATTTTCTGATACAAGTCTGGCTAACCGGAGCGATATTCAATCCATGACGAACATGATAAAAGCCATGGAAGAAGAGCGTAAATTGATGTCGCTGGGAAGAAAACCAGAATTTGGTGTTCGTTTCAATCACATGCAGATGTTTGGTATGCCCAACCAATATTCTGTAATGGGAATGATGACGATACCTATTGTGCCTTGGTCATCTGGAATGTACAAAAATGACGTTCTGGCCATGAATTCAGAAATAAAATCTACAGAATTTGAGCGTGAAAGTATGCAGCGCATGGCAACGCGCATGAGCCAGGAAAAAACCGCCATGCATTTCTACCAGAAGCAACAATTTCAGAATTATAACCAAAGCATAATTCCCGCTTACCGCAAAAACCTGGAAGCGAACCTGATTGCCTGGAAACAGAATACCGCCACCTTTTTTGTGCTGCTGGATAGTTGGGAAATGCTGCTGATGAAACAACTGGAAGCGGAAGACAAATTGCAGGAACTCTATAAATTACAGGCAGAGGTATTGTATGAACTGGAGAAATAAAATACCAATATACTTCCGGAAACACAAAGCATTTTTTACGCTTTGCATATATGGAATATTGCTTTTTACTGCCTGTAAAGAGCGCGATGAACATGAAGGCCATTATACAGATTTAACGAAAAAAGAAAACCTTGATTCTCTGCTGGGAGAATTGAATGAAAATCCTAACCACACCGTAATTTCCTCGCAGCCCACAGTAAAAGTAACTGAAGGTGGCGGAAATACTTCAATAGCGCTAAATGGTATTATTGGCTTTGATGAGCGCCGCACAAACGTTGTTCCTGCGCGAATTGGCGGCAGAATTGAAGAAATTTATGTGCGGTATAATTACCAGTTCGTAACAAAAGGCCAGCCTGTTTTATCGGTTTACAGTCCAGAACTTAACACTTACCTGGAACAGTATATCAATCTGTTTAAAGATGGCAATGACCAAAGGATGCTGAAATTAACTTTCGATAAATTGATCCTGCTTGGCTTAACAGAAGGTCAAATTCGGCAAATGGAAAAATCAGGAAAATTGCCGCGTAAAGTTGTTTTCTACTCACCGTACGCTGGTTATGTACGTTTGGAAAATAGCGCAACAGCATCAATGAATAATCCATCATCATCTTCATCGTCAGATGAAATGGCTGGCATGGAAGCGCCTGGTGATCAAACTGATCAAAATTCAACAACAGGAAATATTCCTTTGCAGCCGGGCGTATATATACAAGAAGGGCAAACGCTTTTCTCTGTGAACGATATATCCCAGGTTTGGGCTATTTTGTCTGTTCCTGCTGAGTCGGTTTCCGCCTTAAAAATTGGATATCCGGTAACTTTACAGGTGGAAGGTTTCCGTGAAAAAATTCAGGGCAAAATAGATTTTATTGAACCTTTATTTTCCGTAAAAAGCCGGTTTAGCGGCGTACGTGTTTACCTTGATAATCCTGGAAAAAATCTGAAAATCAACAGCCTGGTAAGTGCGGAAATCAAAGCATTTTCAGCGGATGGCATTTATGTACCTGCATCTGCCGTTTATAGTTTGGGGCGTGAAAAAATAGTCTGGCTAAAAACCGGCACACAGCATAACCAAAATATTTTTGGAGTGCGGAAAGTTAAAACCGGCGCAGAAGCGAATGGTAAAATACAAATAAAATCCGGCCTAAAACAAGGTGATGAAATTGCTGAGAACGCAGCGTATTTAATTGATAGTGAAGGCTTGATAAAACTTGAGCGATGAAAATCACAATTTACATATTGTTTATATTTATCATAACTGTTGTTCTTGCCAGCACTTATGGTTGTAATTCTTCGAATGAACATGCAAATCACCAGTCTGAGGAAGTTTATACCTGCCCCATGCACCCCAGCGTAAGATCAGACAGGCCGGCGGCATGTCCTATTTGCGGAATGGACCTGGTAAAAATTACCGAGATGCCATCTGCCGATACACCCGGTGCTGAAAACGTTGTTTTCCTGATGCCGCGGCAGCAAATTCTTGCCAATATCAAAACCGAAAAAGTGCAATACAGGGAAATTGGCGAGCATAATCTTTTACTTGGAACGGTGGCCGTTGATCCGCGCACAAGTACGGCAATTACAGCAAAAGTGCCGGGACGAATAGAAAAATTATACGTGAGAAATCCGCTGCAAAAAGTATTTTCCGGGCAACCTATATATGACATTTACAGCGAGGAATTATTGGTAGATCAGAAGGAATTTTTGCTAAGTTACGCGAAATGGAGATCAAATACTGATAATGAAACGCTGAAGCTGATGTACGAGGCTTCGAAAAACAAATTGCTGCTTTGGGGAATGAACCAGCCGCAAATCAACAACCTGGCAAATACGGGTAAAGCTGCCGCTACAACAACTTTTTATAGCCCTGAAAATGGCGTTTTACAAAGTAGTGAAATTAAAGAAGGGCAATATGTGCAGGCCGGCTCAACTATTGCCAGCATTACAAAACTTAGCAATATATGGGTGGAAGCGCAGGTTTACGCCGAAGAATTTTCGCTGTTGCAAAAAAATCCTGAAGTATTTATTGAAGCCGAAGCGCTCAACGAACCTATAAAAGGAAAACTGGTATTTGAAAATCCTTCTATTGAGGAAACTACCAGGCTTAACATTGCCAGGTTCCAGGTAGAAAACCCTGGTGGAAAATTACAGCCCAGCATGATGGTTTATGTCCGTTTGCAAAGTGCGGGTAAAAGAGGTTTGGTTATTCCAAAATCTGCACTTTTACCTGAAAAAATGCCAACGGTTTGGGTAAAAATTGGTGATGATGCCTTTGAACGGCGCATGGTAAAAACAGGAACTGGAAACCGCAGTTTTGTTGAGATTATTGAAGGCGTAAAAGAGAAAGAAAAAATAGTTGTTTCCGGTGCATATCTGATTAATAGTGAATTCGTTCTGAAAAAAGGTGGGGCACAAAAACATAATCATTAATATTTCATCAAAATAAAATATATAGCTGACAAAAGTCATCACTTTAATTGACTATCATCAGGTTAATTCTACGCAATTTGTTAGAAGTTGCAATGAATTTCAAACCTGATGAAACATTTCAAAAATAATATTTCCGTTACAAAAGCTTCCGGCAGATCAGAGCCTTTCGATATTGAAAAATTAATTCGCTCCCTTTCAAAATCCGGCGCTAATAAAGATGAAATAAATGCCGTTATCAAGGAAATTGAGCCATTTTTACATCCCGGAATAAAAACAAAAAAAATATACAAACTCGCTTATAAAATACTTCGCAATATTGCTAAACCCGTTGCCGGAAAATATAAACTTAAAGCTGCCATCATGGAGCTTGGGCCTTCCGGTTATCCATTTGAACGTTTTGTTGCAGCTATTTTAAATCACCAGGGCTTTGTAACCCAAACCGGCGTTATTGTACAGGGGAAATGTGTAAAACATGAGATCGATGTTATCGCTGAAAAAGATGATAAACATTTCATGATAGAATGTAAATATCATAACCAGCTTGGCACGGTAAGCGATGTAAAAATTCCTTTATATATCAATTCACGCTTTAAAGATGTGGAAGCAAGCTGGGTGAAATTACCAGGGCATGATGTAAAACTGCACCAGGGCTGGGTTGTAACAAACACAAAATTCAGTTCCGATGCTATACAATACGGCAATTGTGCAGGCTTGCATTTGGTAGGCTGGGATTATCCGCATAAGAATAGTTTGAATGTGCAAATTGAACGTTTAGGCTTATACCCAATTACATGCCTCACAACCTTAACCAAAAGCGAAAAACACAGGCTGCTGGAAAATAAAATTGTATTGTGCAGCGAAATCTGCGCAAATCCAATATTCCTGAAAGATGCCGGCGTCAGCGATCAGCGAATGAATAGCGTTCTAAATGAAGGAAAGTCACTTTGCCAGTCGAACTCAAACCATTTCCACAGCTAAGCTTATATGTACCACTCCATTACAATAGAGCAGGCCGCGCAAAAGTTAAATGCTGATTTAGAAAAAGGTTTAACCCATAAAGAAGCGGCGCAAAGGCTGGAAAAATATGGCTCTAATTTAATTACCCAAGGTTCTATTCGCAGCGCCTGGCAAATTTTGCTAAGCCAGTTTAAAAGCCCTATTGTTTATTTACTGCTTTTTGCAACGGCGGTTTCATTCTGGTTCCAGGAATGGCTCGATGCTTCTGCCATTTTGGTTGTGTTGTTTGTTAATTCCATTATTGGTTTTTACATGGAATACAGGGCGCAAAAATCCATGCTCTCGCTCAGGCGCCTGTCTTCTGTTTTAGTAAAAGCATTTCGCGACGGTAAAATATATGAGATAAACTCTGATGATATTGTGCCCGGCGATGTTGTGTTTGTAGAAGCCGGCGATGTAATTCCGGCAGATACCAGGATTATACGATCTGCGCAGCTATTAATAGATGAATCTGCATTAACAGGCGAATCCGTTCCCGTAGAAAAATCACAAGGCATATTAAATGAAAATACAATACTTGCGGAACGCACAAACAGCGCTTACAAAGGAACGCATGTATCCAAAGGCAACGCTTACTTGCTTGTACATTCTACAGGTATGAATACTGAATTAGGCGCCATTGCAAACCTTGTCCAATCATCAGAACAGGCCGCCACGCCGCTCGAAAAAAAACTGGAAGACTTCAGTAAAAAACTTATAAAGATTACTGTCGCGCTTGTTGTCATAATATTGATAGCAGGATTTATAAACGGCCAGAATTTCCTGGAAATGCTGGAAACTTCCATCGCTTTGGCGGTTGCTGCCATTCCTGAAGGCTTACCTATTGTAGCCACTTTAGCGCTTGCCCAAGGCATGTTAAAAATGGCGCAGTATAATGTGATCGTTAAAAAGCTTTCAGCGGTGGAAACACTTGGCGGAACAAACATAATATGTACCGACAAAACAGGAACACTAACCCAGAATAAAATGGAAGTGGTTTTTATAGCCATGCCCGGTGAAAACTATTGGAAGAAAGAAGAAGAATTTACAGGTAATAAAGAAATCATAGATGAAGTAATAAACTGTTCCGCGCTATGTAATACGGCGCAGGTTTATAAAGAAGAAAACCAGCTTAAAGAATCCGGCGATCCTCTTGAAATTGCTTTACTGCGTTGGGTAATTGACCAAAAACACGATATAGCTGAAATCCGTAATAACTTCCCAAAAAAGGATGAAGAGCCATTCAACAGTGAAACCAGAATTATGGCAACGCTTCATCAAAAACAGGACAAATATTATGTTTATGCAAAAGGTGCGGCGGAAGAACTTTTGCTGAAATGTACCCATATATGGCATAACGAAAAAATGCTTTTAGATGAAGCTGCGAGAGAAAAATGGCTGATGAAAGCGCAGGAATATGCAGCTTCCGGACAGCGCCTTGTTGCTTTGGCTTATAGTGAAAATGAAACGGAACCGAATGTATTAACTGAAAATCTGACCTTCCTGGGACTTGTTGGTATGATTGATCCGCCGAGGCCGGAAGTATTACAAGCCATAGCTGATTGTAAAACCGCTGGAATAAAGGTGGTTATGATAACCGGCGATCATCCTTCTACCGCACAATATATCGGTAACCATTTAGGTATTTCAAAAGCTGAGGAGAAACCCATTACCGGTAAGGGTATGAAAGAATATGCTTCGTTAAACGATGAAGATAAAAAGCTGTGGCTCAGCACTTCTGTTTTTGCCCGTGTAAATCCCAAACATAAACTCGACCTTGTTAGTGTTTTCCAGGAAAAAGGTTTTATTGTAGCCATGACCGGTGACGGAGTTAACGATGCGCCGGCACTCAAAAAGGCAGATATAGGTATAGCTATGGGGCAAAAAGGCACCCAGGTTGCACAGGAAGTAGCTGATATGGTTTTACAGGATGATTCTTTTTCTTCCATAGCTGTAGCTATCCGCCAGGGCAGAATTATTTTTGACAATATTAAAAAGTTCGTAACATTTCTTCTTTCGTGCAATTTAAGTGAACTGCTTGTGGTTGCGGCAGCGGCGGTATTAAACCTTCATTTCCAGCTAATTCCATTACAGATTTTATTCATAAACCTTATTACTGATGTTCTTCCCGCGCTTGCATTAAGCCTTACAAAAGGCAACAGCAACATCATGCAACAAAAACCAAGAAACACGGCGGAACCAATCATCAATTCCAGGCGATGGAAAATTATCTTCTTCTATGCTTTCGTTATTGCTTCAGCCAGTATTGCAGCAGTATTTTTCAATCATTATGTATATCATAAAAATAATGCCTGGGATGTTACGATGTGCAATAATATATTGTTTTTCACACTTATTTTCAGCCAGTTATTCCACGTGTTCAATATGGGCGATGGGCCATTTTATAACAATGAAGTAATAAAGAACAGCTACGTGTGGTACGCAACAACGGCTAATATTTTAATTCTGATTATAGTGTTGAAAATTCCATTTGCACGGCAGACATTGGGCATAATTCTTATGACATGGGCTGAGTGGAAAATAATACTTACTGCTTCATTCGGATCAGTCTTTATCATCCAGTTGATCAAATCACTAAAAATCCTGAAATAAATGGCAACCACACAAACCAGTCTGCAATTTCTCGGCGCTGCGGGTACAGTAACTGGGTCTAAATACCTTTTGTCAATTGACGGATATAACATACTTATTGATTGCGGCCTCTTCCAGGGCGAAGATGAAAAACAGCACAATGAAAATGCCCTACGATCTCTCCCGCAAAATGTAGATTGCGTGTTGCTGACACATGCGCATCTGGACCATACCGGATTTTTACCCATGCTGATAAAAAAAGGCTTTACAGGAAAAGTTTACGGTACGAAGCCAACGCTTGAAATAACAGAAATTATTTTAAATGACAGCGCAAAAATTGCTGAAGAGGAATTAAAGCTATCCAGAAAGCATCATAACAAGAAGCATAATAAACCGCTGCCGGATGATGAACCCTGGAAGTACGATCGTGAATTAGTGGATGCTACAGTCAAGTTGTTTTCCCCGGTAGATATAAACGAATGGATTTCAATTACTGATCATATTAAAGTTCGTTTCAGGTACAATGGCCATATTATAGGTGCTACTTTCATTGAAATAAATATTGATGGTAAAACAATTGTTTTTTCCGGAGACATTGGACGGCAAAACGATTTCCTTCTTTTTCCGCCGCAACAGCCTGAAAAGGCCGATATATTGATAATAGAATCTACTTATGGCGACCGCAATCATCCAGATGATGTGGAAGGCCAGATTGAAAACCTGCTCATAGAGGCTTCAAAGCGAAATGGAACTATCATAATACCCAGTTTTGCGGTTGAACGTATGCAAATGCTGATGTATGTTTTATGGCAGATGCGTACGAAGGATAAAATCCCGAATATTCCTATTTACATGGATAGCCCGATGGGGAAAAATGTGCTTGAAATCTTCCATCATAATAATACCTGGCATAAGCTGCAACCAGAACTATGCACCCAAATGTGCGAGAATATAAAACTTGTAAGAACCGTACAGGAAACTTATGAACTGGTAGATGACAAACGGCCTAAAATAATAATTGCAGGAAGCGGAATGGTTACCGGCGGCAGGGTTTTGACCTATTTGCAGTATTATATACAGGACCCTTCCACAACTATTTTGCTGGCCGGATTCCAGGCGGAAGGCACTAATGGCAGGTTGTTACAGGAAGGCGTAAAAGAATTGCAGATACGGGATAAATTATGTGCTGTAAACGCCACTGTTCACAGTATAGAAGGATTATCCGGCCACGCAGGTCAGGATGAACTGATAAATTGGATGAACAAGCTCGAAAAAATGCCAGAGAAAATATTTATCACGCATGGTGAAACCCCATCGAGAATGGGGCTGAAAGATAAGATTTTTGAAGTGTATGGCACAAACAGTGAAATACCGCAAATAAACGAATGCGTTGAATTATTTAACCATGCGCATATAAAGGTTGATGAAAAAATGCTTACTGATCACTAAATAATAATAATATGGAAAAAATTTATGAAGGAAAAGTAGCCATTGTAACCGGTGGGTCTTTTGGTATTGGAAGGGCAACTGCTGTTGCATTTGCAAAGCGCGGTGCAAAGGTTGTAGTGGCCGATTATGTTGATGGCAGCGAAACCATGCAGCTATTAAGCGATATAAAAGCTGAAAGCATTTTTGTCCATTGTGATATATCGAAAGAAGGGGATGAAAAAAAATATGGTGTCACAGACTATTGAAAAATTTGGACGCTTAGATTTTGCTTTTAATAATGCAGGGGTTGAAGGTATTTCCGGCAGCACACACATATGCACTGAAGAAAACTGGGATCGTACAATGAATGTAAATCTGAAAGGCAACTGGCTCTGTATGAAGTATGAAATACCTGAAATATTAAAACAGGGAAAGGGCGCAATTGTAAACAATGCTTCCATTGCAGGTTTAGTTGGTTTCCAGGGGGTACCGGCCTACGTGGCAAGTAAACATGGGTTGGTAGGCTTAACAAAAACTGCCGCACTTGAATACGCAAAGCAAAATATCCGTATAAATGCCATTTGCCCAGGCGTAATAAAAACCCCAATGATAGACCGGGCCACAGGGAAAGTTAAAGAAGTGGAGAAAGCCTTTGAGAATATGGAACCTATTGGCAGAATGGGGCAACCGGAAGAAGTTGCAGAGCTTGCAATATTTTTATGTTCTGATGCTTCATCTTTTATTACAGGCGGAGCCATACCAGTGGATGGCGGCTGGGTTGCGCAATAAAAGCATAATCACAATCATGATTTTGTATGATCCGCATCATAGTTTAAAGTTTATAATTTAATGACATTTGAGATAACAGTACGGTGATCAATATCTGTATATCTTTCAAATTCAAAAACATATAAATTTTAAACAAATGAAAAAGAATGGCAGAGTTACAAATTTCTGTAACGCGTGGTTTGGCAAGGCATTACTTATCATAATCCTTGCAGGTTTTACATGGGCCTGTCAAAAAGATGCTCCAGCCGATGATCCTAAGACAACAGCACTTAAAAAAGTAGTTTATGTTGCTGATGAAGATGACGGTACAATCACGGTTATCAACGCTGAAAGTAAAGCCAAGATAAAAATAATTGATTTGTCTTATAATGGTGAAATGTACATGCCTCATAATGTACAGGTGGCGCCGAATGGCAAAACGGTTTGGGTTACCTGCGTACCAATGCAGGAAGGCTCAGATGAATTTGTAGCAGTAATTGATGCGGTTCAAAACACTGTTATAAAGCATATTAATGTTGGAAAAGAGCAGCATATTGCGCATGTTGTATTAGATGATGAGTCGAAATTCGCTTATGTAACCGGAAATGAAAGTAACCAGGTTATTAAACTTGACGCGGATTCGCTGAAAGAAGTAAGGCGCTTTGAAATTGGTGACAACCATAAACCGCACGGTATGCGCTACTATAACCATCAACTATTTATTGCGAATATGGATGGCAAAAGCATGAGCATACTGGATATTAACACAGGACAAATAAATGAGATACAATTAGGTGGAGTTGCAGTACAAACTGCCATAACACCCAATGGCGCTTATGCTTTCGCATCTTTATATGATACACGGGAAGTTGCAGTGTATAACATCCAAACCCAAAACCTCACTAAAGTAAAACTGCCAGAAGGGTCACAAGGGCCAATTCAATTATATCCTACTCCTGACAATAAAATGGTTTATGTGTGCGACCAGGGTGTGCTTGAAAATCGTTCGGCATCCAACAAAGTTTATGTGCTTGATATTGAAATGGGCATGATAGATAAAACAATTACGGTTGGTAACGGCGCGCATGGCATTGTGATCTGCAACCAGGGCACACAAGCCTATGTAACTAACAGTAAGGATAATACAATCTCAATTATTGACCTACAGACAAATTCTGTTACACAAACTTTGCCCGTGGGTAAAGCGCCAAATGGTATCAGCTTCTGGTTTTCTTCAAACGGAAATATTGGCGGCATGAAGTAATTTCCGGCTTATGTATATATGGGGCAGCTTCGGCTGCCCTTTTTGTTTTTTTTAACTGTAAAAATCATTATAAACTATTGGTAATAATGATTTTAATCAGGCAGCTATTTTTATTTTCAGAATACTTTTGAAGAAAAAACATGAAGTGGTATTTTTTATTGGCATTCATTATAATGCAATACCAAAAACCTGCCGACAAAATACTTGGCAGATGGTATACTGCTAATAATGAAGCGGTGGTTGAAGTTTACTTTTCCGGGAATGGCTACAATGCAAAAATTATCAGTTTGAAAAAGCCGAATGATGCAAATGGCAAACCAAGGAAAGACTCAAAAAACCCTGACAAAAATTTACGGAGCCGAAATCTTACAGGTGTATTGGTGTTTTCTAATTTGAAATATAGCACAAAAAACAACCGTTGGGAAGGCGGAAGAGTATATAACCCGGAAATGGGGCACGAAGCCGATTGTATTGTGTACCTGATTGATGAAAACACATTAAAAGTGAAAGGTTACATAGGCGCTGAATTTATAGGCAAATCCGAAACCTGGAAAAGGAAAAATAACTAAGCATTTTTTTCAACATAGATATATGAACCTGTTAAACATTATAAAAATTTTCATTGAGCGCGGCAGGCTTAGTGGTTCGGAGAAAAAAACCTACGGACAAATACTTGCAGGCCAGCAAAAAGCATTTTCTGAGCTAAGGGCATATGCGTACGCCAATTCTGAATTTTATAAGAAATTCCACAAAGGCTTATTTGATAAACCGCTGAATGAATTACCTGTGCTGACCAAGAAAATGCTGATGGAAAACTTCGATAGGATAGTTACAGATAAGTCGGTAAAGGTAAGGGAACTGGAAGAGTTTGTTAAAAACATGTCGCTGAATGATAAATATAAAAACAAGTATATTGTAAATGCAACAGGCGGCACCACAGGTTTGAGAGGTTTATTTATATACGATAAAAATGAGTGGGTAAAAATAATAGCGTCTTATTCCAGGGCAAATGACTGGGGCGGCATGAAAGTTAACATTTTTACCCGGCTGAAAATAGCTGTTGTTAGCTCAAAAGTACCATGGCATCAGTCTTCGCAAGTTGGAAATACTTTGAAGTCGCCATTTATAAAAACACTAAGAATAGATTCAACCGAAACAATTCCCGAAATTGTATGGAAGCTGAATAAATTCAGGCCAAAAATATTGGTTGGTTATCCTTCTATGGCATTCGCACTGGCGAAAGAACAACTGGCAGGAAGGTTGAAAATAAATCCGCAGATTAGTTTCTGCGCCGCTGAAATCCTTACGCCAAATATAAAAAACACTGTAGAGCAAGCTTGGCAAATAACGCCATTCAACGTATATGCGGCAACGGAAACCGCTGGTATAGCATCGGAGTGTACCATGCACAATGGTATGCACTTGTATGAAGACCTGGTGATTATAGAGAATGTTGATGATAATTATAAACCTGTAGCGCCAGGAAACTTCGGCACAAGGTTACTCGCAACAGTACTTTTTTCAAGGACAATTCCCTTGATAAGATATGAAATTACCGACAGTGTAAAAATAGCGGAAAAAACATGCAGTTGCGGGCTTCCATTTAAGCTTATTGATGAAATACAGGGCCGTACCGAAGATACTATTACTCTTGAAGAAAATGGCAGCAAAATAAGCGTTCACCCAAATGTTTTTCATAAAGTTCTGGAAGATACTGTAGCCATGGAATGGCAAGTAATTCAAACCGGTAATAATGCCATTGAACTCAGGTTCCAGGACAAAATAAGCAAAACAAAAAAAGAGGAAATCCTCCAAAAGCTTTATGCTGCGTTGGATTCATTCCGGGCCAAACCAATGCTCACATTACAAGACAATACTGAATTTATGAGAACTGCAATAGGCAAAAAAATACTTATCAAAGCGCTAAAAAGATGATAGATAAACATAGCGGCAATATTTTAAAAGTAAAATCTCTTGGAATAGATTCTTATCGCGAGAACATTATTTTCATGCGGGCTGATTGCCATATTTGCACTTCAGAAGGTTTTAAAGCACTAACCAGGGTTGTTGTAAAATCTGCCAGCAACAGTATAATAGCTACTTTAAATGTAGTGTATTCCGATATTCTTGCAGAAAATGAAGCAGGACTTTCACTGGAAGCGCTAAAACGTTTAGGGGTGAATGATGGCGATGAAATAGAAATCACGCATTTAAATCCTGTAAAATCTTTCCAGTACGTTCGCGGAAGGATGTTTGGCAAAGCATTTTCCGAGCAGCAGTTATATGACATTATACATGATATAGTGAATGGCCGATATTCCAATATTGAACTGGCAGCTTTTATCACAGTATGTTCAAACGGAAACCTTTCGGTAAATGAAATTATATATTTAACCAAAGCCATGCTCTCCGCCGGTCGCCGATTGAAATGGAACGCGCCGTTTGTGCTTGATAAACATTCCATTGGCGGCTTGCCGGGAAACCGAACCACACCCATTGTAGTCAGCATTATTGCCGCAGCCGGTTATCTTATTCCAAAAACATCTTCCAGGGCCATAACTTCACCTGCCGGTACTGCTGATACCGTAGAAGTAATCACGAATGTTACTATGGATTTAGAGCAGATCGAGCACACGGTGCTGCTGGAAAACGGCTGCCTTGCCTGGGGCGGCGCCATAAAATTAAGTCCTGCCGATGATATAATTATCTCTGTAGAAAAAGCGCTGGATATTGACAGTGAAGGGCAAATGGTTGCCTCGGTTTTATCCAAAAAGGCCGCCGCCGGTTCCACGCATGTAGTTATTGATATTCCCATTGGTGAAACAGCAAAAGCCAGGACGCAACCCGATGCAGAAAGGCTCGCCGCTTTATTTGAAAAAGTAGGCAAAGAAATAGGTTTACATGTAAAAGTTGTATTTACAAATGGAACACAGCCGGTTGGGATTGGAATTGGCCCTGTGTTAGAAGCGATGGATGTACTTTCGGTTTTACAGAATTCAGCAAATGCGCCGCAAGATCTGAAAATTAAATCTGTTAAGCTCGCACAGGATTTATTGGATCTGGTAGGATCAGATAAAAGAGCGCTTGAAATACTTGAAAATGGCGAGGCTTACAAAAAATTCAAAGCCATTTGTTTAGCGCAAGGCGAATGGAAAATACCTCAATTTGCCAAATATTCCAAAGAAATTAAAGCCACGAAGAGTGGACATGTAAAAAGTGTAAATAACCGGCAAATTGCCAAGCTTGCTAAACTTGCAGGTGCGCCGGTTTCCCCGGCAGCAGGAATACAATATTTTTCGTCAATAGGTAAAAAAATAAACAAAGGCGATACGCTCTTTACTATCTGGGCGGAAATACCCGGAGAATTAGCTTATGCGCTGGATTATCTTACTTCTGTACCTGATATTATTAAAATTAATTAGATGAAAACAATAATTTTTGGTATGCCGGGCAACGAAACCATGGCACAAAAAATAGCAGCGAATATAAATGCCGAATTAGCTGAGTTTACTTTAAGGCGATTTCCCGATGGAGAAACTTATTTGCGTATTACATCCGATTTATTAGGTAAAAATTGTGTTTTTGTATGCAGTTTAAACCAGCCCGATGACAAAATTTTAGCGCTTTATTATTTATCGAAACTATGCCGCGAACTTGGAGCAGATAAGGTCACACTCATATCGCCATATTTATCTTATATGCGCCAGGATACTCGTTTTCATGAAGGTGAAGCCATCACATCAGAATATTTTGCGCAGTTGCTTTCAAAATGGTTTGATGAATTAATAACTGTTGATCCGCATTTGCACCGAAAGCACAATATGAGTGAATTATATTCAATACCTTGTAAGGTTTTACACTCGCCGCCTGTTATAGCTGATTGGATAAAAAATAATATTAAAAATCCTTTGCTGATTGGCCCGGATAGCGAAAGTGAACAATGGGTATCGGATACGGCAAGGTATATTGATGCTCCATATATCATACTTGAAAAAAATAGGTTGGGTGATAAATCTGTAGAAATATCTGTGCCGAATGTATCGAAGTTTGTGGGCCGAACGCCTGTGCTGGTGGATGATATTATTTCCACTGCCAGGACAATGATAGAAACGGTTTACCATTTAATCAAAGCACAGATGCAGCCGCCGGTAATAATTGGCGTTCATGCAGTTTTTTCCGGCGATGCGTTTCAAAATTTGAAGGATTCAGGAGTTTCTGAAATTATAACCTGCAATACAATTCCCCACATCACAAATCGAATTGATTTCAGCAAAGAAATTAGTAAGAATTTATAATTTGGCAAGCCTGTGGTTCTGTCAGAAAATATCTTTTACTTCTTGATACCAGGTTTTGAAATGTATGCTATACTTATGCAGCTATCATTATATTTATAAACCTACAGAACCAGTATTGCGTAAAAAATTTAATATATTTTTAAAATAATTTTAATGTTTTTTGACTTACTACTAATGAAATGGCTTAAAACGGTAATTATAACAGAACTTGTATACACACCCTGTAATAATTTTATCCTTGTATCATCATTAAAAACAGGGTTAAAGGCAGAACTTATCAAATGAATGCTTGTCGTTTGTTAACGCTGATTATAAGATATAAAATTTTTGGTAGGTGACACAGGGATTTATAAACAGAATAATAAGCCTGAAATATTTTGAAAAATGAGTGGGAACGATGGAGCATAATATCCAATAAAATTCAACTGTGAACCAAGTATTAATACTGCAACATCAGACATTCAAACTACTGATTTTGAGTGAAGATAAATTATTAAAAATAAAATTTTATTTAAAAATATTTTATGGATGAAAAGCAAAATGCCAATCTTAGATAGTAAAATTGGCATTTCGTTAACCATATTAATTATTAATAATTTTGAGATGACATTTACATTATAAGGCTCCCCATTTTCTAATGGCATCCTTTTTTGCTGATAATTTACCTCTAAATACATAAGACGGGTTGAGAAATATTTCACCATTCTTGTTTTTCAGAATATTATGTTGTCCCAAATATAGAAGCGTGTTACTGAATGAATTAATGGGTATGTTCAAGGTTTTTGCGGCATCTATTCGAGCCTGGGTAGTTAAATGGAAAATATTGGTGTCAATTTCGGCCAATATAGCTAAATAAATAAAAACCCTCAATCCGTTCGCCGATGTTAATTCCATCAACTTACTTGCACCGTCAATACATATCATAGCAAAATGATCCGTATCTACAGGTATGCCGTATTTTTTGCTTTCTATGACCGGCTCATCTATACCATTATTTCGGAGTGTAACATTTTCAAGTATTTTTTTTCTTGTTCTTCCTCCACGGTCTAAACGGTTAATTTTTTCTTTTAGAACATTTGTTCCTGGTTCGTCATCATGAATTGGCTTACTAAGCAAGCCGTCAAAATTACAATTGGGTGATGTGTTGCTTTCCAAGTGTTTCTCATTGTTTTAAACTTAAATTATTAGTATGGATATACTGTACGACGCACAGTATTTTTTAAATCCATGAAAAATATATCGAAAAAAAACTAAAATTCCAAATTCATCTAATGAATAAGGCCGAAGAAACTCTAACTACACTATAAGGAAAAAAAATGATATACACATGAATATCAATGCTTTAACATTGTGCAGATATTATGTCTGATAATTTTAAAATTATCAATAACCATAATAATATTATTATTGAGGCATATTCGCCAGTATAAACCGATGTTAAAGCTAATATTTTGGACTGCTTCATCTGTTACAACCACATTCTACAACAGGTTTTTATTATCTTGCGGCAAAATAATTCGATATGGGTGATAAAAGACACCTATCAGAACGCGATATCTGCACTAAATATATAACACCAGCCATACAGGCTGCTGGCTGGGATATTGATTCACAAATACTTGAAGAAGTAAGTTTTACTGACGGTAAAATTTATGTTCGCGGTAAGCTAACAGCAAGGGGCAAACGCAAGCGAGCAGATTATATTCTTTATTACAAATCAAATATACCCGTAGCTATTATTGAGGCCAAAGATAATACGCATACTATAAAAGATGGATTGCAACAGGCGCTTGATTATGCGCAGATATTAGATATTCCCTGTGTTTTCAGTTCGAATGGCGATGGATTTTATTTCCATGACAGAACGGTTAGTGATGGAGATATTGAAACTGAATTAACGTTGGACAGTTTTCCGTCTCCGGATGAATTATGGAATAAATATAAAACGTATAAAGGTATTTTTACTCCGGAGCAGGAGAAAATATCTACCCAAGAATACTACAAAGATGGATCAGGTAAAACACCGCGTTACTACCAGCAAATTGCCATCAACCGCACTATAGAAGCTATTTCTAAGGGTCAGCCAAGAATTATGCTTACCATGGCTACAGGCACTGGGAAAACGTTTGTTGCTTTTCAAATTATGTATAGATTATGGAAAGCCAGAACAAAAAAGCGGATACTTTTCCTGGCCGATAGAAATATATTATTGAACCAGGCTTATAATAAGGATTTTAAGCCATTTAAAGGCGCTATGACGATCGTTAAGCATCGTATGGTAGATAAGAGCTATGAAATATATTTAGCGCTTTACCAGGGCCTTTCCGGCAACGATGAAGCGGCTAATATATACCAACAATTTTCTCCAGATTTTTTTGACCTGGTCATTATTGATGAGTGTCACCGTGGATCGGCGAAAGATGATAGCGCCTGGCGTGAAATATTGAAATATTTTGACAAAGCCACTCACATTGGGCTTACCGCTACGCCTAAAGAAACCAAGGATACATCCAATACAGAATATTTCGGCGATCCTGTATATACATATTCGCTAAGACAAGGTATAGAAGATGGGTTTCTTGCACCATTCCGGGTAGTTCGTATTGGTTTGGATATCGATCTTGAAGGTTGGCGCCCACCTGCCGGTTTTCTCGATAAGAATGGCAACCTGGTGGAAGACCGGATTTATAACCGAACTGATTTTGATAAAAATATAGTTGTTGAGGAACGAAGAAAACTTGTAGCCCATAAGGTAACGGAATTCTTAAAGGGTACCGATGAAATGGCTAAAACCATAGTATTCTGCGTTGATATTGAACATGCACAAGGTATGCGAGCCGCATTGGCCAACGCAAATCCAGATCAGGCCAGGAAGAACTATAAATACGTAATGCAGATTACTGGTGATAATGAAGAGGGTAAACGCGAGCTTGATAATTTTATCAATCCTGAAGAAACCTATCCTGTTATAGCTACAACTTCTAAATTAATGACCACAGGTGTGGATTCTCAAACCTGTAAGGTCATTGTACTTGATTCAAATATCGGCTCACCTACCGAATTCAAACAAATTATTGGCCGTGGAACCCGAATCAATGAAGACCATGGTAAAATGTATTTTACGATTCTGGATTTTCGTAGTGCTACAGACCATTTTGCCGATCCTGATTTTGATGGGCCGCCAATCAGAATAAAAGAAGCTGGTGAAGCCACTGATATTAGTGGAACAGAAGATGAAGAAATAATAGATGGTGTACCTGTTCCTGATCCTGAAGAAGGTGGGGAAGATGATAAGCCAATAGGTGATGTTTTTCCACCAGATGTAAGAAAACCTGGTGACTTTACACCAACGGACAAACGTGATAAAATATTTGTCGATGGAATAGACGTAACTGTACTTGTTTCTCGCGAATTATATTTTGACAATAACGGAAAACCCATAACTACGAGCTTGAAGGACCATACCCGTGATTCTATATTAAATAATTATGCAAGCCTGGAAGAATTCCTCAATAAATGGAACGCTGCTGACCGTAAAGAAGCGATTATAAAAGAACTTGAAGAACAGGGTGTGTTGGTAGAAGCATTGCAAAAAGCTGTAAATAAAGACCTGGATTTATTCGACCTGATATGTCATGTTGCTTTTGACCAGAAGCCGCTTACCCGTAAAGAAAGGGCCAATAATGTACGTAAACGAAATGCCTTTGCGAAGTATGGCGACAAAGCCAGAAAAGTTTTAGACGCGCTTCTTGACAAATATATGGATGAAGGCATTGAGAACTTGGAAAACATTGAAGTATTGAAACTTGAAAAATTCAGACCGTTTGGCGTACCGGTAGAAATAATTAAAGCTTTTGGCGGAAAAGAAGAATACAAGTTAGCGATCAAGGAACTGGAGAAAGAATTGTACAGACGCGCAAGCTAAAGCCCATGCTTTACAAAATAAAAGCATTTTTTGACCAAAGCACATATGAAAGCCCAATGGTCAAATTCTTTTAAACATTAATAAAAATTATTAAAAATTTATAATGACTAACCTTTCAGGCGTAGTAAAGAGTATTAGAGATATCATGCGGCAAGACCGCGGATTGAGCGGTGACGGACAAAGAATAGAACAACTGGCCTGGATGCTTTTCCTGAAGATTTTGGACGATAAAGACCAGGAAATGGAGATGATGGTTGATGATTACAAATCACCAATACCTACAGAATTACAATGGAGAAACTGGGCAGCGAACGATGAAGGAATTACCGGAGAAGAATTATTAAAATTTGTTGACCAGGAACTGTTTCCGAAACTACGCAACCTAAGCGTGAAAGATCCTCGCAGCTTTATGGTGCGTGAGATTTTTGAAGGCAATAACAATTACATGAAGAGCGGCACATATATCCGCCAGGTTATTAACAAACTGAATGAAATCGATTTTAACGTAGCTACAGAGCGCCATCTCTTCGGTGACATATATGAGACCATCCTGAAAGAATTACAGAGCGCTGGAGCGTATGGAGAGTTTTATACACCACGTGCACTAACCGGGTTTATGACAGAAATGTTAAACCCGAAACTTGGCGAAACTATTCTGGACCCTGCAATGGGCACAGCAGGATTCTTAACCGCCGTGGTAGAACATTTAAAAGCCCAGGCTAAAAATGTTGACGAACACAAAAGCATACAACAAAACGTGCGAGGATGGGAATGGAAGCCCCTACCCTTCGTTCTGGCCACCACAAACCTTATTTTGCATGATATTGAGGTACCAAATGTACTACATCGCGACTCGCTGGATAAGCCGTTAACAGACTATAAACCTAAAGATAAAGTTGATATAATTATAGCCAATCCACCATTTGGCGGAACGGTTTCTAATAGCAACGAAACAAATTTCCCACAGACGTACCGTACCAGGGAAAGTGCCGATCTTTTCCTTATCCTGATGGTTCATTTATTAAAACCTAATGGAAGGGCGGCGATTATTTTACCGGACGGATCGTTAACAGGTGAAGGCGTGAAACAGCGCGTTAGACAGAAATTACTGGAAGACTGTAACCTGCATACCATCATCCGTTTACCTAATAGCGTTTTCCAGCCGTATGCTACAGTGGCTACCAATATTCTGTTTTTTGATAAAGGCGAACGCACAAAAGAAGTTTGGTACTATGAGCACAGGTTACCGGAAGGACAGAAATCGTACAGTAAAACCAAGGTTATACAGCAGCAGGAGTTCGAGCCTATAAAACAGTGGTGGAATAACAGGAAAGAAAGCGAAATATGCTGGAAAGTTAATGTACAAACCATCATTGACCGCAACTATGACCTGGATATTAAAAATCCGTCAAAACAGGAAAATGTACAGGAATATTCCAGTATTGAACTGATGGATATGCTGGAGCACAGCTTCGCTAAAAGTAATTCATTGTTAAACCAATTAAAAGTGGCTATACAATGAAACTGGGCGAAGTAATTAAACAGCGTAAGGGCTTTATTACAATTGACGATGATAAAGACTATAAGCTATGCCGTGTACAAGTTCACCGAAAAGGGGTTGTACTTAGAGGAATTGTAAAGGGAAAAGATATTAAAACCAAGAAACAACAGGTTTGCAAAGCCGGAGACTTTTTAGTTGCCGAAATGGATGCCAAGGTTGGCGGATATGGTTTTGTACCTGAAGAACTGGATGGCGCCATAGTGAGCAGCCATTATTTTCTGTTTGAGCTCGATGAAAGTAAAATAAGGCCAGCATACCTGGAGATTATATCCAAGCTACAGATTTTGCAGGATCAGATTAAAGCCGTTGGTTCAACGAATTATGCTGCGATAAGACCGGTAAATGTATTGAACTGGAAAATACCTTATTCAAGCATTGATAACCAGGTTAAAATTGAGAAGCTATATAAGCACACAGAGAAAAATAGTTTGGCCCTAAAAGATGAAATAAACCACCAGCAAGCTTTACTGAAACAACTTCGCCAGGCTTTTTTGCGCGAAGCGATGATGGGAAAATTGATACCCCAAAATACAGATGACGAACCTGCAACAGAGCTACTGAAGAAAATTAAAGCTGAGAAAAAACAGTTAATCAAAGATAAAAAACTAAAAAAAGAAAAACCTTTACCGCCAATCAAATCAGATGAAATTCCTTATGAAATACCGGAAAACTGGGCTTGGTGTAGATTAGGCCATGTTATAGATTTAATTTCAGGGCAACACATAGATTCTCATGAATATAATTTAGATGGCAAAGGGTTTCCCTATATGACAGGGCCTTCTGATTTTGGAAAAACCTTTCCTATACCAACACGTTGGACTACAAAACCAAGAGTTTTTTCTAAAACAGACGATATTCTTATAACAGTAAAGGGTTCGGGAGTAGGAAAACTTAATATATGCAACCTTCCTAAAATCGTTATTGGAAGACAGTTAATGGCGGTGCGACCTATTCTGTTATCGAGAGATTTTATATACAACTTCATAAGAATCTCATTTGACCTTCTACAATCAAAAATGAAAGGTACTGGTATACCAGGAATAAGCAGAGAAAATATTCTTAATTTAATGTTCCCTCTACCACCTTTAGCAGAGCAAAACCGTATTGTAAAAAAGCTGGAAGAATTGGTGAATATGTGTGCTGTGTTGGAATCAAGTATTAATACAAGCCGGCAACAAAACGAAGCCTTGTTGCAGCAAGTTCTACGAGAAGCATTACAACCCACACCCAAAGCATTTTCCGACGAAACTATATATGCAGGTCAGGATGTAGAAACTGTTTTGCAGGAAGCCTGATGTTGAAATATTCTTCACGCATATTCTATATGTACAATGGTTTTTAATTAAAAACTACGCCAATTATGATTATGAACCCAACAGCCCGCAAGTTTGCTCTTACCGCTCACATTACTTTCTCAGTGGGTTGGCTTGGTGCTGTTGCCGGTTTTCTGGTTCTGGCTCTTGCAGGTTTATATAGCCAGGATAATCAAATGGTTCGTTCTGCTTATATAACTATGGATTTAATCGCCTGGTATGTAATTGTACCTGCAAGTTTACTTGCGCTGTTAACCGGCCTTATACAATCTTTAGGTACTAAGTGGGGTTTGTTCCGCCACTACTGGATCATTGTTAAATTATTCTTAACAGTTGGTTCAACCATACTGCTACTGCTGCACATGCAGCTTATCACTAAAATGGCTGAAGTAGCATCACACAAAATACTTAGCAGTACCGATCTCCGTGGTTTGCGAATACAGCTTACTGCTGATGCCGCTGCTGCAATATTTGTATTATTAATTACAATTGCTCTGTCTGTATACAAACCCTGGGGCCAAACCGGGTATGGGCGTAAAAACAAACTACAGCATGAAAAATCAGCGAATAACCCAGGTAATCTGAAAGCCAGCAAAACATATATTATTATTATAGGCCTTATCGCGCTGCTCATGCTGTTTATTATCATGCATCTTGCTGGCGGTGGCCTACATCATTAATATTAAATACATTATCCCAATTACAATATACAAAAGCATTTTCTGACGAGCTCATATATACAATTCAGTTTTTTAGAAACGATTTTTACAAAGCTTGGAATTGGAGAAACCTAATATTTATAAAATTTAATTATCAGGAACATTTTATTAATTGAAAATAAATTTGATATTTGACTAAAAATCCGAGATTTGTCGGAGAATTTCATATTTCAGTAATAAACTGTAACTTTGCAGGAAAATTCAGGTTTACGGCTCAATATTTGATTTTTAAACAATAAACTCGGATTTTCCTTGTTATAAGTAATTAATTAACCCTTATAGCCGTGTCATCATACATAGTATATTTCTTCGATGGCTTTGTTAAAGCCTTTGATCTTTGCGGCGCACTCGCTATTCGCCCAAGGACAAATAGACATAGGGTTTACCATGAATATCGTTTAAGGATCATGCAGAACAAGGGCGGATTGCAAGCCGATAAAATGAATATTCGTGCAGATAGCGTATTGGTTGGTATGGATTTTCGGAGAGGAATAGATAAATTTGCAATTAACTATTCTTCAGACCATAATGGCCAAACAGCAACTGAAACATACACAAAAAGGTAGTCAGCACGAGCAAACTACTGAGCTCACTCATATAGATAACCCTTTACCTGATTCCGAAGAACTCGAAAAAGTATAATGCGTTAATTCCGCAAGGTGCTGAACGTATTATGCAGATGGTAGAGAAAGAGCAAAATTTCAGACATGCATTTCTGCAAAAAGATCAAAAAAGAAGTTTTAACATCCATTCTAAAGGCCAGTGGTTTGCTTTCTTTATTATGATGGCTGGCCTGGCCTTCTCATATTTTCTGTTAGAAAAAGGTCATGAAATAATGGGCTCAATATTTAGTGGCTCTCTGATACTGGTAGGCGCTGGAATGTTTATTGGTAGAAAATTAGCACACAAAGAAGAAGTTCAGAAATAATATAGTTTCAGGTTCCAATTTTATTGCACTTTGCTTCAATTATGCGATATCCGCATTTGACACTCATCGCCATCGCGCCGCTCTGGATGTTAATCCTATATTTTATATAAATACCTGTATTATAAATTATTTAGCATCCTAATCAAGCTTTCTGTTTGGGATGCTAAGCTCCATTTATCCTGAATTTTTCGTTGAGAGCTTCCATAAGGAATTCATATATATTATTTTTAGGTGGATTTTCTTCGCCCAGAAAATATCTTAATTGATAAAAGAATTTATCGTCATCTGCATGACGTCCGGTAGCATGATGTCTGCTTTGCAAAGCTTCTACAGCTTCATTATATTTTTCGCGTCCATACTTTTCTTCGAGGTAGGCTACTAAAGCGTTTTTTACAGCTTGGTGAAATTCCATATTTTTATATATTTTAAAATTAACTGGTATCCCTGGCAGAAGTATCCCAGTCTCTATGTATCCCGGCTTATAGACCGCCAGGGGAATCAAAATATTGGCTAACAATATGTTGCAAAAATTTTTTCTGAAAATTTTTCTGAAAAAGTGACTTTTACTGGTTAAATATTTATTGGTGCTAATATCGATCTGGTAAAAACATCGTTCCTTGAGATTAAATGTATTTTTAAGTTATTCGGCGACTGACCATTATAACTATACAACAAATCCAGAATAAGATCAACCCGCTCCCTGTAAGCCTTATCGTTGTGTGTTTTTTTTCGGTTTTTAATTTCTAACTTATCGTCAGGTAACCCCGGTAAATAGTTTGTTGGCCTTGCGCCAGTAAAGCCTATAGATTTACAACCAATTAACTGTAGTGTTTTAATAGCCGCAGTAAGTTGTAACACCAGGCGGCTATCCGAAATACAATCTTCGTTTTGCTCGTTTCGTAAAAAGTAAACATACTTTTTTTCACTGTTTATGTTTACTATAATCGGAATGGAATGATGGCTTTTATAAGACGAACCAATTCTGGTAAATTCATCCTCATTGACAGAAATTTTTTTTAGGAAAATTTTCCAGTCCGTTTCCATACATGTATATCCATATTTAGCAAATACAATAACCGCATCACAGGTATTCTCCAGCAAAAGGTCAAATACATTACCAATGTTTGGAACGATTAACATATGCGATTTATGTACTTTAAAGGGCTTTTATTGGCTATATTCTACAGGTAATAATATACACCTTGGCAAGCAAAAAATTTAAACACCTATAGATAAACAAGTTACAAATATAATAAACCAGACCGACATGTAAGCGAATCGACTACCATTTATTAAAATATTTCCTTACATTTTTGAAATGTGGTAGCCAATAACGATTTAGTAGCTTTTGGTAAAAAACTTAAAGAAAAGCGTACAGCTAAAAAATTAAGTTTGCAAAAACTGGCTGATGAAGCTGATTTGGCAAAATCAACCGTGCACCGCATCGAAAGGGGTGATCTCAACTTTTCATACAAAATACTAATATCCTTAGCCAAAGCGCTGAATATTTCTCCGGCAGAGTTTTTTTAATTAATACGTGGGGAAAAGGGCCCATCGCTCCGCTCCGCTGCTAAATTATTCCTAATCACAAGTATTCTATTTTTGATGAATATCCGGCGTCCGTGAATCTTCTAAAAAATCGATTATTTTTTATTACGTAATATTTTTTATCCATTTTGGATATTTTATTTATATTTGAAAAATAAATATTCTGTATGGAAGACTTAGAAAGGTTAAAAGAAATTATTGACAATCTGAAGCACGAAAAAAAAATAAAGAATCTATCAGACCTGGGCCGCTTAATAGATTACAGCCCACAAACGCTGACAAATATTCTAAATGGCCGAAAACAAATTTCAAAAGGCCTGATAAAAGCTTTAAAGGATAAATTCCCATTTATAGATTTAAATTATGTACAAACAGGCGAAAAATCTATTCAAGATATAATTGGAATACCGTATTTGCCACGCGATGAATTTGGTGCGTTTGGCATGAAATATATGGACCGGGAATACCTTCAGCGGTTAACTATTAAAGGTGTACCCGAAATTACAAGACCTGCCGACATGTGGATGGATATCCCGGTTGATCATCCTGATTACGTTTTTCTTAAAGACGATTTGGCTTATGCTATAAAAGTAGAAAACGCTGAAATCCGTAGTTATTATTTTATAATTACAAAGAAGAAAGAATTACTTTTTGGGCAATGCAAATCATTTGAAGGTGAATATTTCATAGCAAGTAAAAATTTCCATAGCGAAACTAATATTCCACTAAAAGATGTGTTGGAATTTTGGAAAGTTTCCGGGATTTATTTTAATAGAATTACACCAGAAGATAGGTATAGAAATAGCATTACCCCAAAAGACCTTCAGCTTGATAACCGAGAACTTAGAAAGAAAAATAAACAACAGGATGAAAAAATTAAAATGCTGGAAGCACAATTAAAAAAGCTGCAAGCAAATACAACCAACACAAGTAAAAAATAGTCTGAGATGGAAAGGGTTATTAGTGCTTTGAATGTTTTTTTAACAGAAATAATTATTTATGCCACAGAGGTTGGTGTTAATACTGCTATAGAAAAGTTTAAAAAAGAAAATTTACTTCCATCATATTCAGTACCAGAAAAGGAATACGATCTCAAAGAGGTTTTATCTTTATATTTAAAGGATGATCGCTTTAAGAAGATTTCTCCAGGCGCACTAAAGCTGTGGGAAGACAGAGGTATAATTACAAACTATGGTACACCTCGTCATAAGAAATATAAAGAGACAGAGCTTGTCGAAGCCATGAAAAACAAAGGTAAACGCCGGTTAGCTCAAGTCCATTACACCACCTAAGTCTTCGCGGACCTTTTTTCCTAATGCTTCCAAATCAACTACCTGGTAAGCTTCCAACTCGACATTGTTCCCGATTATTTTCCTGATATCGGCTTCATTGAACCCGGCGGCGGTTAAAAGTGAAACAAGGCTCTTTCTACCAATCTTGCTGGAAACGCGCTTCCATTTTGGCACAAAGCTTTCAACAACTTTTCCATTTATTACTTTCTCTGATGGAACGAGCGAATCTATTCCTGCTTTTTCACAGAATTTTTTAACATATTTATTAAAGTGTTTTATTGACATTACAGGCTTTGGTTTGTCAAGTACTTCAATAAGATAACGATTCAGCGGTATATAAGAAATATTCTGATTTTTGTGATTACGTTTTGGAATGAATTGGCCTTGCTGTAAAAATTGAATATCCTGGTCACTCCACCTCACACCGGAAGCAATAAACCTGAAAAGTAAATCTTTGATAGGTTGATATACTTCTGGCTGATCCGGTTCATATATATACATTTTCCTGATTTCTTCCACAGTAAATGCTACACCTTGTTTTTTAACAATTTTCAATGGTATGCTGGGTTTCCATTCAGCGCGAATCTCAGCATGTTTATAATAACAACAGCATTTACGAATAATTGAAATATGTTTTTTAATGGTAGCCGGGTCCCTTTGGTTGGCCAGCATTGATTTTATCCATTTATTCAAAAGTTGGCCAGTTACCTGTAATATAGATAATTGTTCGCTTCCAGAGCTTGTTAAATATTCTAAGAAAACATTGCGTGTTGAGGTATAATTATAAATAGTCTTTTCATCCGCAGCTTCTTCATCTTGTCTGTATTTCATCCATTTATTAAACTGTGAAAGCCATGATTCCTGTTTCTCTTCTTCAATTTCTTTCCATGTTATTTTCTGTAAGCAATCACGTTTTATGTCATCAACAGTAAATGAACTGGGGTTAATGTATATAAATTTCTCAAGAATACTGGTACACAAAAATTCAAGCTTACTAAGTCTTTCATTAATACTACCATATAATTTTACTATATTAGTTACCCGCAACTTCTTAGTTAAAAATTTATCCTTATCAAGATGATCTGGATTAATCTTTTCGGGCGTACTTACTAAAGCTACTTTTCCTTTATGTGAAAATTTAATATACACCCTTTTCCTATCAAAAGAGTCAACATCATCGTGTAAAATTAATTTCCCGGTCGCCATATAATTACATTTAAAAATACTGAACTCTTGGAATCACTCTCGGAAAATTTTATTACTTCCGAAACATTCCACTGTAGACTCATCAAAATAAAATGCAGCTACAAAGATAAAATATTTATTAGAAAAGAATAAATTTTATTCTTTAGTAAAGAAGTATTAATTTGGCGCCCTCCGCCCGGGGTACTTTTAAGTTTCCTTTTTCAAATCTCAGCATTTTATTCGAAATCATCTGTTGATTAATCCGTTATGTATATTTAATGGACGATTATAAATCTTAAATACTAATTTTGCACCTGTTATGGTGCTCATCTACTTTAAATTACTGAACCCGCAAAATCGTATCGAAGATAATGCAACATTCAGGGGTAGCCAGGTTTTCCGCACCAAAATCTCAAATGCAGTCGCCCTGCTGGAATGCCCGAAACACAGGAACATAGATTCTGAGGTTACTATTTTTTACCAGTCAATATCAGAAAATTTTACTTTGGCGGAAGCGCAAATAGAACCCTGCTGTGAAAGTTTTGAGAACCAGATTCTGGAGAAGCTTGGGCTGAATTTAGACGGCAGCATAAAATCCTGAAAATAAAGCCGCACCCCATATATACAATATTAAAAAAATGCTTTAGCGAAGCAGCATCAGCGTTCCTTCATGCCATGTTTTTTCGCCGTTAAAGCTTTCAATTTCTATACGGTACAGGTAAATGCCAACCGTACAAGGTTTGCCACGGTAATTTCCATCCCAGCCCCTGGCTTTGTTATTCTCATATACCAGCTGGCCCCAGCGGTTATAAATCAGCATTTTGTAATTTTTTATGTACAGGCCGCCAGGTGCAAATAAATCGTTAATGCCATCTTTTTCACCCGGCGAAAAAGCATTCGGAATATAAACTACGGGCTGCTGCTGCAGGCAGGTAACGGTTGAAAACGAAACCTCGCCTGTACCCATTTCTACCGCTTCTACCTTGTAACAAAATTGTGCTATTGTTGTATCTGCAAAAGCACGATCGGTGTATTTAATATTGCTGATGGTATTGATTTTTCGCCAGCCGGATGAATCGTCGTTTCGGTAGATGTTATAATGCTGAGTATTGTTTTTCCAGGCCTCGTAAGGGTTCCATGCGAGGTGGTTTTCCCCGGATTTTGCATCACCAAAAAGAATAATCAGGCAGCCTTTGTTGCTCCAGGCACCGGTATTGCCGCAATAATCATAAGGCTCTATATAATAACAATGAGAAGCAGTTATTGGCCCAGCTTTATCTGTAAATGTTGTATTGCCGGTACTGTCCACAAATTCGTAAAAACCTGTATTGCCGTTTCTGCGGTAGATGTTATAGCCTTTTACATCTTTACTAACAGATGGTTCCCATACAAGCTGCACTTCACTGTTCGGCTGGCTCACGGTTGCAGTCTTCAAATAAACACTTTGCGGCTTGTTATAATCGTATGGCTTCGCGGTATCTGCATTGCTGGCAGAAAACAATGTATCTTCACCATATTTCAACGCTAAAACCTGGTATTCGTAAGTGTTGATGCAGATTACAGCTGTGTCTGTATAGGTTAAGGCATTTCCGGGTAAAGTTGTTAGCAGCAAGCCATCGCGGTAAACCCTGTAGGCATCGGGCGCCCAGCCCAGGTAAGCGTTCCAGTTTACATCCACTTTTTCGTTGCCGGCGTTAGCGCGCAGCTTAATGGTGCCATGTGGTTCAGAATAGTTTGCTGCAATGTTCCCGCACTTATCTTCTGTTAAAATCTTGTATTGGTAAACCGTACCGAAGGTATTTTTTCCATTATCGTTATATGCGGTACCTGTAAGTCCATAGGCTATTTCTTCCCAGGTTTTTCCCATATCATTGCTCCTGTACAGGTGATAATAAGCAGCATCTTTTGATGATGAAGCATTCCAGCTTATATGTATTGTTCCCGGGGCAGAAACCGTAACATATTTTATTTCTGCAGCAACCGGCAAGTCGGTTTCAAAAGCGGTATCGCCCGGTACATTAGAGTAAGAAACAGCGCCAGTTTTATCTTCTGCAGATACAATGCGGTACATGTAGAATTGCTTACATTCCACAAGGCTGTCACGCAGTGAAAAAACATCTTGCGGCAAAGTGGAAATTGTGGTCCAGCTTATATTATCTTTAGATCGCTCTACCTTATAGCTGTAGGTGTTGCGGAAACCGATGTATGGCGACCAGCTAAGCTGCATATACCCGCTATAGGCTTTGGCGCTTAAATAAACCGTAGTGTGCGTATCGCTTGGCATTGAAATATTCCCGCAGGAATCCAGCGCAGCCACAAAACAGGTAAACGGCACTTTGGAGCTGCTGATGGGGAATTCCTTCCAGGCCACGGTATCGGCTTTGGTATGGAAATAATCATCGAATGGCACAAAGCTGCCGTTTAAGGCTTTGGAAAATATGCGGTAGCCTGAGCGGTTCGGCTCTTTATTGCCTTTGAACTTCAAAGATATTTCACCAAAACGGGCATGCGATTTATCTACCGACAGCACCAGCAAATCTGGTTTTTGTGGTGGAATGGTATCGAAGCTTGTAACGGTTTCAACATCAGATAATGAAATTTTTCCGTTGCTTAAATGAGCAAAAACCTGGTAACTGTATTGCTGTTTGCAAAGCACTGTTGTATCCAGGTATGCGCTGTCTCCTGCTGATAGTGTGGCTATTTTTTTATAACCTTCTTTGTTTTTGTTTCGATGAATCTCATAATACAGCACAGCTTCGCCACGGTATTTGTTCCAGCTTAGCGCTGATGCCAAATTCCGGTTTTCCACGGCAAGGTTTACCGGTTGATGCAACCTGCTGGCGGGCCCGTTCACATAGCAGCTGTTATACACTGTAACATAGTAAAAATGTGCGCTGTCTGAAGTATTTTTCCCGGCATCTATATATGCAGTATCGTAAAAATTGTTGGTGGTATAAATAAGCTTGTATGGCCCTGCTGCAACGGTGCTCCTGTAAAGCCTGTAACCGCGGGCAAATGTATCGGCAGTAAAGTTATACCTGTGCCAGTTTACCAGTATTTCTCCGTTTGTTTTGCCTGTTTTGCGTATGCTTGTATAGGCTATCTGGTTGCTATCTGCCAGCGGAAATATCCATGGCACGGCCACTGCAGTATCCGAAAACGAGCTGTAACCGCTTTCAGAATCCACTGCTTTTATTTTATACTGATAAGCCACATCGGCCAGTACCAGGGTATCTGTAAAATAGCGGGTGTTTGCATTCGTTTCTGCTATTTTGCTGAATGTACCGCCATCGGTTGCACGGTAAATCTCATAAATATCTGTCAGCTGCGGCAATTCGGTATAGGCGCTCCAGCTTAGTTTCACAAATGGTTTGCAGCCACCGGTGTGGAGCTGTACGTTCATAATCTGGTCGGTATCTGAAGGCGCAGAGCGGTTGAGGCTGTTACAGGAATCTACCGAAACAATATAATACCTGTAAGCTGAACTGCCCGGCTGTACCTGCGTATCTACAAACTGCGAATCGTACACCACGTTTGCAATTTTACGGAAGCTTTCCTGGCCTTTGCTGCGCCATACCTCGAAATACTTTACATCTGTATTCCTGTTCCACTGCCAGGCAATTTCAATGCTGCGATCTGGCAGAACACCGGCATATTTTAGCGTTGTGGCAGCCGGTTTAATGGTATCGAAAGGCGTGAGCACAATACTATCGGAATAGCTGAGGAACTGGCCACCTGCATCCAGCGCACCAATCTTATACGTAACCGGCACATTGCAAGGCAGGTTGGTATGGGTGTATTGGATCTCACTGCCGTTTACAGAATCCGCCTTCAACCATTTTTTATCGTACACATATATGTAATATTTGGCTACGCTGAAGCCTTTGTACGAGCTCCAGCTGAGGTGGCTGGCTAAATTACCGGATTTACCGTTGAGCTGCACAGGGCAATGCGCAACGCTGTACGCGCTTTTATTTTCCGCGCAGGAATCTATGGCTGCAATGCGGAAGCAGTAATTGCCGCCGGCTGTATTCAAGCCATTTATTGTGGTTTCCAATAGCCCGCTGATGGTATCTTTCACCTTCCAGCCTTTGCCGTCATCTGCCCAGATTTCATACAACTTTACATCGGGAACGCTTTTTTTCCAGTACAGCGCTATACTGCCATTGCGCAAAACGGTGGCAAAATGTATGGTTGGCGCAGGGGGTTTTATGGTATCGAACGGCGTAACCGAAACCGAATCTGAAAATGAAATAAACTTACCATTATTTTCCAGAGCGCTTACCTTATAAATGAATGGTACGTTGCACTGTAAACCGGTATCCAGGTAACCCAGTGTATTTCCGTTAACGGTATCAATTGGCATAAAAGCAGCATTCTGCCAGCGGTACACCACATAATTTTTCACATCAAAGCCTTCATAAGCATTCCATTGCAAAGCGCTGGCAAGGTTTTTCGGTGTACCTTTTAGTTGAATAGTTTTGTGCGCCGTTGCTGGAACAGAACGGTTATCGGCACATGAATCAATGGCCACCACGCGGAAGAAATAAGCGGAATCTAAAGTATTTTTTGCCGTTACTATATATGTGGTTTTACGGTCCAGCGTATCTTCTACCTGCCAGCTGCCGTTTTCTGATCGTACCTGCAACTCGTACAGCTTCACATCTTTATCTGCACTCAGCTGCCATTGCGTACGGAAACTTTGCTTATCCAGCACAGATATAAAATCAATCACCGGCGCTTGCGGTTTAATAGTATCAAATGGTACAAGTGTAACCGAATCGGATAAGGTAAGGTAACCGCCATGCTGTACGCCTGCAATCCTGTAGCTTACCGGTACATTACACGGCAGCGGCGAGTGGTAATATGCTGTATCATTGCCTTTTACAGAAGCCAGCGTATCCCAGTTATTATTTATTAAATGCTGCACGTAATAGGTATCAATATTATAACCTTTAAATGGCAGCCAGTACACCTGGTTGGCCAGGTTCTGCTCCTTACCGCCGAGCTGTATGGTACAGAAAGTATCGGATGCTGCAGCATTTAAACAGGAATCTAATGTAATAATGGTATAGCAGAGCTGGTTCTGCCATGTATTTATTTTATCTATAAAAATATGATTATCAGCAGGCTGCGTAAAGAGCACCTGGCCTGCAGTTGTCCAGCCAGATCCGTTACTCCGCTGTATGGCATACGCATAAATATCCAGCGAATCTGCACCGGTGAAATCTACCTGCACACTTTTACCATTGAGTACGCTTACATTTTTGAGGGTTGTGGCATTTGGCGGAATGGAATCTATAGCACGGCCACCCATGGTATCGGAGTAGCTGGTTTGCCCTTTTGGCCCGATGGACTTAATGCGGTAAAAAATATCGGTGTTGCAAGGCGCGGGGAATTTACGCAGCGAAGTATCGTTTCCAGGTATGGTGTCCAGGTCGTAAAATTTTGCCCCGTTCCATTTCTGCACTACATAAGTATTTTTTGGCCATCCGCTATATGGGCTCCAGTGAAGTGTATGCACAAGCTGGCCGATTTTTACAGTAATGTCTACCGGTGTATGGATTACAGATGAGTCTGAAACGTTGCCGCAGGAATCTATCATCTGCAGGAGATAATCGTGGTAACCTGCGCGTGTATTTAACCCTGTGTGCAGGAAAGTATCCTGTTTTAGCGGCAGATTATCGGCAAGTAAAGTATAGCTGCCGGTGCGGGAATTCCGGTAAAACAATTTCCGGTAGGCGGCATATATGGATGGATTTTTTACTTCCCATTTCACCAGTATGCGGCCGGAATCTGCAGAAGTGTTTTGCTTGGTGGCGAACAGAATTTCCGGCGTACCTGGGTTTGCCGTTTGTATATTTATGGTATTGGAAGAAGATTTTGCATTTATTTTCTTTTCCACGGCTTCCACCCTGTAAGTATATATATTGCGGAAATCAATGGCTGTGTCTTTCCAGCTGGTGGCAGTGGTACTGTCCAGCAAAATTTCTGCTGTGTTTGCTTTGCTTCGGTAAACGAGGTAATGTTGTACCCCGTTTTTCCAGTTGATGTAAGGGTTCCAGCTAAGGTATGCCGCCTGTTCGCAGCCATTTACTTTGGCCTTTAATAAAATGGTATTGTGCAGCTGAGAACTATTGCTTTCATTAAATGCGCAGCTGTCCAGCGCGCTGATGGCATATTGCCAGATGCTGTCTTGCAACGCATTGGGCTTATCTGTATAATTACTGGTATTGCCTGCAGTATCTATAGCTTGCCAATTGGCAGAATTGCTGCCACTGCGATAAATTACATAATTCTTTACATCTGGATCTGCCACTTTTTGCCAGCTCAGCGTAACGCCGGTGTTGGGATTTACCGTTACATAATTTAATTGCGGCACTGCCGGTTTCACTGTATCGAAAGGTGTAACTATTATACTGTCAGAAAACGATGCCAGTGAGGAATCTGTACCAACTGTTTTTATCCTGTATATCCTGGCGATGTTGCAAGGCAGGGGCGCATCTGTAAACTGTGTGTCTGTTGCGGAAAAAGTGTAGATGTTTTTCCATGCGCCGTTGTGGTAAAGCTGTAATTCCTGCCTTTTTATAGCAAAACCTTTATATGGCTTCCATTGCAGGCTTGCCTGGTAATTGCCTGCCGCGCCCGTTAAAAGCACCGGTGTATGGGCAGTGGTATAGCCGGAAATATTGCCACAGGTATCTTCTACGCTTATCTTGTAAGTGTAGAAATTTTTCTGTGCGTAAACATTTGCATCGGTATAGGTAAACAATTTCCCCTTGCCTTGCACGTTGACCATAAAAGTAAAATTGCCCTTGTTTTCGGCCCGGTATATTTTATACTTTTTTACATCGGCAGAATCACTTGCATCAAACTGCAGGCTGATCTTATTCCAGCTATCTGCCGTAGCCAGCAGCAGCTTGTTCACCGCCGGCGGGGTTGTGTCTTTCAGCTCGAAAACTGGTGTGGCATTGCTGTAAATTGTGCAGCCGCTGTTGAGTACAAATTTTATCCGGTAATTTGCTTTAAGCCGGCATGCCTGCAGCCTGTAATTTGTTTTTGTGGTGGAATCGTATGCTTTGAACCCACTGCCGGTATTGTATTCCAAAGTATATTTCAGCGTACCTTTATATGGCGCATTCCAGCTCAGGTTCAGGATTTTATCGCCGGCCTGCGTGCCTTTCAGTATTATGGTGCCCAGGTTTTCGCTGCTTTTGCCTTCCACATGGCATTTGTTTACCGTGCTTATAAAATAGCTGTACGGCTGGCTGAAAGCATCATTAGCAACAGAATCAGTAAAAGTTAACGTACCGCGATTGGTAATGCTGGCTACCAAAACGGCGTTCCCTGCGCCCTTTTTCCTGTAAATTTTATAGTTTTTAAATTCAATATTTGCGGGTATGCTGTCCCAGTTCAGCTGAATCCGTGCCGAGTCGAGCACCAGCGCGCATTTTATTTCGGGTGCAGCGAGTGCTTTGCGCGAGCGAACAAAAATATGTATCGTATCTTTCGATACGCAGCCTTTTGCATCTGTGGCAGTTAACACAAACGAAGTATTTTTGGCCGGATATATATATGGATTTAATACAGTGGAATCTTTCATCAACCTGCCCGGAGACCAGCTGTATTTATAACTGGCTTTTGCAGTTGCGCCCAGTTTTAAAGTATCAGTTTCGCAGATGGTATCGTTTTTACCTGCCTCTATTATTGGCAGCGCATTTACGGTAATTTTAACGCTATCGAAACTAAAGCAGCCTTTTGTATCGGTTACTTTTACCTTATATGTAGTTGTAGCTGAAGGAAATACTCTGGGGTTTGCCGCTGTTTTGGAAGAAATGTGTTTATCGGGCATCCAAAGATAAGTGTAAGTTCCGGTGCCGCCGCTGGCTGTCGGGCTTCCGCCAATGGCAACTGTATCTCCACAGCAGATTTCACGGTTTTTACCGGCCGCTGCCACCGGCAAGCTATTAACCGTTATTTTCACGGAAGCACTGTTAGTGCAGCCTTTTGCATCGGTAACCGTTAGCGTGTATGTTGTTGTTGTTAATGGTTTTGCATAAGGGTTGGCTGCTGTGCTGTCGTTTAAGCCTTTAGATGGCTGCCATATATAGGTGTATGGAGAAATACCTCCGCTGGCAGCTTTAGATCCACCTATTTTTATGCTATCCCCCGCGCAAATGTTCGCATCTTTTCCTGCATCGGCAACCGGATTTTTATTCACTGTAACGGTAACAGTATCATAGCCTTTGCAGCCGTTTGCATCGGTAACGGTTAATATATAAGATGTTGTACTGCCGGGATATGCATTTGGATTGGTGGCAGTTGTAGCTGACAAACCGGTTGATGGGCTCCAGGCATAATTATAAGGGCTTCTACCGCTGCTTGCCACAACCGTTCCGCCGAGTTTTACTGTATCGCCCTGGCAAATGTTTTTGTCATTTCCCGCATCTGCAACCGGTATATCCAGCACCTCAACCATTACAGAATCTGTTTTGGCACAGCCATTCTGTACAACCGTTAGCTTATACCAGGTGGTTTGTTTGGGCGATGCTTTGGGGTTGGCAATGTTATCGGCATTTAAACCATTTTTCGGCTGCCATATATATGTAACGCCTGCTGTACTGCCGCCGCTGAACGTTGGAGAGCCGCCAATATTGGCCGTACCACCGTAACATATTGTTTTTTCATACCCGGGATCTATCTTAAAGTCGGGATAAGATTTCACAACAATTGTATCGCGCACGGTACAGTTGCCCGGGCGGGTGGTGATGAGTACAAGCCTGTGGATTTGCGTATTGCTGCCGGTGTTTTTTCCTGTAAAAGTTGTTAGGCTTTTGGTAGAATCTGCCACCAGGCTGCCTGGCCACCAGCGGTATTGATAACCTTTAATAGAATCCTGCCCGAGGGTTATGGCCTGCCCGAAACAGGCAGCCGTATCTGTACCCGCATTTCGTAACGGGATAGAACCGAGATAAGCCTGCGCAGGTGTACAGCTGCAGTTGGTGCCTGTAGAATCCCAATAAGCCACAAGCGCACAATTTTTACCGGCTGCTATATTAAAGGTTTTGGTAAGACTTATGCTGCTGTTTGGCTTTAAAGCAGATGTAATGGTATCTGCGCCAATTTCTTTATCCCCCGAAGAAAATTTCCTGTTTCCATCTGTATCCAGGTAAAACCTTACTAATTGCCCTTTGCCTGGCTTTAATGTATCTCCTGTGTTTTTAATGTTGATTTTTATAGTGATAGCTTCGCCGCCCGATGCATTATTTTTCGCAAAAGCGCTGAAACCACTCAGTACAATCTGTGGTTTTTTTATCTCTATGGTTTGCAGCAGTCGACCTGTTTCGATACGCGAATAACAGGTTGAATTATCGCTGATACAGGTTAACGCCTTGCGGGTAGTGGACTGTAAAAACAATTGCGGGTTGGAACATGCCGTGCTGCTATCTGCCTTTAGCCACACGCTGAAAACAACAGAATCGCCACTTACAACACCAACTGGCAATTTCCATGATATGCGTTTCTGGTTATTTATTATCAACTCTTCACGTGTACTGTCTGCCGGTGTATTTTTAATTTTTTTGTAAAAACTGTTATCTAAAGATAAGCCTTTGGGCAATAACAGGAAAATATTATCAGCCGTATCGGTACTGCCATTGCCCATGTTCAGCATTTTTACAGTTAGCTGTGTACCGGGGCCACAGGCGTTGATGCTACCTGTACGAATACTTATACGTGACAAATAAGGCGCTACCGCACCGCGCAGGTACAATGGCGGTGAAACGGTGCTGCTTGCGTTTACCTGCTGGCTGCAAAGGTTATAACTGTTGGCTGCAAACTCCAGGTTACTGCCTGAAATAAATTCACAATCAGTAACTATGCTCGTATAAATTTTAAAAGTATTCAGCAAGGTATCTGTAGAGCCGGAGAAGCCAAAGGAGTCTATTTTGCTGCTCATTTTACGGGCGCTAAAGCGGAACAGAAAAGGATTCAATGAATCAGGGTCTGAAATTTTAACGGGCTTGCTGCCTACAGGGTACTCCAGGTAGCTGGTGCCCTTTACAAGCTTTACGCCCGGCTTCAGCAACAAATCTACCTGAGACTCGCTTGCAAAACCTGTTTTTGTATTCGCCACTTCCACCACGTACTTTGCGGTATCGCACAAGTACATCGAATCCGGTGCTGAAACCATTCTTACCTGTACGCCTGGCTGTTTGGGATCGGCATAAAGTACCAGGGTATCTGCCTTGCATTTGTATTGCTTTGCGCTGTCAGGATAATCATCGCAATTCCAGCCCATTACAAGTTTTATGCTATCGCGCTCACAGGTTTTTATTCGGGCATGCAGTTTTAATATTTTTGTTTCGCCGCCTTTTAGCGTGGCAAGTTTGTAAACGCCGTTGTCTTGCGGATATTTAATACCGGTACTTAGCTTTACAGAGTCTATTTCAATTTTTTTATTCTCCGAGTAAAAAGCAAGCCATGCTTTGTCAATATCGGCACTCGCGTGGTTATTAGATAAATACACTGTCCAGCTAAATGTATCTGTAACCGTATTTACGGTTTTTAATGCCGGTTGCAGGGCAATGTTGGGCGGTTGCCACATTACGGTTGTATAGTTCTGAAAAGTTAAATCGCTGCCGGAGAGCTTACTATCATGCTCATACGTTTGGTATTGTATTACAGGGTGGTAAACACCTGGTATTGTGTTGCATGTGGCACGGGCGTTTACAACCATGGTACCGGCATAGCCATCATCGCTGTAATACCAGCTACCGCCACCGGGCGTGTACAAGCTGTCGATATCAAAAAACAGGGTATCGCCAACCTTTTCCCGTAGCCATACACTGCTGTAATATGTGCCATATTTGCCCGTGCCCTCTGTAGGGTAGTAATAAACACCTGCATTTACATATTCGTAGCCGGGAGGAAGCACGGTTTTAAACTTTTTTGCATGAGACCAGTACCTGTACTCGTACGGGAAAAGATTACCACCGGAATAGTTGGCGCAGCACGGCCCAATGCTAAGGTAATAGCTCTGCATTAGGCTTATGGTATTGCAGCCCGTGTGCTGCCCCGGTGTGTATGCATAGTAAGTATGGTAATAGCCCGCAACGTTTATATAACCTGGGAAATTATCTATATAATAATAATCGCGCAGGCGGGTAGGATTTGGGTTGGCGCCAAAAAAGAACATGTTGTTTACGGCTACTTTTTTCATGCCGTAGTTATTGGTTGTAACCCTGTAAAAAATCCTGATCTGTACGGAATCGCCACTGCGGTACCGGTAGCCGCTTGCAAGTGTAGTGCTGCAGCCTTTGGTTTTCAACGAATCGTAATGAAAAAAGAAACGGTAATTTGCCCCGTTACGCTCGTACGTTGGCATTTTATCGCAGGTATAAACTTTGTTGTTGGCAGAATCTACAATACGCACTTCAAATCCAACGGGTTCAAAATAATCATCACTAAACTTTATATCTGCAATACCATGGTGAAAAATAGTTGGCGTGCCTTTAACACGAACAATTCCTTTAAAATCAATCTTAAAAGTATCGCCATACATTACCCTGTCCGTTGCAATCTTAGAAAAGTTAAGGCTTCCGGTGGCATCGGGTTTTCCGTCATCGTTATTATCGGGCAGGCCAAAGCTGGTGCGCGCAACATTAACAGAGAGGTTCTGCATGCCTACTCTTTTGGGGTTACCGCAGTTGAATTTCACCGTAAAGGTATCTAACAACAGGTTTTGGGTGCAACTGGCACATGTATCATCTGCAGTGTATCTTACACGTAATGATATTTTTTTTACATCGCCGCAGCTGCCTTTACCGGAACTGGTATCTGCTGCCATGCCCATTTCCAGGTATGAGTTACTGAGGTCGAAACCTGTTGGCGGCGGATAAGCAAAAGTTAGCGTAAGCCGGGAGCCCGATGTTACCGTAGAAGATGGGCGCCAGCCCGGTGAACCTGTGTAATGATTGAGCCGTATACCGCTTGTTCTTACATTTACTCCAGAAGGCAAAGTAAGCTCGTACACCAGCCGTGCCTTGCTGCCCTGCGGGAAAAGCTCGTTGTACCCGGTGCTTATAATGGAATAATTAACGGTATCGTTTACAATCAAATCTGTAGTACTGGCAACATTATCTGTATAGGCCTGGTAGATCCTGTAATTTGCACCTTGCAGCCCGGTGGTATAATTCTTGGCTTTGCACTGCTCTGTATAATCTACTTTATAGCCCCAGGTATTTATATAGCCCTGCGCGGCACAGCAGCTGTAAACATCCCATGTAAGTTCTACGGTTTCGCCGGCTTTTATTACTGGAATAATTTTTATGAAACGGCCAATGGCGCCACTGTAATTGAGGCATGGCTTTGAAGTAGTTTTAAAAAGGGAATCGGCTTTGGTTTTACTGGCCGTACCGCTGCCATATTTTATTTTTATGGAGTTCTCATCAATACGAGATTGTACCGTATCGTAATAGCCGCCGGGGTAGTAAATGGTCTGGAAAATATCTACCACTACGTTGTAAGCCGGTCCGTTGCCGCTGTTTTTTAGGGTAAGCTTCTGGTTGTTCTCCAGTGTGCGGTTAAGGCATGTGCTCTGGTAATGAGTTGGCGTAACTTTCAGGTCGGGGTAAATCTGGCTGATGACAACGCCGGCAGTTGTGTTATAGGTTTCGCATATTTTGTTGTTGCAGCCCCAGGTAGTCATAAATTTTTCATCGAGCTTGGAGCAGGCTTTCACCGTAAGATATTCCTGCAACAAAATGGTTTCGCTTTTATCCAGGTAGCCATCTTTATTACCAATATTCTTAAAATCTGTACTGTTGAAAATTAACTTAAGCGTATCGTTGCTTTGTGTATATTTTTTACCTTTCAGCGAATCTATTTTTACATCTTTTGCCTGAACAATATAAAAGGTAAACCCTGCAATTTTTCCATTTCCTGTATTGGTGAAAACTATGCGCCTCGAAAACGTATCGCCAGGTGAACCTACATAACTCTGGTTGCTGATTTTGCTGATGCTGAGTGTTGGAACATTTACAGCATAAGTAGATGAAAAAGCAGAATCTTTACCACCGGTGTAAGTAAGCAGTGCCAGGTTGCGTATGGTACCGCTGTTGTTGATATAACCAATTACATCACAATCTGCAACGGCCTTCAGCGTAAACTTGGCAGAATCTCCGGGTTTTAAAGTGGGAACAGAAAAAACAGGTGCAGAAAGGTTGCTGATGTTGCTTTCAGAAACGCTGGTGCCGCTTACAGAGCTTTTAACGTACCTGAACCCCGGGGGCATTTTATAGGTAACTTTTGCAGAGCTGAAAGTATCTTTTGTACCGGAATTGGTAACTTTCAGCTGGAAAACAGCCGTATCTGTACAAACGCTAAGGCTGGTGGGCAGCCTGAAAGTAAATGCAGCCTGTGCCCATGCTGCAGATTGCAGAAAACATAAAAATACAACCAGGAGCGCAGTTTTCCTCATTTTCAATGGGTGACGATACAACAAAGAAATAAAAAATGCAGCAAAACACCAAGCTTTTAACGGCTTATAAATTATTCGTTTTCAATAACTGCCATACTAAAATACCAATATAAGGAGTTTACATAACTAATGCTGCAGGCTCCATATATTACTAAGTCCAAAAATGCTTTGGCATACACTATGTGGATATCTTGGGCATTTTATGGTTTTCGCTGTGTAAAAATTTGGTTCACATTCCACCATTGCTTAGCCTATATTTGATTTAATTTTGAAAGTTCTGTCAAGAAAAGCACCCTCCATATATGGCACCACGTGAAAATACTTTTAAGAACGAGTTTAAAACACCGGAGCAGCCGGGCAAGAAAAAGGCTGCGGTAAAAGTAAAAGAGAAGGAAACCGCCGGGCGCAAAGGCCAGGTAAGAAAAGTTAGCGGCCTGGTACTGCTTAGCTTTTCAGTGTTTATGCTGCTGGCCATGGTTTCTTTTATGAGTTCCTGGCAAACAGACCAAAGCCTTATTGCGCAGCTGGACTGGGAAACCATAAAAAAAGCCAACCCCGAAATGACCGAGAACCACATGGGTATTTTTGGCGCATGGCTTTCGCACCTGCTTATTTACCGCTGGTTTGGGCTGGCCTCTTTTATTTTCGTACCGCTGGTTTTCCTCACCGGCTTCAGGCTGCTTTTTGATGCAAAAAACGTAAAACTTGCCAAAATGTATACACTTTCCAGCATCAGCATATTTTTCTTTTCGCTGCTGTTTGGCTATGTAAGCAACCAGTTTACCGGTATTTTTGGTCAAAATATAGATTTTTTTGGCGGCGCGCTGGGCTACCAGCTGCAGTTATGGCTCAGCGGGGTGTTAGGCGCTATTGGTGTTGCGTTGCTGCTTACCATTTCGGCCATGAGCTTTTTTACCGTAATGTTCGATATCAATTTCACCTTGCCAACATTCCGCAAAAGAGAAGAACCCCTGCTATATAACGATCCTTTAGAAAATGCTTCAGCACAGGCAGTTGGTAATTTTGCGCAAAGCAAAGCCGCAGATTCCAAAAGCCCGGAAAGCGTATTAGATGAAATTGAGGAACAAGATGAGGATGAGTTTAAGCTGATTGTATTGCCGGAAAAAGGTGTAGCAGTTGCACCACCGGAACCTGTAGCAACGCCACCGGCTTCTCCAAAACCACAGCCAAATTCCACGTTAAATGGTGTAAATTTCCAGGTGAAGCAGCCGGTACCGGCCAAGGCGCAGTCAGTTATCAATGAGGCCATACACATGGAAGAAATCCAGGAAAATAAAAACTCCTGGTACCAGTTTCCCAGCCTCAACCTGTTAAGAGATCACCAGACCACCAATGTACAAGTTGATCCTAAAGAGCTGGAAGACCGCAAAAACCTGATCGTGGAAACGCTGCAGAACTATAAAATCAGCATAGATAAAATAGAAGCAACCATAGGGCCTACGGTAACGCTTTATGAAATTATTCCTGCTGCCGGTGTGCGTATTTCCAAAATAAAAAGCCTGGAAGATGATATTGCTTTGAGTTTATCAGCACTTGGAATTCGTATCATAGCGCCAATGCCAGGCAAGGGTACCATTGGTATTGAAGTGCCAAATCTTTCGCCGGAAATTGTTTCGCTGAAAGAAGCCCTCGCCTCCCCTGCCTTCCGCAACTCCACTATGGATCTGCCAATTGCCATGGGCAAAACCATTAGTAATGAAGTTTTTGTAGCGGATCTTACCAAAATGCCTCACTTACTTATGGCTGGTGCTACGGGCCAGGGTAAATCGGTCGGCATCAACACCATCATCGCATCTATACTTTACAAAAAACATCCTGATGATGTAAAATTTGTACTGGTTGATCCTAAAAAGGTGGAGCTTAGCTTATTCAAGAATATAGAAAAGCACTTTTTACCGGAATTGCCCGATGGGCAGGAAGCCATTATTACCGATACAAAAATGGTGGTAGATGTTTTGAAATCGCTTTGCGTGGAGATGGACAAACGCTACGACAAGCTGAAAGACGGCCAGGTAAGAAATATAAAAGAGTACAACAAAAAAATAGAACGCGGCCTGCTGGACCAAACCGAACACAAGCGCCTGCCATACATTATACTGGTAATTGATGAGTTGGCCGATTTGATGATGACTGCCGGCAAAGAAGTGGAATTGCCTATTGCGCGTCTGGCGCAGCTGGCGCGTGCCATTGGTATTCACTTAATTGTTGCAACACAAAGGCCATCCGTAAATATTATTACAGGTGTTATTAAAGCCAACTTCCCGGCACGTTTAGCTTTCCGTGTAACTTCAAGGATCGACTCCAGGACCATTTTGGATACAGGCGGTGCAGAACAGTTAATTGGCCGTGGCGATATGCTTTTCTCTACCGGTAATGATGTTATCCGACTGCAATGCCCGTTTATTGATACCGATGAGGTGGAAGGTGTAACCGATTTCATTCGCACACAACCATATCCGGAGCCATTCCGACTGAATATTATTACTGAAGACGGTGGCGATGGCGACTTTGGTGATTTCGATAGCGGGGACTGGGACCCTTTATTTGAGGATGCGGCGCGACTGATTGTTAACTCGCAGCAAGGTTCAACATCTATGTTACAAAGAAGGCTGAAACTGGGTTATAACCGTGCGGGAAGATTAATGGATCAGCTGGAAAAAGCAAAAATAGTGGGCGGAAACGAAGGCAGTAAAGCCCGCGAAGTGCTCATAGGAGATGAACTTGCTTTGGAACAGTTTTTGAGTGACATGGCAAATAAAACAAAATGACCCATGAAGAACCTTTTATTTGCTGCTTTCCTATTAATATTCGGCGGCACAACTGCGCAGGCGCAGAATACTGCAAAAGCCAAAGAAATACTTAACAAGGTAAGCGCAAAGTACAAAAGCTATAAAGCGGTAAAAGCTAATTTTAAGTATATACTGGAAATACAGGCCGAGAATAATTTTAAGGAAGAGCAGAAAGGAACGCTGTACCTTAAGAAAAACAAGTTCAAGCTGGAAATGGATGAACAAAACGTGATCTGCGATGGCAAAACGCTTTGGACGCACATGAAAGAGATTGATGAGGTGCAGATCAATAATTATTCGCCGCAAACAATGGATTTTAATCCTGCGGAGATTTTTACCATGTATGAAAAAGGTTATATGTACGCGTACACCGGCGAAGAAACCCTTAATAAAACCGCTGTGCATGTGGTAGAATTAACGCCGACTGATAAAAAGAACAGTTTTTTCAAGGTGAAACTTTTCATTGATAAAGCAACCAACACTATTTCCAAGTCTAAAATATTTGAAAAGAATGGCAATATTTATACTTTCGAGATATTAAACTTTACACCAAACCCGGCTGTAGAGGATGCTTTCTTTACTTTTGATACATCGAAAATGAAAAAACAGAATATTGTTGATCTGCGGAAAACAAAGTAATTTTAAAAATTGAAAAATTGCCTCGAATCGCGGCATTTTAATTTTTAATTGCAACAAGGCATTTTTTGGTAAATTGATATATGTAAAAGCGCTCCGAAAATTTTGGGCGCTTTTTTATTTTATAAATACCGAATTTTGTGCTTATGGAAATGATATCGAGTTACGAAGATAAAAAACAGGCTTTCCAGCAGTTATTGGAAGTGGTTTATGAATTGCGCGAAAAATGCCCCTGGGATAAAAAGCAAACCTGGCAAACCTTGCGCCCTTTAACCATTGAAGAACTGTATGAATTAACAGATGCCATTGCCGATGAAAATTCGCCCGAGGTAAAAAAAGAGCTTGGCGATGTTTTACTGCATGTACTGTTTTATGCCATGATTGCCGAGGAAAGGCAGGCATTCGATATCGCTGAAGTTTGCAATTCATTAAGAGAAAAACTCATTGAAAGGCATCCGCATATTTATGGCGAAGTAAAGGTTAACGATGCCGAAGATGTAAAACGCAACTGGGAGCAGATCAAATTAAAAACAGGTAATAAAACCATTTTAAGCGGTGTGCCGAAAAGTTTACCCAGCCTGGTAAAAGCCGGCCGCTTGCAGGAAAAAGCCGCAGCTGTCGGATTCGACTGGGCTGAAAAAAAAGATGTATGGAATAAAGTGCAGGAAGAGTTACAGGAATTTGGCGAAGAAACTTCGCTCGAAAATCCTGACATAAACAAAATAGAAGAAGAGTTCGGCGATTTGCTCTTCAGCCTGGTAAATTATGCGCGATTTTTAGATATTAATCCGGATAATGCATTGGAAAAAACCAACCAGAAGTTTATTAAGCGCTTTAATTACCTGGAAAACGAAGTGAATGCGAGCGGTAAAAAACTGCAGGACCTTACTTTGGCTGAAATGGATGTTTACTGGAACCAGGCGAAGAACAAAGAAAGGAACCAATGATCAATAAACAAAGATCAATTATCAATTATCAATAAACAATTAAGCTAAAGCATTTTTTGTGTTAGGTATATATGGTAAAATTAAACTTTCGACACGAAATTTGCATATAACCATTTGCTTAAAAATGCTTTATCCTATAATAAATGCAATTCAGCGAAAAAACCCATAACTCATAAATCATAACTACAATATGGTACATACTTTAAACGATACAGAATTTAAGAACGAAATAGAAAGTGGAGAAGTAATAGTAAAATATTTTGCTGACTGGTGCGGAAGCTGCAGGCTGATATCGCCGAAATTCAAGCGCCTGAGCGAAGACGAACGTTTTGCAGGAATAAAATTCCTGGAGATTAACGCCGAAAAAAACCCTGAAGCGCGTAAATGGGCCGGCGTAAAAAATCTCCCTTTTTTTGCTACCGTTAAAAATGGTGAAATTCAATATGCCGATTGCGTAGGAAAAGAGGAAAAACTGGTAGAAATTTTAACACAGCTTAAGTCCGAAAACTAATTCAGCAAAAATTTAAAAATCCAAACCAATGAATATTAGCGCAATAAAAAAACTGGTAGATAATCACGACCTTGTAACGCTGCAAATGCTACAGGCCGAACTGGAAGAAGAAAAACCTTTAAGCGAAGAGATTGATGGTGAAGATGATGGTGAAAAATTAACACATTTACTTGGCGCCATCTGGATCAAAGAACAAATGTTCGCTAACGGAACAGATTACAAAACAGAGCTGAGAAATTTTACATCAAGAGTAAGAGGTTCTATATCTTAGTTTGCTAAAAAATACTTCAATAAAAAAGGCGGTCTGTTATAAACCGCCTTTTTTTATTTGTTTGAATAAATATTAATCATATTCTAGTTCAAATTCTAAACCATAATTCGATGAACTTGGATTGGAGCCTGAATTGGTGTTTTTAAATACCCATTTACCTGATGAATTTAAAAAGAATTGTGTTTTATCTATTTGATAAATATGTTTCCATCCGTTGGCATTTGATTCCTTTGTAAAAGGCCAGTTTTTCCAATAAAAGTTCCAAGGCTTATGACCAAAAGGCGGGTCGGTCAACTGAAAAATCATTTCAAAATCTTTAGCAATGGTGCCTGAAACATTGGTATATTGAAAATCTACCTTATTAACATGTCTTATAGGCTCATGTCCATCATAATCAGCATCAGCTTCAAAAAACATTATATATATTTTATCTTTATCCGGGTTAAAATTTTCAGATAAAATATCCATATCGCTTTTTAGAGTTGCATTTCCAGAGCTACTTTTTATATAGTTGTTATCTACATATTTTACTCTTTTTACTTCAGATCTCTTGAACTTTAATGTTGCTGCATCATTTTCTAAATAGGCCCAGCCATGTTCTAAAGCACCATTATTCGCAACTATTAAATATGAAGCCATTATTTCATATCTTCTGCCAAAATAGTCTTCTCTGTATTTGATAACATCATCAGGGTCAGGACCATTAAGCCTATGTTTAATATCATCTAAAACTTTAATATTTTTCACCCTTAACTGTCTCTTCTTTGTTGGTTGACAATCAGAACAATTAGCTGGGGTTTCATCGCCACATGGCGACATATCGCAATGATCATCACCACAAGTAGGTGTTTGTGCGCAGGTTACGCCAAATTGCTCTGGCTTTTCATATTTTGATCTTATAAAAACTTTTATGATAAACCAATTAGGATTTTGAGTTGATGGGAGATCAACCTCCTGGTCATCAAATTTTTCATAAGAATCGAAAGGAACCGGTTTTATATTTAATGTATTCGGATCCCATGTATATGCTACTATACCAGTATTTCCATTGGGGTTATGAAAGCCCTCAGAAATAATTGGCACAACCAAAATTTGTTTACTTGATAAAACTGACCAGTCATATTCACCTTTGTGTGGCATAGATAACATAAACCATGATTCTAAGGCAGGACCAGTACCAACTTTAATGGTAAACTTTTCTTCCACCGCACATTCTTCAATTTTAGTTAGTGTCGTTGCATATTGATTTGCCTGTTAACAGCTTCATTTTGTTTTTCAAGTGCCCATCCAAATGGTAGACCTGTGAAGTTATAATTTGGCCAATGCTGCGATGGCACATTATAGTGATCGGTAACTGTAAGTGATGTTAAAGCTGATACCTGACTTAATGTTTTAAAGTCCTGCTCATCATAAATATCCAAGTTGTTGTATAAAACTTCAGTAAAGTATGGCGAGCTTGCATTATAGTTAGGATGTATATAGTGGGTGAAAGAAGCAATAAATTTTGCGACTTCATCAACCTGTAAATTAATAGCAGGTAAGCCATTTACATGTGTCGAGCAAGGTTTACCCATTTTAACTGGTTCGCCGTTGTAGGTATCTCTTGTTTTTCGGCATTGGCTGAACAATAGGGTTATCAATATAAACCCTGTAAATAATCCGATAATTTTCCTCATTTAAATTTATTTAGTAGTTATAAAAAGTTTTTTCTTATATGGCTTATTGCTAACTCCATTTTCAATTATTTCGATTATATATATACCGTGTGCAATACCCAAAGCTGGAAATAAATGCAAATTTTCACCATAAATTGTGTTAATAGTAAATGTTGTAATTAGCCTACCTGCCATATCATAAAGATTACAGCTATACTTATTTTTATTCTCTGTAATAATTTTAACCGCTATGTTATCTTGCGAATGACTATACCAGGCATCTATTTTCTGCTGTTCTACGTACCAGGTCTTCTTACAAGTGTCATCATAGTATATAGTATAAAGTTCCTTTGAGTTAAAATTTGTTGGCACCACTGTATTTACAGGAATCTCAAAAGTATTCCAAACCGCATATTTACCATTCACATATATTTCATCGTTCAATACACCGGGTACGGAAACATTTTGAATTTTATTGTCTTTATATAAATAAACCTGCCCTGCTGTGATACCACTATACGTATATTCACCAACATAAAAAACAGTTTCAATATCCTTCAGCTCCTCGTAATAATTAACATTGGTAAAAGGATATTGCGATATAGGGTAATATTTTCCATTTCGCCATATTACAAACCAATAATCTTCGAGATTACGTTTCTTCCTGTGAACATAACTAATAAAGGTTGAATCATAATCTATCAAATAATGATTTCCGACATCTGGAATATCAACTTCATGTAAAACCTCTTTCGCATAATAATAACGATTAAAATTTTCTAAGCCTTTATTTGGCGTAAAGAGCAGTGCTTTATTTTTAGATCGTATATCCCCAATTTTGCCGCCTGCAATAGAAAATATTTTTTTTTCTATGCTGTCTGTCAAATTGTATTGTATCAAGCTTACAGTATCACTTTTCTCCCGTAAAAAAATAATATTATCATCTACAAGAGTGGGAGGGGCAACGCTAACACTCCCATTAGAAATTATTTTTATTGGGGGTACTAAATCTTTACTAATCTTCACACCATCGTACAAGTAATTGTGGTAGAACGTATCTTCTTCTTCCTTTATCCAAAATATATATTTTCCATTACCTAATTTAAAACCCTTGTCGCTACCTACAAAATTATTTAAAGTGCCATAGTCCAGCCTTTTAGTATTAATACCATCATAACACATTAATGCCCTGTTACGGCAGGATATGCCGAAATTTTCATCACGCAGCCAAACAACATATTTTTCATTTACTTGCGGCGCATAATCATGATAATCATCATATGTCAGGCGTTTTGTAGTGTTATTCTCTATTAAATACAATTCTCTTGGACCATACCACTTACTTGAAGACCATACAATCCTATTGTTAAAAATTGCCGCTTCACCATCGTACAAACTATTATTAGTTAACCTAATAGCATGCTGCCCATGCAAACTTGTTGAAACAAGTGTTAAACAAATTAAAATCAAAAATCTCATTAATATTCCTGTCATCATTTTACATTCCTGTTTATTCGAATGGGCTAAGTTCTACTTATAACAGCGAAAAAAGCTGTATCTTAGCATCATGGAAA
>DAIUCM010000004.1:0-68894 GCA_036846145.1 Bacteroidota bacterium
TATGAATTATTTTTACTCTTTAAAAATAACGCTGTTATTATTAGAACTTAGCCGTATGTTTCTGTGCAAAATACGCATTATGCATATTATAAAAGTCTTCATATGCAAGAAGTATTAAAATACTTCAGTTCCAGTTGTTTTCTAACCGGCTATCTTGGTTAACCCGCAATATTAATTTCAACAGTTGCTAATGTAACTTTTGGCAGTAAATTCAAGAAATAATCATATTATCGATCTAAAAATTTTCTTGCACCATTATAAACCTACAGGTTAATTACTGATTGTGTGAAAAAAGATCGTCTTTAGCAGAATACAGTGATTTCAAATTAAAATATGCTACGCACTAAATTGATTGAAATAAGAATTTGATTAAGGTTAAACACAATTGCTCACCAATTAAATTCAAGAATTTTATGAGCTGCTAAAATAGCTATGCTTGTTTTATCGAACTTTGCATTGTTGTTTTAAACACATATATACATGAAAGAAAAAATACTTCATGCGCTGAGCCAGGTTGATGATCCGGACCTTAAAAAGGATATTGTTACGCTTGGCATGGTGCAGGATTTGACTATAGAAAACAAAAAGGTTAGTTTCAGGCTGGTGCTTACAACGCCTGCCTGCCCTTTGAAAGATGTAATTAAAAACGCCTGCATTACCGCAATAAGGCATATGGTAGATCAGTCGCTGGAAGTTGAAATAATTTTTGATTCAAGGGTTACAACACCGAAATATGGCAACAAACCACAGCATGGCGGCATAAAAAATATTATTGCTGTCGCTTCGGGCAAAGGCGGTGTTGGAAAATCTACCGTTGCGGTAAACCTGGCGATTGCCATGGCGCAAACCGGTGCTAAGGTTGGCCTGCTCGATGCCGATATTTACGGCCCTTCACTGCCAACTATGCTTGGCTTACGCAATGTGCGGCCAACGGTTGTTCAAAATGGCGAAAAGGTTACCATAATGCCTTATGAAAAATTCGGGATAAAGGCAATGAGCATAGGCCTGCTGATTGATGAGAAGCAGGCATTGATTTGGCGCGGGCCAATGATAACCTCTGCTTTAAAACAGCTGATGAACGATGTTGCCTGGGATAAGCTGGATTACCTGTTTGTTGATATGCCTCCAGGTACGGGCGATATTTATCTTACGCTGATGCAGAATTTTCCTGTAACCGGCGCAGTAATAGTAACTACTCCGCAGCAGGTAGCTATTGCCGATACCAAAAAAAGCATCGAGATGTTCCGCATCCCAGCCATAAATGTCCCGGTTTTGGGAATAATTGAAAACATGAGTTATTTTACGCCAGCCGAATTGCCCGCAAATAAATACTTTATTTTCGGTAAAGGCGGCGGAGAAGAACTTGCATCAACATATGGATTACAAATTTTAGCCAACCTGCCGTTGATTGGTAATTTGGCCGAGGAAGCAGATAATGGATTGCCTGCCGTTTTAAGCGATAATCCTTTAATACAAACCGAATTTATACAGCTTGCTCAAAAGGTTGCGCAGCATATTTCTATGGTGAATAATAAAGGGCCGGGGAGTGAGAATCGAGAATCGAGAATATAGGAGATAGAATATAGGAGATAAAATATATAGATGAAGGACATTTTTAATTTTTAATTGAATTAGCGGCGTTCTCATTTTAAAGAGCTTATCCTGTAACTTAAAAAATGATTCGTATCTTTGTATAAAGCTTAAAATATGGAGATGGAGGCTAAAATACGGTTGATGCAGCAGGTTGAAGATGCTTTGGATTCTATCCGTACTTTTTTGCGTGCCGATGGCGGCGATGTGGAACTGGTTGATGTTGAAGATAATATGAATGTTAAGCTTAAGCTGCTGGGCCAGTGCCGTACTTGCTCCATGAGTGCTATGACTATGAAAGCGGGCATTGAAGATGCGATTCGAAAAGCGGTTCCTGAGATTAGGTCGGTAGAATCTGTTACTGATTTGAATTAGTGAAAAATAAAGCATAATTAATAAGAGGCTGCCCATAAAACCTGAGGCAGCCTTTTTTTATGGCACCGCTCATATTGTGAAAATGATTAATTCATCATTCTCCTCATTTATATTTTTACAAATTCCTTACTTCATTTCCTTTATAATTTATTAACAACTCCATATTTCAGTTCATAATAAGTGCATATTTTGTAATGCTTAATTTTTAATTCCTGTTATTGCCATATGAATAACCAAAAATGGTTGCATTGCAGGGTAAAAGCTCCTACACTTTTAATAAACCCATATATACATATATTAAAAAATGCTTTGCCTACGATAAAAATGCAGGCAACCAAAGTATAAAAAAATCAGTCTTGTTAAAAATATTATAAAGTTGATGATACGAGTTAAACAAGTTTCAGCAACGAAAGCCATATAGCAACTGGCTGAAAAATACTTTGGTATAAGAAATTTAAGATAAACTGGTTAAGTACATTTAGGTAAGCGGGCTGCATTATATTTTGCGGCCCGCTTTTTATTTTTCATCTATTGGCTTGTCTTTAGCGTCTTCTATAGATCTTGTAACGTCTTCAGCTACTTTATGCGGAGCTTGTTTTTTAATATTATCGGTTTCTTTGGAATTGTCAACCATTTTGGCAACTTCAATTTCCGGCATCTGGCTGGCATTTATATATCCGCTTTGTATGGCATGTTCGGCCGCTTTCACCGTGTTTTCTATCAATACCATTGGCGTATTGCCGTGCTGTAGCTTTTCGGCTATATCAACCACTACTTTGGCGCGGTCGGGCAGCATTACATCTCTTATATAAGCGGCTAAAATCCTGTCAGGGAAATTCTGTATAACTTCGTGGTAAATTACAGGATCCTGTTGGCCGCTGTCGCCAATAAGTATAAATTTAAGATTGGGATAGGTATTTAAAATACGCTCAATTTCTGTGTATTTATGCGCTTTGTGGTTTTTCGCAAAAAGCCTGTCGCGGGTAGTGCCAGTATCACGAAGTAACAATGGGCCATGCGGAATATTATGTACAGCGAGGAAATCTATCAAAAAATCATACAGGTTCCAGGGCGAAGATGATACATAAAACAGCGGGTTCAGGCCTTTCCCGTCGGCTCCAAGCTGCAGCGCTTTGTAAAATGCCGATACACCTTCGAACGGAACCCTGCTTCTTGAGTTTTTGAGAAATACGGTTTTTGCCATTTTCACCCGGTTGGTGGCAAACGATTCTATAACTGTATCGTCAATATCGCTTATAACGCCAAATTCGGCCTGCTTTGGCGGCACAAAAATAAGCGCCACCGTTTTTACCTTGTTTTTCATAGGTATTGGCGATTCTAACAATTCTATCTCCGCCTCAAACCAATGCCTGTCTTCGGGGAAAGGCTTTTCAGGTTTAATATCGAAATAAAAATAGCCTTCATCATCCGATACGGTTTCATACTTTTTTCCATCGAAGAGAATAGATAATCTGGCGCCGGCAACCTCATCGCTTTCGAAGCGTTTGTACATGTTTACAATATTGTCCCAAACGGTATCGCTGTCATCGCTTTTGGTAATGCCTTTATCTTCCATTACACGGCCGCGCACATGTATTTCACTATCGGAACCGTATGACCTGTAAGCGCAAACCTGCACCGGGTCAAAAAGGTTAAAACGCTTTTTAAACCTGAATTTAAGTTTATCTATAAAATCATCGGCATCGTTAACAATACCTGTTATTGTTTTTTTCAGCCCGTTCATTTTGCTTTTTTATTCTGAAAGCTATAAAATGAATTTGCCTCATAATGTTTAACGGCACTGCATGTGGGGGAATTTTTTTTCAATTAAAAATTAAAAATGCCGCGACGCGGAAATCAATTACAAATTTTGAATTAATGCCGTTTGGTTAAGGATTTTTCAAAAGTATTGGTAAATTCAATATATGTGTTTCCAAATCACTTTTTGCCCTCCATTGCCGGGCAGGCTATCCCGATGCATCGGGACAAAAGTTCAGGGATGTAAATTATAAGCCAAAAACAGCTTTAAAGCATATTCCACCCTAACCCGTACCAAATTTAATTTGAAAATTTGAAAACTGGGAGATTTATGGATCGCGAAGCACTGGTTCCTGATAATTGATAAGCTATTTTCTTAACGATTATAATTTAAGGCCGTTCTAACGCTTTGCAGTTCTTTTTACTTTTATCAAAATTAATATAAATTATTAATATCTGATTTCTAATTATTTACGTTGCACCAAGCCCTGAATGGGCGAACTATATCAGCATGGGGCAAAGCCCTATGTATAAAACGTCCTTACCTAAACGACATTGAATTAAAAATTACGAATAACTAATACAACGATACAAAGCAACCTTCCAAGTTCACTACCTTCATGCATATATCAGTTGCCGGAAAAATAGTTATTGTATTTTTCCAGATCTTCGGCGGTACGGGCATCGGCCAGGTTCCAGCTCTGCCAGCGGGCCGATTGCCAGTTCAGTATAAAATACATGCTTCTTGAATCGAGCATCTGCCTGAACTCTTCAATATCAGTACGGTAAGCCCATGGTCGCGGTAACGATTTCTGCGCATTCATCTGCCGTTCAACATCGCTAATCCTGCTATAAAGCAAGGGTAAGGTGTTGTCGTCAAGCTCATAATAAAAATCGGTATCAATGCCCGCGGTATTCCAGTGGTTGAGGTTGTAATTAACAATAAGCACATCCCATTGTACCGCGCTGAAAAGTACAAGCACTGTGTAGGCAGCCCAGGTGTTTGTTCGCCATAGAAAATAATCGCTGCGTTTTTGCTTTATTTTAATAAACAGTGTTGCCAGGCCAATTAATGTAAGCAGCAAAAAAATCATTACACCAATACGTTTATACGCAAGGCCATGAAACTGTATATAATGCCAGTTGCGTAAAAACACCGAAAATGTTAAAACCATATTTTGAAGGATCCATATATGAGCCAGCCGTATAATTATTTTATTGCCTTTGTAAAAATTAAGATTAGCGCGGAAAAAATACAGTAAAATGCCTATGGATAATAAAATACTTAAAATTAGCAGGTAAGTGCCTTCATGTACAAACTGCTTAAGGTTAAAGTTATGCGGCATGTTAAAGCCAAGCCATATCCAGCTGATATCTATACAGTTAACAACCAGCAGCAGTAAATTTACCAGTATAAGCAGCCAGGTGGCCGTACGCGCTTCATTTTTTAAGGCTACAGGATTGCGCTCGGGTAAAGTATAATATGGCGAGCGCAGTATTTTTGGCAGCCTTTGCTGTTTTCGTGCTAAAAATTCGCTTTCAGTGGCTTCTGCTTTAAATAACGAGCGGCTGAAACGGTAAAATAATACAGCAGTTAAAATTATTAAACCAAGCAACAAAAAGAAAAAATATGGTAAAGAAATGAATGAGAACATCCACTCGAAAAAGATGAAAATATTACTGGTGAACATGCTTGCCATTTTTCCGAAAACAGGGTTCGCAATGGAGTATATCATGTAAAAAATAAAGAAGATTAAGAAAGGAATAAGCCCTCTGCGTACAAATCTCCACAAGGGCGAAATGTGCTGTGTATTGCCTGGCAGATGCTGTAATTTATCGAGCCAAACTACCGGTACCTGTGTAAAACTATACAGCGTTTGTAAAATTATGGAAGGAATATATTGTGAGCGGTAGATATGGATAAAGCCCGTACAAATAAAAAACGAAAGGAAAACCATAAAGCCGTTTAAGCCAGTATGGTTCACTGTAAAAAATATTGCTGTAAAAACCGTACACGCGGCGGTAAAAATGGCTGGGTTTGAACGCCTTGCCCTTGGATTTAGATAAAAATTAACTGCCAGTAACAGCACTGTGAATGCAGACAGGTTTATGCCAAGCTTGTGCTGCCAGAAAAGATAGCTGTAAATAAGCAGGCAAATGGGCAGAAGAATATTTTTAACAGATAAATGTTTCATACTTTGTGATTATATTATGCGCCAACGGTGTTTCTTATGATTTTCTTACAGGATATTTTATTGTGTAAAGGCCCGTAATTTTTTTTCTTTAAAAAGCTGGCTTTGTGGATTTTATTTTGATTAAGAAATATTTTATGTAAGTATTTTTTGTGAGGCTTATATATGGAAAATTATGGCTCATGGATAATAACATCAGCATCCGGCTGATGTATGCTGCTTTCTACAATATCTTTTGCGAAGATTAAGGTAACCGGTATGGCCATAAGCAAATGCGCGGAAACCATTTTAAGCAACAATAAATATGTGTTTACCAATTGATACTTACCTGATGTTGATACGATAAGCGCAAAAAGTACCAGTAACACGAATATGGGGATGGAAACAGCCAGGTAAATATTTTTCACCCGTGCAGAACGTTTAAGCACTGAAACGTACCGCAGGTTGAAAAATGTTAAAAGCAGCGCCGGTAATGAAAGAAAACTGCCTAAGATGAAATAAAGTAAGAAAGCGGTGCCGGTATCTGTATTTTTATTAGGCAGAGCTATTTGCTGCAAACCAAGCATTACAGCCAGCATTGAGCCGGTGAAATTTGTTACAAGCCATATTACGAATGATCTTATTGTTATTAACATGTTCATAATTAAATAGATATTGTTTTTTAAATTTTGAAGGTAAATTTTTTAGTAATGCCGGGTTTTGTTATCAATTTCATCTTTTATTTAAATGATCCTGAAAAATGTTTAATGTTTGAAAGAACTTTGAGTTTCAAAGTAAAAATGCAAAAAAATAGCGTCCATATGATATTTCTTTTTAAGCTTTTGATTTTATTATTATTCATTTTATAAGTAATTTTTAGGATGAATTTAGTTTAAATCATTTTACAGTACCCAATTACTGTAAAAAGCTTATCTGCATTATTGGCTCCTCTATTTTCCAGTAATCAATCCACAATACTTTTATCTCAATACTTGGTTAAAAAAATCAATCTCTTGCTTTCAGCAGTTTCTCCAGCGCGTTAAGGTGCTCATTAAAAGCTTTTTTTCCAACTGCGGTTACAGCATAGGTTGTATTGGGCTTTTTACCAATAAACTGTTTTTTCACCTGTATATATTCAGCTTTTTCAAGCGCGGTAATATGGCTTGCGAGGTTGCCGTCAGTAATATCCAGCATTTCCTTCAAAGCCGAAAACTCAACCCAGTCATTTACCATTAGTATGCTCATTACACCAAGCCTTATCCTGCTTTCGAACGCCTTATTTAGCTGAGATATATATTCTTTCATTTCTCGTATTTAGTGTAGAGCAAAATACCATAAATTATGTGCAGCACGCCAAAGCCAATTGCCCAGAAGAGTAAGCCGTAGCCTAATAAAAACGCGGCAATTAAACCCAGGGCAATTTCGCATAAGCCCAGGGCACGTATGTCATCATAAGTATATTTGCTTGCGTTCAACAAAGCCAGCCCGTAAAATATCAGTGTTACCGGGGCCACAAAACCAACTGCGCCATGGTATAGCAATATTATGCAGAAAATACCGCCTGCAACCAAAGGTATAAAAAGGTTTGCGAGCAGTCGCCTGGCCGTGCCATCCCATAACGCGTAACCATTTTTACGGGCTTTACGGGCAGAAAAGTAAAATGCAGCGAGTAATGATGCCGCCAGTACAAGTATGGCATCTGTAAAGAAAAATATATAAAATGATGGCTGTAAACGCCCGTTTAGTTCTCTTTCAATATTGTATTCATGCGCAATGGAGAAATCCATATCGAGGTACCAAAAAGCAACCGCAGCGCCAATGAGTGCAAAAAGGCCGATAAAAATACCCGAAAAGCCGCTGAGCGATAAAAACCTCGATGAGCGTTCCATCATCTGCCTGATCTGGCTCAGGTCCTGTAAATGTTGTTCTGTGCCCTGCATATATAAACTATAGTAAAAGTACTTTGAAATACAAAGTAAATTATAAGTTTGTTCAGTTCCAAATATTTCCGGTTAAAAAAAATTATTTATTTATAATGGCCGATAAAAAAGATAGTGCTAAGATACCTGTGCCGGCGCCAATCCACACCTGGCCTGCTTTCTTACGTTTTGCCTGGCGAATATAACCGTCGTAATAATCGTGGTTATTCGTTAGCGTAACATCGGGTAAGTTAAGGTTGTGCTGTTTTGGCGGCGTTAATGAAATGGCTGTTGCTGTAATAATGCCTGCCGGCGGAAACAGCAATGTGCTAATAAAGCCTGCCATAAACGGCCCGTTGGCTTTATAATTATTCTTGGCATCGATCTGGCCTTGCAGGTACATATCCTTTGCAGATAATCTGCCTTCCGCACCCGGTTTTGAACGCCAGTTATTATGGTTGTTATCATCTGGCTTTTCTGCTTTTTCTGTTTTAAATACTTCTTTGGTGCCATTTGCATATTTAATCATAAAAACATCTTCCTTTAAAACAGTAATCACAGGCCCATCGGGGTTATTATGGTACTTAAACTTAATTTCTTCGGGTAAAATTTCAAGTACTTTGGCTTCTATTTCGGCGCCATCTTTTTTAATTACTACATCCTGCGCAGCACTGTTTAAAGCCATACCCAGCAACAAGCCAAGCACTATAATTATATTCTTCATAAATGAAAATTTATATTGCCAAAAGTAGTGAAATTATGTACAATCATTCGCAAAGCTGTTAATTTAATATAAGTATCTGGACGAAAATGTTGTGCATTGGATTACAGAAAGAAAACAAAACGCAAACTGCTTTAAATTATATTGCTGGATCAACTTAAGCAGTGCAATTTGATTTTAACTAAATCCGTCATCATACTTACAATGGCGAATCTGCATGTAAGAATTAATGTCAAAATAGAATGAGTATTGCGCATTTGAAAAGTGTGCTGTGAACCACAGGACACAGAGCTTCGAAGCATTACTCCCTGGTTCGTGGTACACAAACCAGCATTTTTTACGCATTTTTAAGGCTGTTTTGATTTAGCGAAGTCAATGTCGTTTAGTTGTGGAAATTTTTTTATTGGAGGTCTGTGCGCCACAAGCCTCGGAGCAGTGATTTTAGAATTCCACTAAAATTTAGATCATCTTAAAATTCTAAATTTATAACATATTAAACGATTAAATTTTAAGTCGGAGCTCCCTGTGCTGTTACTCACAGCCCGGAATTTGTAGGGAAACTACCTTAACTAGATGACATTGATAGCGCAGTAAAATTTTTTTATTGTCGGAGCTGAATTCCTATCCTTATTTAGGCGAGCTGACTGAAGGTTAATTAGGTTTATTAAGCAAATTTTACTGTCAGGCACTTACTTAATTTAACTTGAGCTCGCGAATTAATTACTTGATTATCGATAAGTATTAGGACAAAAGTATTGGGTATTGAGTACTGAGAATAATACAGAAGATTAAATGGTTGTTTATTAACTATTTACAGCTGATACCAAAGTGCAATTTAATTAAAACTAAATTTGTCCTAATACTTATAAGTAATTAATTTTACCACCATTCATCAGCAGGATGGTATTCATTTAAAATAATCTGCTCACCTATTCTGGGCGTTGTTACCTGCAAATTCATCGCTACGGCATTCTTCTTTAATTGTTCAACCGGCTCATTCCAGTGGTGCGATGATAATTTGAATTTCCCCCAATGTACTGGAAAAAGCACTTTTGCATTAAGGTCTGTAGCAGCCATTGCCGTTTCATGAGGCATCATATGTATAAAAGGCCAGTATTTATTATATTGGCCACATTCTAAAATTGCCAGGTCAAAAGGTCCGTATTTTTTTCCTGCGCTGGCAAAATGATCACCATAACCGGAATCTCCACCTATGTAAATATTGGCATCATTCGTTTTCAAAATAAAACCCGCCCATAACGACTTGTTTCTGCTGGTTAAATTTCTGCCCGAAAAATGCCTTGCCGGTACTACGGTTATATTTATTCTTTCCGAAAAAGTAAAATCCTCAAACCAGTCAAGCTCAATGCTTTTCTCGGATGAAACGCCCCAGTACGCAAGGTGTGCGCCAACGCCTAAGGGAGTAATATATTGCGCTGGCTTATTGCTTAACTTTTTGATGGTTCTGTAATCCAGGTGGTCGTAATGATCGTGCGTAAGCAATACAATATTAATGTCAGGCATATCATCAACTCCATATATAGCAGTGCCGGAAAATGCTTTGGTGCCTGCCCATTGTACCGGCGAAACCCTGCTGCTGAAAACCGGATCTACCAGAATATTAATACCTGCCGTTTGTACAAGGTATGATGAATGCCCGAACCAGGTGATTACAGTTTTATCTTTTTTTATAACATTTAAGTTGCTTTTAATTACCGGCATAGGTTTATCAGGCACAGAATCGCCTTTCTTAAAAATAAAATCATACATTATTCTCAGCATGTTCGCATCATCGGCCATCATTGGAGTAGGCTGCCGGTTGTGGAATTCTCCATTTTTAAAATTAGGTGATTTCTTAATACGAGTTAATCTTTCTCCTGTGGGTAAAGCGCCTAATGCAGGTAAACCAAAATTCATAAAATGTATTTAAATAGCAGCACAATATTACAACACAGGTGTATTTTGGTTGTAATAATAAAATTAAAGCGGCTGTATATAAACACCGAAGTATTTTTACATGCTACAATATATGCAGGCGGGATATTTTTTTTAACCGGTAATTTTTATGTACACACGCGAAGAAGCATCCCGATTAAGGCAAGCATTCTGGACCACTTTCGGGCAATATATGTCGCCCGTTTTATCGGCGGAAGGCACCAAGGTAAACTGGCTTAATTATAAAACAGGCGTTAAAGGTGTATTTTTTCGCATGCAGGCCGATAATAAAATGGCCTATATTGCTATTGAGCTTTCGCATAAGGATGTTGATATACAGGAATTATTCTTTGACCAGTTTACAGAGCTTAAACCCGTTTTGCACAATTATTTGAGGGAGGAATGGGTATGGAGCCTAAATATTACAGATGAACACGGAAAAACAGTAAGCCGCATTTTTACTGAACTGCAAAATGTAAATGTTTTTAACCAGGCCTGCTGGCCACAGCTAATTTCTTTCTTTAAGCCAAGAATTATTGCGCTCGATAACTTTTGGGCGGATGCGAAGTATAGTTTCGATGCGTTGAAATAACCGGTAACCGGCTATAAGTTACAACACTATAAACCCTTAAAATTCTTAAAAATTCTTATTTTATTTGACTGTTAAATTAATTTGCCGTAAATTGTCTTATATTTACACGCAAAATACTTGCAATAAAACAGAACATTATAAAAATGAAAAAACAAATCTCAAAATTGCTTTTAGGCTGTGCGCTTATTGCGTTCAGTATAGGTTCCTGTACAAAAGATAACGGCACACCACCGGATAATAAACCCGATATTAAAGATACAACACCAAAAGAGCCGGCATTCCTTGCAGACTCAACGCCTAAAACCCGTGTTGCTGTACTTGAAGATTTTACCGGCGTTCGCTGCCAGTATTGTCCTGATGGCCATGATAGGGCAAAAGCAATTGAGGCAGATTATGGCGACAGGTTTATCACTATTGCTAACCACAGTGGCGGATATGCGGCGCCACAAACAGGCTGGAATAACTTTACTACCAAATATGGTGAAGCTATTGACAGGCAGGCCGCACCGCTTGGTTACCCGGCCGGCACAATTAACAGGCTGGTATTTGAGGATTACCTGCAAACAAGCGGAACATATGTATCTAAAATGGCCATGAATCGTAACAACTGGCGAGCTGCGGCAGAAGAGGCAATGGGCATGCCTGCACCGGTAAATCTTGGCGCAAAGGCTATTTTTGATGAGGCTACCCGCAAGCTTACTGTAAGAGTAGATATTTACTATACTGCGGACGAGACTGTAGCCAACAATTTGAATGTAGCTATTTTACAGGATAATTTATTATCAAGGCAAAGCAATACAAATGGCATTAACAGAGATTACCCACAACATAATGTTTTACGCGATTATCTGACCGGCCAGTGGGGCGAGGTAATTACTGAAGCAAAAACAAAAGGCGCTAAAATCACAAAAACTTATGTTTATGATGTTCCTGCCGATTATAATGGTACAGGCCCATCTGGCGGTGGCGCTGTTGTAATTGACGATCTTAAAGTTGTAGCTTTTGTAGCGCGTGGCAGAAAAGATATTACCAACGCTGTTGAAGTTGATGTAAAATAAAAAGCATCATAATCTGCAATTATGCAGTTAAAAAAAGTCTCGCTTGTAACAAACAAGCGGGACTTTTTTTATTTATAATGAGTATTGGTTTCTTATATTTAATTACCTCTCTCCTGCTGCTGCTGCAATTTTTTTGCCCGTACCTTACTACGTTGAATTGCGTAAAATGAAGTTGAAACCGCTATGATGAATGGAACAGAAAGTAAGGCAACGTTGGTCCAGCCATTATTAACATCATGCAAATACAAGCCGGTTTTATTCGAAGAAAAAAGTATGCTGATAAATGTAAGTATGGCCAGGCAAACGGTAAAAGAAATGATTACAGGAATAAACTTAACCTGTATAAAACTTTTATTCCTTGTAAAAATATATAAAAGTAATAATGCAAAAAATGCCGATGCCAGGCTGTAAGAAACAGGTATTAGCATCATCTTTATATTTAAAGCATCAAGTAAAATAAGCATAACTTTTTATAAATTTTTATGTAAACAGCAAAGTAAAAATATTAAACCCAAAATATTATTTTTTTTGCTTTTAATAAAATTTTCAATAGCTTAGCTTACTGAATTTTACAATATGAAATACACAAACCAAATTGAAATTAACCAGCCAATTGAAAAAGTTATTGCACTGTTTGATGATCCCGAAAACATGAAACATTGGCAAAGTGGTTTTATCAGTCTCGAGAACATAAGCGGTACACCGGGTGAGCCAGGCGCAAAATCAAAACTTAAGTATAAAATAGGGAAGCGCGAAATTGAAATGATAGAAACCATTATGGTTCGCAATTTACCGCATGAATTTAGTGGCACCTATGAGGCAGCTGGCGTTTATAACATTGTAAAGAACTACTTCAGCCCTATTGATAACAACAAAACCAAATACGTTAGCGAGCAGGAATTCAGGTTTAAAGGAATGATGAAAATTATAGCCTTGCTGATGCCCGGCGCCTTCAGGAAACAAACGGTAAAACTTATGCGGGATTTTAAGAATTTCGCCGAAAGCAAGCAATAAATATTTACATATATACATGCGCGAAAAAGTACCTTATAATATAAACCTCGATGTAAAATTCGGGCATCATGAGCTGATAGATATTGCCCCGATTGTAACCGAAAACCAGCCATGGTTCAACCAAACCTTAACACAGGTAAACGAAAGTGTGGTACGGATTGGAATAATTGAAGGCGATTTCCACTGGCATAAGCACGATAATGACGATGAGTTTTTCTTTGTGCTTGAAGGTACGCTTTTTATTGATTTGGAAGATAAAACCATAACGCTTGGCCCGCACCAGGGAACAACCATAAGCAAAGGTGTAATGCACAGGCCGCGCGCACCAAAAAAAGTAGTTATGCTAATGGTTGAAACAAGTGAAATTAAACCAACCGGCGACTGATAATCGTTAAATTTGTAAAGTTCTCATCCTTCATTTTAAAGTTCCACAATCATAAATTTTGCAGGCACGATTTGTGCTTTTGACATTAGTGTTGTAACAAATATTTTGAGGAGATGGGAAGATGGGACAATTTGACAAACCACAGCCTGGGGAGCATAGCGCATTCCAGGACTTTGAAAAAGATATACAGCGTTTTATGCAGCGCTGGGATTTGCCTGGTGTATCGCTTGCATTAGCGAAGGATGGAGAAATCCGATATAAAAAAGCTTTTGGTAAGGCGCATTCGGATATTGACATAAAAACAGATAACGTTTTTAGGATTGCGAGCCTTTCCAAACCCATAACGGCGCTTGCTATTATGGTTTTGGCGGAGCAGGGAAAGCTGAAATTAGATGATTTTGTATTTGGTGAAGAAGGCATCTTAAATACATCACAATACAAAAACATTGCAGATGAGCGTATTAAAAAAATAACGGTTAAGCATTTATTACAGCACCGTGGAGGCTGGGACAGAGATAAAAGCCCTTACCGCGACCCGATGTTCCACGCCAAAGCAATTGGTAAAATACTGGGCTTCACAAAAAAGGCAAATCCTGAGAATATTATTAGTTTTATGCTAACCAAAAAGCTTGAGTTTATGCCCGGCAGCCAGTTTGCTTACTCCAACCTGGGCTATAATATACTTGGCAGAATTGTAGAAAAAGTATCGGGCTTTGGTTACGAAACCTTTGTGCGAAAACACATTTTAGCGCCGCTTGATATTACAGATGTAAAACTTGGCAGAAGCTGGTTTGCTGAAAAACACAATGAGGAAGTTTGGTATTATGCCGGCAAGGATAAGCTTTGGCTGCCAAACGATAAAAAATCAAGGAAAGAATTAAAAACCAGGCTTAGTTTCCGAAAGTTTAAAATGGAAGTGCTTGATGCCGGCTGCGGATGGGTTGCTTCGGCAGAATCGCTGGCTAAAATACTGATGGCGATTCATCCGGATACTACAGAAAACCGCATTTTAAAGCCAGAAACCACCAGGCTTATACAACAGGCTGCTGTTTTGAACAGGAACTACGGCCTTGGCTGGTTTATTCATTCCGACCTGAGCTGGAGTCATCATGGTTGTTTACCTGGTTCATCTGCTATGATGCAAATGAATACAAACGGTTATTCATGGGTAATTTTGTTTAACAGCTGGCCCGACAACAATAATTTTTTGCCTGCCCTGGAAGAAAAAATGGCCAAAGCATTAAAAGAGCTGAAAATTAATATCGATAATACAAAAAGCACAAAAATGGCTGCGTAACTTTATATGGAGAGGCGTTGAAATTTACGTCTCTCCATTTTTTAACTCAACAGCTTTTTCACATCCATGCCGCCAAAGTTGCCAGATGACATCAGGAGCAAGACATTATCAGCGGAAATATAATTCATCAGTTCTTTTTCCAGTTTCTCAGCGGAATCTACAAAAATCAAATCTTCCCTTGAAAATGCTTCACATAACTGCTGGTGCGTGTATTCCGATCCGCCCTTTGCTGCAACAGCCTGTTTATCAATATAAACAATCGCAACATCGGCCGGCTCCAATGTGCCTGCATACAGATAAATAAAAGATGAATTTAACGAACTGAAAGTATGAAGTTCTACCATGGCAACCAGTTTTTTACCTGTAAATTGCTCACGAACGGCAAGCGTACTGGCTTTTACTTTACTGGGCGCGTGCGCAAAATCTCTGTAAACGGTTATGCCTTTCCGGTTCGGTACAGCTTCCATGCGTTTTCCGGCGCCTTTAAAATCAGCTACGTAATTCCAGAATTGCTCCCGGGGTATTTTTAGCAATGCACATATATGCTGCGCAACAGCAAGATTCTGCAGATTATGCTTGCCGAACACCGATAAGGCGATTTTTTCAGTACCGTTACTTACTATAGATTGCCCGTTAAATATCTGGTAGTTTGGTAAATTTGCCGGTTCAACTCTTAAATGCCTTGCATGCACATCTACAAGGCTTTTAACATCCTTATCAGTGGCTGGATACACAAGCTCCGCACCGTTTTCCATGCTTTGCAGCAGCAGCTCAAACTGTTTTAAATATTCATCATAAGTAGGGAAAACATTTATATGATCCCAGGCTACGCCGTTGATAACAGCAATCTGCGGTTTATACCAGAGGAATTTCGGTTTACGGTCAATTGGCGAAGAAAGATATTCATCACCTTCTATAATAATTAAAGGAGCATTTTCCGAAAGTTTTACACTGTCTTCAAACCCTGGAATAGTAGAACCCACGGCATAATCAAAATCCAAACCCGCTTTAGCCAGCACATGCATAATCATACTGGTTACTGTGGTTTTTCCATGGCTGCCCGCAATTACAACACGTTGTTTGTCTTTACTTTGTTCATAAATAAATTCCGGGAAACTTACTGTTTTTATATTGCGTAAACGTGCTTCTTCCAGTTCAGGATTATCGGGTTTTGCATGCATCCCCAGTATAACAAGATCAAGGTCACCGGAAATTCTGCTCCTGTCCCAGCCCATTTTATCAGGCAATAAACCATTTTTATCAAGCCGGCTATATGCAGGTTCGTAAATTACATCATCCGAACCGGTAATTTCATAACCTTTTTTATGTAAAGCAATGGCAAGATTATGCATTATGCTTCCGCCTATGGCAATTAAGTGAATTTTCATTTCCTTTGCGTTGTTGCAATATTTGTACAATATTACGTTTAGATATTTATGTTACGAAACCTCAGCTTGCTACTATTTTTTACGGTTTTATTATTTACAGGTTGTGTAAAGGATAATACCCAGGCGAATAATCCTGTGCCTTATGTTACCGTAAACCGCGATTTGAATATTGATAACCCGCAGTTTATAAAGCTGAACCAGCCGGGCGGTTTCGTTTATCTTGATGGTGAAGGTTTTCGAGGGATTGTTGTAATTCGCGATTACAGCGACCAGTTTTTAGCGTTTGACAGGGCATGCACGTATCATCCCGATGCTGCCTGCGCGCAATTAATTATGGATAAAAGCGGGCTGAATTTACTTTGCGGCAAGTTTGAAGGAACTGATTTTAAAGCCTGCTGCGAATCTAAATTTTCAACCAATGGAAGCGTAAACAACGGGCCGGCAACGTTTCCTTTAAGGCAGTATCATGTTACAAAATCAGGCTCTTTATTATCTGTCAGGAACTTTTAATCTTGTGCCGTAAATTCACGCTCCTTCCACTCCACTTTTTGCGTAATTAGCGAGTACGCTAAAATAAAGGGATTTATAATAAAAAGATAGATCTCAAACACAGGCAGCCAGAATAAACCTGTCCTCACCTGCAGCCTTTGCGAAATAGTGCGAATAAATAAGCCATCTGCAAGGCATTTTGCGGCAAGTATATATATGGCAGGCTGCCAGTTAAAAATGAAAAGCGCAACAATTGCCGGCAAAAAACCTGCATAAACACCAAACAAAATCCAGATGTAAAAAGGCTGTTTTTTTCCACCCTGGAACCATCTTTTCCGCTGCTTAAGCAAATCAATAATAGTATTTAACGGTTTTTGAAAACTCAGATTTTCAGCGCTTAATATATGTTTGTGTATGTAACCTTTTTTGGCAAATTCATTCATCAGCTGAATATCTTCCGTAACGGAAAAAGTTAAATTTTCATAGCCACCTGTGTCAAAATATTTATCTGCCTTAAAAGCCATATTATTTCCCATGGCGGTGATGGGTTTTATGGCATCAATAGTATTAAATAAGCCCATCAGGTAAAGCCATTCCAGGTATTGCATTTTAGTAAAGATTGGATTTCCAGGTTTACTTAAAGTTGTTCCGCTGGTCATATATACATCTCCCGAATAATGCTTTAAGTGCGATTGTAGCCAGTTCCTGGGAACCTGCATATCGGAATCTGTTATAAAGAAATATTCGCCTTTTGCTCCCATTGCGAGCTGCGCTAAAACATTGGCTTTTCCTTTGGCAGATCCTACATTTTTGGTAATATTTATTAACTGAAAACTGGACATGTTTTTGATGAAATCTGCTACAATTTCTCCAGTTCTATCTGTTGAATTATCATTGCCAATCAACACTTCAAATTTATCATCTGGATAATTAAGGTTTGCTAAACTTTTCAGGCAATCAAGAATATTTTCTTCCTCATTCCTGGCAGCAACTAAAATGGAAACAAAAGGTAATTCCGCTTGATTTTCCATATATCTATCAACCGAAAAATGCTTTCGGTTTAGATGAATAATGCAAAATACCAAAACAGCGAGATGCAGCAGGAGCATTGTGAGCAAAACCAAGATCATAAGGTGTGGAATTTATAACCTTGAGAATGATAATATTCCAGGAATTCTGGCAACAGGATTTCTATATTTTTTCTTGCTTTCTCGTTATCGTGAAAAACGATGATGGAACCAGGTTTTGTGTGCTTTACAATATTTCTCCAGGCAGTTTCTGCATCTAAATGCTTATCAAAATCATACGTCAAAACGCTCCACATGATTATTTTGTAACCTTGCTGCAAAACTATTTTCGCTTGCGATGATCTCAGTTTCCCATAAGGCGGGCGAAACAGTTTTGTCTGATAGAATTCTGAAGCATTTTTTACATCATCTATATATGGTAATGTTTCGGTTTTAAATCCGTTGAGATGCGAAAAAGTATGGTTACCAATTTTGTGCCCGAGCGATTCGATTTGCTTTAATTTATCGGGGAATTTTTGCATGTTTCCGCCAACGCAAAAAAACGTAGCTTTGGCCTGATATTTATCAAGTTCCGTTAAAATGTAATCAGTTAAATTTGCGGTTGGGCCATCATCAAAAGTAAGATAAATTATTTTTTCCCGTGAATTTGTACGTACGCGCCAAACCCTTCGCGGAAAAACTGCATCTACCCAAACCGGAACGTAAAACCACTTCAAAATAAACCGGATAATTTTAAAATATTTGAACTTTACAAGGAGGCCAATTTCATGGCACTTAATTTGAAATTACGCATTTTAAACACATCAACACGAAAAACTATGATACGCAAATTTATCGCAACGAATTTAATGATTTTAACGCTCGTAATAAGCTCTTGTACGCAAGGCCGCAGAGTTGAGCGCATAGACCCAAACCGCCAGACCGACCTCAGCGGACGCTGGAACGATACGGACGCTAAAATGGTAGCTGAAGAAATGACAAAAGATATGACAGCGCGCGCCTGGAGAGAGAATTTTCAGCGAGAAAAAGACCGTAAGCCTGTGATAATTATTGGCCTGGTGAAAAACAAAACCAGCGAGCATATAGATGAAGAAGTTTTCATAAAAAACATGGAGCGCGAGTTCATCAACCAGGGAACAATCCGTATTGTACAGGGCGGCGAATTCCGTGAAAAATTACGCGATGAACGTGCCGACCAGCAAAAATATGCTTCTATGGACAGCCAGAAAAAATGGGGAAAAGAGCTTGGCGCTGATTTTATGCTTACCGGCGTAATGACTTCTATTACAGATCAATACGGTAAAGAAAAAACCACTTTCTACCAGGTAAACCTTGAGCTGAGCGACCTGGAAACGAATGAAAAGGTTTACATTGGCGAGAAAAAGATCAAGAAATATATTGCGAATTAACCCCTAGGAATCCTCCTCAAGAGGAGGGCTTTACGGGCAACGGTTGTTGTAAAATATTGCTTCGAAACTCCAGAGAGTTGACAATTTTCAAAGTTGTCAACTCTATCATCCATTGAAATTCTAAACTAAATATACAGATGCTCGTAAAGTATTCTCCTTTGGGGAAGATTTAGATGAGGTTTTATTTACCAACCATTGAAAACGAACTTATGAATACAAATATTCGGAAACTTGTCATTGCGTTTATCTTTATTATTTCATTTGTTTGTATCTCAGACGTATTCAGTTTAAACAAGTCAGAAAATAAAGCTATCGGTTTAAATTCTACTAATAAAAATACCAGATGTCCTTCATTGAAATTTATAACATTTATTGATTCACTTAAGACAAAGCTTCGACCAACCTGCATTATAGATTCACTTAATATTCCAGCCGATAAAAGTGAGTTTTTTAAATGTCAAGGTACGTATACAATATTGGAGAAACATAGTAAGAATATCAAATGTGTTTATCAATATAAGTTTAAAAACAATCGCCTGCCGAATAAATTTGTAATTGAAGAATGGTTACTTATCAATCCAAAAGCTGCCCGGCAACTAAGTATAGATGCAAATAAAAGTATATGGAATTTTCATGAAGCTTCTTTTTGTGGAGATGGAAAATATTACCAGAGTTTTTTTGTAAAAGATAACAAGTTTTACACTATAATCTCACGCGATGTTGAGCATTCAAAAGAAGGAACTTTTCATCTCATTTTTAAATCTTTACAAAATCATATGGGATTTAAAGAACCAGTTAAACCAAAATCAAAGTAGCAGTTTTCAATTATTCAATTTTGCAATTCTCATATATCAAACCATGAAAAAATACTTCCTCATAATCTGCATTTTAGGGTTTGTGCTGCTGCAAAGCTGCATGACGTATTATGCGCGGAACAGGAAGTTCAACGAATTTTTTCAGCAGGGAAATATTGCGCAGGCGGAAGATATTATTTCGAAAGACAAAAAATCGCCGAAGAAAAACAGCCGTTTGCTGTATTTTCTCAACCGTGGTGTTGTGGCGCAGATGCTGGGAAAATACGATGAAAGCAACAAGCATTTCGATACGGCGCTGGTGATTTCTGAAACCATCAAAAAAAATTACCTGGTAGATGCGGCGAGTTTCCTCACCAACCCGAACATTACGCCATACAAAGGCGAGGATTTCGAGCTGCTGATGGTGCATTATTACAAGGCTTTCAACTACTTATATTTACGGAAATACGATGCCGCTTTGGTGGAATGCCGCCAGATGAACCTGAAACTGCAGGCTTTGAGCGATAAATACACCAAAGATAACCGTTATAAACGCGATGCATTTGTGCACAACCTGATGGGTATAATTTACGATGCGGATGGCGATTACAACAACGCTTTTATTGCATACCGGAACGCACTTGAAATCTACGAAAATGATTATTCGAAACTGTACAATGTAAATGTTCCGGAGCAGTTAAAGCATGATATTATACGTTCTGCAAAACTTACCGGTTTCCATAGTGAAGCTGATTTTTACGAGCGGAAATTCAACCTGAAATACAAGCCGGATGATCTGACAAAAGGTGAACTTATATTTTTCTGGATGAATGGTTTAGGGCCGGTAAAAGATGAATGGAGTATTAATTTTATTGTACAGAAACCCGGCAACAACCTGGTAATTTTTCACAATGCCGATCTTGGAATTTCTTTCCCGTTTTACCATGAATATAATAATGAAGACAAGACTTCCGGTTTTTCACAGCTTGAGTTTGTTCGCGTAGTTTTGCCGCGCTACCTGGAAAGGCCTCCGGTTTATACATCAGCGGAGTTAAAAGCAAATGGCAACACGCAGAAACTGCAATTGGGGCAAAACATCAGTAAAATTGCTTACCAGAGTTTGCAGGACCGCATGACGCGTGAATTAAGCCAGAGCCTTTTACGACTGGCATTAAAAAAAGCAGCAGAATATTCGGCGAGGCAGCAAAACCAGAATGCAGGCGCAGCAGTTGGCTTGCTTAATTTTATTACCGAGCAGGCCGATACCAGAAACTGGCAAACACTTCCCCACTCTATTTATTACAGCCGCATGCAATTGCCTGAAGGCGAGCAAACTGTAGAGCTGAATATGTATGGCGTACAGGGTAAAAATTCAACGCAAAGTTTTACTTATAATATAAATAAAGGCAGAAAAACATTTCACAGTTTCCATTCGCTGGCTGCACAGCCTGCTACGCTTTTCGGGCCGAATGCGTTGCGGTAAGCTTTTGCATAAGCTTTTAAAATCTAAAGCTGGAAAGGTTTCCGGTCTTTAAATATATAAATTGTTATGTGGTAAAATAGTTTATAAATTGCAAATTCATATTATTAAAATGGCAAGACAAAAAAGACATCTAGGTTTACCGCAAGTAAATGATCTTTTTAAACCAGTCCTTCAGGCATTAATTAAATTAGGCGGCTCTGGAAATATTGAAGAAATGAATGAACAGGTTTATGAGATAATCAATATTCCTGAAGAGCTATTGAATTTACCGCATGGCGATGACGGACGAACAGAAATTGAATATCGGCTTGCATGGGCGAGAACTTTTCTAAAAAAATATGGACTTATAAATAATTCGGCAAGAAGTGTTTGGGCCTTGACCAAATCAAATATTAATTTAAATGAAATCGATCCAGTTCTTATTGATAAAACGGTTAGAAAATCTGCCAGAGTTACACAGGTAGATAACAAAATACCTATAAAGCATGATATAGAAACTGAGGTTGAAGTTGCAGACTGGAAGGATCAATTATTGGATAAATTATATAATATTTCTCCTAGCTCATTTGAACGGCTTGCGCAACGACTCTTGCGAGAAAGCGGATTTATACAAGTTGAGGTAACTGGAAAAACTGGTGATGGCGGCATTGATGGAAAAGGAATAGTCAGGATTAATGGATTTCTAAGTTTTCATGTAATCTTTCAATGTAAAAGGTATAAAAGCTCAGTAAGCCCAAGTCAGATTAGAGATTTTAGGGGAGCAATGCAAGGAAGAGCTGACAAAGGTTTATTTATAACAACAGGAACATTTACACGGGAAGCAACAAAAGAAGCAACCCGAGATGGCGCACCGCCAATAGATTTAATTGATGGTGAATTATTATGTGAAAAGCTGAAAGAGTTGAAATTAGGAATTGAAATTGAATTAGTTGAGAATGTAACAATCAGAACAGATTGGTTTGATCAGCTTTAATTTTAAGAATTTCCATATTTAACTTCGTCAAAAATACTTTAAACCTGAAACAAAAAAGCCGCTCCGAAATTTTCGGAGCGGCTTGTCCATATATGCTTATCGCTAAAAATGCTTAGTGTCCGTGACCTTCGTGGCTTTCGCCGCCAGCTGTATTACCGCCATCTTGCTTATTCGCTACCAGGTCAATATCTAAAGTAATATCGTTGCTGATGATTTTATTACCGGCCAGGTTTTTAAAGAAGCTTTCGGAATCGTAGCGAACATCAAACTTGCTGCGGTCAATTATTACGCGCGCTTTAGCTGTTGCTTTATCGTCCTTCACTTCAATTTTTGCCGGGAAGCCGATATTCTGCGTTTTATCTTTAATTGTTAAATTACCTTCAACCCAGGTATTATTATCGTTTATTGATGAATCTTTTACAGAAGTAATTTCAAATTTAGAAGTCGGGTATTTCGCAACATCAAAAAAATCAGGGCTCTTTAAGTGGCCAACCAGTTTAGATTGTTTCTGGTCCTGCCCTTTCAGGTCCAGGCTGTTAACGCTGTTCATATCCATTACAAAAGTTCCGCCGGTAATTCTGTTTCCGGCAACCATAATATCACTTTCCTTCAGGTTTACGGTTCCGTTGTGCGAATCGCCGATATCAATTTTCTTGTGCCCTTCCCATTTGAATGAACTTGCATTGGTATCAACAACATAGGCAACGGCTTCGGTACTGCTTTGCTCAACAGATTTTGCATCGGTAATTTGCGCTTCTGTTCCGCTTTTTGGGCCATTATCGCAAGCTGTAAGCGAAAGTGTTGCAATAGCTAAGGCCGATAAAAATACTTTTTTCATTAGTTAGTCTTTTTATTTGATAATATTATTTGTTGCAACAAATATAATACAATTCTCGCATTTTTAACCCAAAAATACACTTTCTTCAGCGTCCAGCTTTACACTTACATGTTCCTGCAAAGTGGTAGCCAGCTCCATACCAATATAAGTTGGCTGTATAGGAAAGTGTAAATGGTTGCGGTGAATCAGCACCAGGCATTGCAGTTTCTTGGCGTTTGCTGTTAGAAAAGGTACTGCTGCGTAGGCCAGCGTTTTGCCGGTATAAAGCACGTCATCACAAAGTATTACGGCTTTGTTTTGCAGGTTTTGTATGGAAGGTTGCAGCGAAATAGTATCAGCGTGTAAATTTTCTTTATCTAAAACCACTTTACTCAGCTCCAGCGAAAACGGCGAAATTTCTTTCAGTTTTTCATAAACTTTCTGCGCCAGCAAAAAGCCGCGTTCCGCAATGCCGCATATCAAAAGCTGCTCTTCATCGAAGTTATTCTCGTATATCTGGTATGCCAGGCGGTTTATTTTCTGGCTGATCTGCGTTGCATCTAAAATTAAAGTAGGCTGTGTAATCGACATAATTGTGCAAATTTATACGAAGTGTTTGCAAATATTACCAAAAAATCATAATTTTGCAGCTTATTAACGCATTGAAGAAAAATGAAACAGGAAATCCATCCTAAAACATACAGACTGGTTGTTTTCAGAGACATGACAAACAACCATGAGTTTTTGGTACGTTCATGTGTAAACACAAGAGACACAACCACTTTCGAAGGGCAGGAATATCCTTTATTTAAATTGGATATCAGTAATTCATCCCACCCTTTCTTCACCGGTAAAAAAGTATTTCTGGATACTGCAGGCCGCGTAGAGAAATTCATGAAAAAATACCAGAAGAAGTAAATTTCTACTACTTCTTTCTTATAATGTAAGCCCCGTTAGTTAATTTCGGGGCTTTGTTATGTTATACTATGTCTGAAAATATAATACTTTGGGATTATACTTCCCATAAAGCGCTGCTGCCCTTTACATTTACCCGTCCGGCTGCCCTTATCCGCTGCGGAATTTTAACCATTGCAGAAAAATATTCGCACTATTTTAAAAGTGAGGTTTCATTTTTTACTGAAGAATACCTGCAAAGAAAATTCACCCTTAGCATACATAAAGGTTCAAACCTTTTAATTAACGCTACTATTTTGCCCGATGATAATTTCATCAATGCCTGTAATAACCTTGCAGCCGGTGAAGTGCTTATGCAGGATGATGTTTTCCTGGCCGGGAAATTAAGCGCTGATGAAATTTCGCATATAGCAGGTTCGGAAAAAATACCTTCCGCCAAGCAACGAAATTATAATGAAAGCATTTCTGCCATTAACCATATATGGGATATTTTCTCCCGTAACGACCAGGAATTGCGTAAAGATTTCGCATTGCTGACAAAGGGAAGAAAATCTCAGCCGATACACGAGAGCAATTATGTAAAAAATGCTGAAAATATATTTTTAGAGGAAGGCGCCAAAGTAGAAAACGCAAGCCTGAATGCATCTGACGGACCAATTTATTTGGCTGCAGATGCTGAAATTATGGAAGGCAGCCTTGTTCGCGGCCCGTTTAGTCTGGGCGAACATTCGCAACTGAAACTTGGCGCAAAGATATACGGCGCTACAACCATTGGCCCGCATTGTAAGGTTGGCGGCGAGGTAAACAACAGCGTGTTTTTCGGCTATGCCAATAAAGCGCACGATGGTTTTGTAGGTAACGCTGTAATTGGCGAATGGTGTAATTTAGGCGCGGACAGCAACAATTCAAACCTTAAAAACAATTACGAAGAAGTAAAAGTGTGGAGCTATGAGAAAAATGGCTTCGCACGCACAGGATTGCAATTTGCCGGCTTGTTTATGGGCGATCATAGCAAATGCGGCATCAATACCATGTTTAATACAGGAACGGTTGTCGGCGTAAGCGCGAATATTTTCGGCGGCGGTTTTCCACGCAATTTCATTCCTTCTTTCAGCTGGGGCGGCTCTTCCGGCTTTACAACTTACCAGCTGAATAAAGCTTTGGATACGGCGCAAAAAGTTTTCGAAAGGCGTAAAATACAGCTCAGCGAAGTTGATACTGCCATACTGAATCATATCTTTGAAGAAACGAAACAGCACAGAAACTTTTAGTCAATTACGAATTAATAATTACCAATTACGAATGTTGCTTCGCCAATATTCATTCAATCTTACATTCATTCAATCATACATTCATTCAATACAACATGCGAAACAAGATTATTGCCGGTAACTGGAAGATGTACAATACTTTACAGGACGCAACAAAATTAGTGAACGATCTTATTATCGAACTGCAGGATTTCGATACAGGAACAAACAGAGCCATTATCATTCCGCCATATTTATATTTAAGAGATCTTAGCGAATCGTTAAGCCGTAATCCTGATATTTACCTGGGCGCGCAAAACTGCCATTTCGAGAAAGAAGGCGCTTTTACGGGTGAAGTTTCCGCTAAAATGCTGGCGAGTGTTGGTGTACAATATGTAGTGCTTGGCCACTCGGAAAGAAGAGAATATTTCCAGGAAGACAACGCTATGCTGGCGAAGAAAATAAACGCGGTACTGGCAGAAAACCTTATCCCGATTTATTGCTGCGGCGAAACGCTTGAACAGCGCGAAAAGAACAAACATTTTGATGTAATCCAGCAGCAAATTGAAGAAGGTTTGTTTCACCTGGACGCCGATGAAATTAAAACTGTAATTGTTGCATATGAGCCGGTTTGGGCCATTGGTACTGGCAAAACCGCATCACCGGAGCAGGCACAGGAAATTCATGCGCACATCCGCACGCTTTTCAGCAATAAATACGGGCAGGAAACTGCTGATAATTTACATATTTTATATGGCGGCAGCGTAAAGCCAAACAACGCAGCGGAACTTTTCGGCCAGCCCGATATTGATGGCGCACTGGTTGGCGGTGCCAGCTTAAAAGCCAGCGATTTTGCAGCCATCATTAAAAGCGCTTAAACTTTGCAGGGAATAACTTATTTGGAAGCCGAATTCAGCTCGCCGCAGCAAGATGTATTTGAAATACTGATGGCCGAGTTGGCCGATATTGGCTTTGAGAGCTTTACGGAAGAAGAAGATTCACTTAAAGCATTTATACAGAAAGATATATATGCAGAAGCCGACTTCAGCGAACTTTGCGACAGGCTTCTGCATAAATTCCCGTTCAGCTATAAGCTGCGCGAAATAGCGCCGCAGAACTGGAACGCCGTTTGGGAAAGCAATTTTCCGGATATTACGGTTGATGATAAAGTGCATGTTCGCGCACAATTCCATGAGCCAAAGCCGGAGTATCCTATTGAAATAGTCATTCAGCCGAAAATGAGCTTCGGCACCGGCCACCATGCCACCACCTGGAGCGTAATGAAGCTGATGCTGGACATAGATTTCAGCCATAAAAAAGTTTTTGATTTTGGTACAGGAACCGGAATTCTGGCTATTTTAGCGCAAAAACTGGGCGCTACAGAAATATGGGCGGTAGATAATGATCCGCAATGCATAGAAAACTCTGAAGAAAACTTTGAGCTGAACGATACGCAGGAAATTAAGCTTGCTTTGGGCGATATTACCGCTTTTCAAAATAATACTTACGATATAATAATCGGCAATATTACACGTAATGTTATATTAGCCTTTATTGGGCAAATTGCAACTAATTTAAAGCAGAACGGTGTATTTATTGCAAGTGGATTTTATGAAAACGATCTCGCTGTAATTGAGGAAGCTGCCGCTGCGCTTTCGCTGAAATTAAAAACAATGCAAAGCCGCGATAACTGGTGCGCCGCTGTTTTTACAAAACTATAAGACTATTTATGATTAAAAGATTCAGCTATTTTTTGTTCGGCCTATATATACTTTTCTCACAAAATGCTTTGGCGCAGAAAAAAGATTTCCCTTCAGATCCGAAAATGTTTATTCAGGAGCTGCAGAAATTCTTTAGTGAAGATAAGCGCCAGGAAAGCCAGGATGCGATTAAGATATTTTCAGAAGCATGGAACAAGAATGCTTATACTGCCGATGAGCAGGCCGAAATTATTGCCATGGCCAATTACATGCAGCAGGCCAAACTGCGTGTAAATACCGATTTTACGCCTTATGTTGACCTGCTGAACGCTTATAAAAGCAAAAAAATAAGCCTCGATAAACTTAAAAATTATCACGAGGTAGCAAAACAGCTGATTGATAAATCGAAAAAAGACCTGAAAGATTTTACCGCAACGGCCAATGCTTTATTTAATGACCAGGCACTTTATAAAACGGATGTAAAAACCTGGAAAATAAGCAGCGATAAATATACTTTCGCCTTTACTAATGAAGCAGTAGTAAACCTCAGCGGAACCGATTTGCAGTTGCTTACGCGTGAAGATACAATGGGCATATATGCAACTGCCGGAAAATACTTCCCCGCTTCGGAAAAATGGATCGGTACAGGTGGAAATGTTTACTGGACGCGTGTTGGCTTTGCTAAAGACCGTGCCTTTGCCAAACTGCGTAACTATAATCTGAATATGAAAAGCAGTGAATATACTGCCGATTCTGTTGATTTTTCCTTCCCAAAAGTATTTGCGAAACCCATTTTAGGCAAGCTTCAGGATAAAGCAACAACAGATTTTCTTGGCGCAAAAGCATCTTATCCTCGCTTTAAGAGTTACCAGGCAATATTCGAAATAAAAAATATTTTTAATAATATAGATTACAAAGGTGGTTTTACCCTTGAAGGAAACCAGATTTTAGGTACAGGCGTGGATTCCGCCCGTGCGCAGATAACCATTAAATACAATAACAAAATTGCTTTACGCGCGCTATCCAACGCTTTCGTTATCAACCCCGATAATATTGCCGCATCGAAAGCAGCCGTTGCGGTTTACCTTGACAAAGATTCGGTATTCCACTCGCAGCTTGTATTCAACTACCAGGAAAAAACCCGCCGTTTAAGCCTTAGCCGCGATATTCAGGGCCTTTACGCCGCTCCTTTTTACAGCACTTATCACCAGCTCGAGTTCATTAGCGGTAACCTTATCTGGCCCATTGATGAAGCGCTCGTACAGTTTAAAACAATCAGTAACCCCGACCAGGCAAGTGAATTTAAGTCGGGCAGCTTTTTCCGCGAGGCCGAATATATACAGGCGCAGGGCTTGCTTTCCTATCATCCGCTCAAAAAAATTGCAGGTTTTATTGTAGGTCAGAAATCGCCGATTATTCCTGTAGAAGACCTTGCCAATTACCTGAATAATAAAGTTGAATATATCAACAACCTCCTGTTTCAGCTTGCAAACCAAGGCTATATATTTTATGATATGGAAGGCAAAAAGATCATTGTTAAAGATAAGCTTATACATTATGTTAACGCAGCTGAAAGCGGGGCCGATTTTGATAATATAAAGTTCGAATCGGTTATTTCTGCCAGGCCAAACGCTACAATAAGTTTATTAAATAATGATTTTAAACTGGAAGGTGTGCCGAGAATTATGATCTCAGACTCGCAAAGCACTTATTTTCAGCCAACGGAGCAAACAGTAATTATTAAGAAGAACCGCGATATGGTTTTCAGCGGGCAGGTGCACTCGGGCCGTTTTGATTTTTATGGCAAGGATTTTATTTTTAATTACACACAATTCAATGTAATCCTTAATAATATCGACTCTGTAAAATTCAAGTTCCCTGAATATGATAAGAACGGGAAAGTAATTGGCATGCGTACTATACAGAATTCTTTACAAAACGTTAACGGCTTTTTGTATATAGATAAGCATAGCAATAAATCGGGAAAGCAAATGCTGGAAGACTACCCTATTTTTGAGTGTAATAAGGAATCGTTTGTTTATTATGACCGTAAGTCGATTTTTAATGGCGTTTATGACAGGGATAATTTCTATTATAAAGTAAATCCATTCACTATTAAAAACCTCGATAAATTTACTGCGGAAGGCCTTCGTTTCCCGGGCAGCTTTACATCGGCGGATATTATCCCGGAGATTAAGAACGACCTTACTATACAGGAAGATTTTTCACTGGGTTTTATACAGGAATCGCCTGCTGCTGGTTATAATATGTATAAGGGCAAAGGCAAAGGAACAGGCGTGTTTATGCTCAGTAACAAAGGCTTCCGAAGCAAAGGAACAATTGATTACCTGGTGTCTAAAACCACATCGCAGGAGTTTATGCTTTTTCCGGATTCAATGAAATCAAAAAGCGATGAATTTAACATGCCGCAAATCGCGAACGGAAAATATCCTCCTGTATTAGGTAAAGGCATTGCCAACCTCTGGAAACCTTATAAAGACAGTATGTATGTTTACAAAGGCAAGGAGCCAATTTCTGTATATAACGGTAAAATAGATTTTAATGGTAGCTTGATCCTTACACCTGTTGAACTGGTAGGAACCGGTAACATGGCCTACCAGAATCTTAATTTAACATCCACCGCATTTGCTTTTTTACCCAATAACGTAAAAGCCAAAAGCAGCGATTTAAGTATAAAAGGCATAGAAACCGGCGGCAAAGCTGCGGTTAAGGCCGATGATATAAACGCGGATATTGATTTAACGAAGGACTTTGGAAAGTTTGCGGCTAACGTGGACACCAGTAAAGTACAGCTGCCATCCAACAGGTTCTCTACTACGCTAAACAGGTTTACGTACGATATTGGCAATAAAGAAGTTGCATTTGCCAAGCGCGAAAAACAATCCGCTGAAGACGCCTATTTTATTTCTGAAAATCCGGAACAGGCAGGCTTAAAGTTTGAATCTCAGCGCGCATCTTATAAAATTGAAGCGCAGAATATTACCGCGCAGGATGTTCCTCATTTAAGAATCGCTGACTCCAGGATACAACCGGCCAACAATGAAATTAATATTGAAAAACAGGGAAATATTGGCACTTTAAAGAACGCGCAGATTATTACGAGCGATGAGCAGCAGCATCACCGTATATACAACGCAACCATTAATATTTTCAGCAAGAATAAATTTACAGGTTTTGGAGAGTACGATTATGTTGACCGCACCAATAAAAAGTACAGGTTTACCTTTAATGATGTACGTACAACCGAAACAGGAAAAACAGTTGCCAAAGGTGTAGTTACCGATACAACAAACCTTTACTTATCGCCTGGCCTGCGTTATTCCGGCAATGTAAATCTTGAAAGCGCCCGTAAAGCGCTTGTTTTCGATGGTTATGTATTGGCGGAAAACAACAATAAACAACTTCGTACGGAATACATTAAGATTAACGATACGCTGGACCCTGCCAATGTAGTGCTCAATATTTCCAGTGGTAAGGCAAAAGATGGTAAAGATCTGTTTACAGGCACGTTTATCGCTTCAGATTCTGCCCATATTTATAATTTATTGAACGGGCGGAAGAAGAACTTTAATGATGCGCCGGTATTTACAGCCAGCGGAAGCCTTTATTATGATGATAAGGCAGCGGAATTCCGTGTTGGCCCGGCAGCTAAGGTAAAACCTTTGGAAGAAGGCGCAATGGTAGAAGGTAATATGTTCCGTTACTCACCATCAAAGGATATTGTAAATACAGAAGGTGTATATGATTTTGGCGCAAGCTTAAAACATGTTGAAATTGCAACAGCCGGAAAGTACACCTACAAATACTCCGACTCCAGCGATATGTTTGATGTTGTAATGATGGTTGATATTCCATTGAACGAAGAAGTAGCAAAGCTGATGGCGGACAGTATTATGGAGAATTCAGCTTTTGCAAATGATGTAGATAATACGCCGACAAGTATTCCGAACGCATTCGCCATGCTGGTTAAGGATAAAAAACAAAAAGAAAAAATAGTAAACGAACTATCATTAAACGGGTTTGTGCCATTTAACGATGCCATAAATAAAACCTTTGTATTTACCAGGGTACAAATGTCGTTTAACGATACCAGCAACTCTTTTACATCGGTTGGCCCTCTTGGCCTTGCCAATACCAAAAAAGTAGCTGTAAACAAACAGGTTGGCGGTTTAATAGAGGTACGAAAAGGCGGCAGAACCGGCGATCGTTTTTACCTTTTGCTTGAATCAACCCCAGGCAGCTACCATTATTTTTATTACAATGACGATATTCTATCATATCTTTCCTCAGATTTTACATTTACCGATAAGCTTGCGGCCACAGCAGCTAAAATGGAGAAAACAGTTAAGGGAGGTTTTCGTTATAAATTAGCAACCGTGCGTGAAATTGGCAATTTGAAAAAGAAAGGAAGAAAGAAATAGAATGAATGTAATTGAAATTGTTTTATTTGTGCTTTGCTTTTTGGCAGGTTCATTACCTTTCGCGGTATGGATCGGTAAACTATTGTATAACAAAGATGTAAGGCAATTCGGCAGTGGTAATCCGGGCGCTACAAATACATTAAGAACTTTAGGACCCACGCCGGCACTCATCGTTTTACTATTGGATATCGCCAAAGGTATGGCCGGTGTGCTTATTCCTTATTTTTTCTACGAGGGCAGTTTGCTTTTACATGAAGAAGCTATGGCACTTGGCGGTGGATTATCTGTACTGGGACATATTTTTTCCCCGTTCTTAGGTTTTAAAGGTGGAAAGGGCGTGGCTACTACTGTTGGGGTAATGATTGCACTGCATTCCGGAATTGTAATATTCGTAATATTGAGCTTTGCGTTGGTTTTAATGCTAACCAAGTTTGTTTCGCTCTCCTCAATTGTGGCATCGGTTGTTTACGCAGTTTTGGTTATCCTTTTCCGGCCGGAATCTCAATTTATTATTGGATTCGCTATTTTTGTTGCAGCATTGGTGATTTATAAACATAAAGCCAATATTAACAGACTTTTACATGGAGAGGAAAGCAAGCTTAGTTTCAGGAAATCGTAAATTCCATATATAACAATAGCAAAAAATGCTTTAGGTAGAGATACTTAAAGCATTTTTTGTTAGTTGTATATATGTGGATTTTTAATTTTCATTTATGGATATTTGCCTGCGCTAATTTAAACGCAGTGGAAATTAGTGCATACTCAGATTTCACACTCTCTGAGTGTACCATTTTAATACAAATTACAAATTAATAAACAGATAACCATTACCGAAGTGTATATTTACAGCAGTGAAGCACAATATTGCAACAAAGAAATTATTGATTTGCATTAACAATTCAAATTATGGATTAATGAGCGTTTTTGAAAAGGTGCACTCTGAGAGTGCGGGTCATTTTAAGCACCAATCTCCGCTTGCGCTCAGATTGGCGCAAGCGAAAGGGTATTGGTTACATATATAATTCAACATAAAAATGCTTGAGAAATTAATACTTAAAGTATTTTTTATAAGCAACCTATATGTAAGTTAAGAACAATTCAGCTATGTTTTTGCTTTTGATTGGTAAAGAACCAAATTTACCAGCAATGAAAAAATTCCTGATTTTCTCCGTATTATGCATCAGCATATTCAGCACTTGCTCCAAAGTACCAATTACCAACCGCAACCAGTTTACCGCATTGCCCGAGAGCCAGCTTATTGCCATGGCCTTACAGCAATACCAGGGTTTTATAGATTCAACCGGTGTTGTTAGCGGCACATCTCAGGCTGAAATGGTAAAACGCGTTGGCCAGAAATTATCTGCAGCAACAGTGCAGTTCATGAATGAAAATAAAATGGGCGACCGTGTTGCCAATTTCAAATGGGAATATAACCTTGTACAAAGCAACGATGTAAACGCATGGTGTATGCCGGGCGGTAAGATTGTAATTTATACCGGTATTTTACCAATTACACAAACCGAGCAGGGCCTTGCCGTGGTTATGGGCCACGAAATTGCGCATGCAGTTGCCCGCCATGGTAACGAACGCATGAGCCAGGGTTTGGCAGCGCAGCTTGGCGGTGTAGGTTTGGATATTGCTTTATCGCAGAAACCGGCCGCCACACGTAACCTGTTTAACCTGGCTTATGGCGTAACAGCAAATTATGGCGTACTATTGCCTTACAGTCGTTTACAGGAAAGTGAAGCTGATAAACTTGGCCTCATTTTTATGGCAATGGCCGGTTACGATCCTAACGAAGCAGTTCCTTTCTGGCAAAGAATGGCAGCAGCATCTGGCGGAGCAGCGCCTCCTGAATTTATGAGCACGCACCCAAGCAATGAACGCCGTATTAAAGATATTCAGAAATATCTTCCTACAGCAATGAAATATAAGAAATCTCAGTAGCGGTTTGGCGTTGAGCGGTTTGCGATTGGCGATGTGAGATTTTCTGATAATTAAAAATCTTATATTTTGCCAGAATGTAATATATAATACAATTAAAAATGCTTTAAAGAAGAGTTGGCCAATTTCGAATGGGCCAACTCTTCTTTTTTTGCATATATAGGATTCAATGTAGATTAGTTAAGGATGGAATAAATTCCATCCCTACAATATTTGATCGTCCATACTGGACTTGATTAACGCCACGAAACAAATACCGTAGGAATGATAAAATATTGTAGTAATGGATTTTAATCCGTTGAAAACAAGAATTTTCTTAACTAAACGACATTGATACAGGATCGCTGAAAATGCTTTATTCAACATATATGATATATGTACAAATAAGTATGGTTTGTATTACAGGAAAATGAGATTTTCAGTTCGAAGCTTTGAGGTCAAGATGACTCGAATGACACTTTTCAAAACCACATGATTCATGACATATTGTTAATATTATTCACATTCATTACTAAATTCATGAAAACAAGCCCGCAACAGATTTTATATATTCTCTCAAACCGCAAACCGCATGTCTCAGACCCCTAACCGCACGCCGCATCCAACAAAAAATTCATAACTTTGCCACTATATGCGTATAGGTATTTTTTTCGGAGGAAAATCACGTGAGCGGGAAATATCTTTTGCCGGCGGAAGAACGGTTTATGATCTTTTGGATAAATCGCTGTTTACACCGGTGCCGATTTTTGTTGACAGCCTTGGCAACTTTATTGAGCTGGACTGGCAATATCTGTACAAGGGCAGCATCCGCGATTTTTATCCGCCTGTTTCTTCCTTGCAAACCACTAAATTACCTTTCCAGGTTTATATAGAAAGCTTAAACTTACCGGAGGAAGATATTGATAAGGCTATTGCGCAAGTAGGTAAAAAACGCAGCATAGCGGAAATTAAAACACTAATAGATTTTGCTTTTCTTGCGCTGCACGGGCCGTTTGGTGAAGACGGAAGCCTGCAGGGCTTGTTCGAGTTTTATAATATCCCATATTCCGGTTCCGGCATTTTACCATCTGCCATTGGCATAGATAAACGTGTGCAGAAAGAACTGATGCAAAGCATGAATTTGCAGGTTGCAAAAGCCATATATGTAACCCGTAAAAAATGGTTCGATTCGCAGGAAAACCGCAAAGATCTGTTTACCGAAGCGCAGCAAAACTTCAACTTGCCTGTAGTTATCAAATCATCTACACAAGGCTCCTCTATAGGAATTTCTATTTTGCGCAACTGGGATTTTGTAACGTTTGAATCCCAGATAAATGAAAGCTTCTTCCAAAAAACCATATTTGCGGCCGATTGGAAAAAACTTACCGCTGAAGAAGAAAAACGCAGGTTTGTACAGCAGGTTAGCGATATTTATGAAGGTTACGGTATTCCATTCCTGATCAATAATAAAACCTGGGTTTATCATCCGCAGCAATTATTCGATTTCCTTGACGATCATTTCAACCAAAATAATGAGCCTGTAACACTTGAAAGTTACCAGGGCGAAAGAGCTGTTTTAATTGAGGAGTTTATAAAAGGCAAAGAATTCAGCTGCATAGTTGTGGAAGGCGAACATGGCGAAGCTATTGCCCTCCCTCCTACCGAGATCATAAAATCTACCGATATTTTCGATTATCGTTCCAAATATTTGCCGGGCATTTCCAGGAAAGTTACTCCTATAGAATTACCGGAAGAGATTGTAAACCATATAAGTGCGGCTTGCGAGGAATTATATAAAAATCTGCATTTCAACGTTTACGCGCGTATTGACGGGTTAATTACAGCCGATGGCAAGATTTACCTTAATGATCCGAATACCACTTCGGGAATGCTGCCATCATCTTTTTTCTTTCACCAGGCGGCTGAGATCGGCGTCTCGCCAAGCCAGTTTTTAACGTACATTATTTTTAAATCTTTCGAAAACCGCATAGCTTCATCGCCAAATCCGCACCAGGTCATTCAAAGCTTTAAAACGCTGCAAAACAGCCTTACTTACAATGCGCAGCACAATGCAGGCAAACAAAAAGTAGGAGTAATTTTAGGCGGAATTTCTACCGAAAGACATATTTCCGTAGAGAGCGGCAGAAATGTTTACGAGAAATTATCGAGCAGCGGAAAATACGATGCTTCACCGGTTTTCCTCACCGGGAAAGATGGTGAAATAGAGTTTTATACTTTACCGTTAAATCTTTTACTGAAAGATAATGCCGATGATATTGCCGATAAAGCCAGGCATTTCCACATTTCGCCAATTACAGAAAAAATCATTGAAAAAGCGAGATATATTACGGAGAAATTTGCATCGAGCAACTATAATTTCTATCCAAAAAAGGTAACATTAGATGAACTGCAGCAAACGGTTGACAGTATTTTTATTGCATTGCATGGCAGGCCGGGCGAAGATGGAACGCTGCAGAAACTGCTCGAGGCGCGTGGAATGCCATACAACGGCTCCAGTTCCGATTCATCGTCGGTAACAATCAATAAATTTATTACCAACGAAAAGCTGAGAGAAAACGGATTTCTTATTCCGCAACATATATTGGTAACAAGGCAAAAATGGCAGGCCAATAAAACCGCCATATTAGCTGAGATTGAAAAATACCTTCAGTTTCCCTGCATTGCAAAACCGGCCGATGACGGCTGCTCATCGGCAGTAAAGAAAATTAACAACCGTGCTGAATTTGAGGCTTTTGCAGAAGGTATGTTCCGCACACAGGAAGCACTTGATAAGGACATTTTACGCATTCTTGATCTGAAAGCGAGTGAAGAGTTTCCGCAGAAAGATTTCTTTGTTGTGGAAGAACTGGTAAGTCCCAAAGGCGCTAAGCATTTCCTGGAAATTACCGGCGGTATGCTTACCCGTAAAAACGGGCAGAACGAGGTAACTTACGAGATCTTCGAACCGAGTGAAGCATTGGCCCAAAAAGGCATATTATCGCTCGAGGAGAAATTCCTGGCCGGAGAAGGGCAGAATATAACGCCGGCAAGATTTTCGGCATTTACTGAAGAGAACAGCATGATTTCCGCAACTGTACGGAATACTTTAATGGAAGCCGCCAAAGTATTAAATATAGAAGGTTATTGCAGGATCGACGCTTTCGTAAGGATATATGATGCGAGGCATGTTGAGGTTATTTTTATTGAAGTGAACTCGCTGCCGGGCTTAACTCCCGCAACCTGTATTTTCCACCAGGCAGCTTTAAACGGCTACAAACCATTTGATTTTTTAGACCAGATTATACAATACGGAATTTCTAAAGTACAAGGCATTGAAGAAAATAATTGAGCGTTTAAAAAGCAGGAACGTACTCATTAACCTGGGTTTGCTTCTGCTTGCGGTAATCATCATGTTCGTGGTATTAAGCTGGTTCTTAAAATGGTACACGCACCATGGCGAATCGTTAACCGTACCCGATTTCAGGGGCCGCAGCGTAGAAGATGTAGAGCAGATTTGTGAAGAAAAAGATCTGCGGTTTGAGATCCGCGACTCGGTTTACGCGCCGGACAAGCCCAAGCTGAGCGTAGTAGAGCAAAACCCGAAGCCAGGCTCTAAAGTAAAACGCAACCGCCGTATTTATATACTTATAAGTGCCGATAAAGCGCCAAAAGTTGCTGTGCCGGTATTAAAAGATGTACAGCTAAAACAAGCGGAACGTATTATGGAAAGCTACGGATTTAAGCGCGGAGCAATATCTTACAAACCAGATATTGCCTTAAATGCTGTTCTGGAAATGCAGGTAAACGGCCAGCCGGTAGAAGCCGGAACATTACTGGATAAAGGCACTGTAATTGACCTTGTTTTGGGCGATGGCGGACAGAACCAGCCGGTAAAAATCCCTGACCTGACCGGTAATACGCTTGATGAAGGATTATTTATTTTAAGAGGTAACTTTATTAACCTGGGCGCTGTTGTGTATGACGAAAGCGTTAAAGACAGCGCTAAGGCAATAATTTACAAGCAGCGGCCGTTACCAGAAGGAGGTAAAACCATTTCGCAGGGCTCTGCAATAGATGTCTGGTTAAGGAATCCGTAACATTTTTCAGCACTAAAAGCATTTTTTACAGTATGTATATATGTAAGCTCCGTTATATTTCTGCAACTATTGTATTTATTATATCATGCCTGGCAGCAACCGCGCAGGAATATGTTGTACCGTTAAAATATAATTCCTTATTAGATACATATATACAGGCTCCAAAAAATACTTCGGGCAAACCAGTAAGGCTTAGCAGACATGGCGAGCCGCATACGCAGTATCTCCCGTTTTTCGATGATTTTTCGAATGGATTCCTGCACCCGAATGATACCCTTTGGCTGGACAGGAATGTGTACATCAGCAACACCATGGGTATTGATCCGCCAAGCGTTGGCGTTGCCGTTTTTGATGGTATAAACGAATTTGGCAGGGCTTATAATCCGGGCGATCAGGGCACAGGCTCAGCAGGTACAGATACACTTACAAGTACGTATATAGATCTTTCAGACTTCTCGCCGCTCGATACAACCATTTATCTCAGCTTTGCTTACCAGCCTGCAGGTCTGGGCGATGCTGGCGAGCCAACTGATTCGCTTATTCTGCAATTCCACCCGGATTCATTGCTGATAAACGGTGTTTGGGACGATTCCGCATGGGTAAATGTATGGTCGGTTCCGGGCAGTGCGTTTAAGCCTTTCCAGCATGTAATGATCCCCATCCGTAAACTTACATCACCAAACTATTTTCATAAGAAATTCCAGTTCAGGTTCGTAGCAAGAGGGCACCGTTCCGGGAATTTAGATAACTGGCTGCTGGATTATGTTTATGTAAACCGTGGCAGAACCAGGACAAATGTGGGAAATAATGTAATAGACCCACAGATACAGGATGTGGCCAATTATAAAACATCGGGCAGTATTTTGAACGGTTATTACGCCATGACGATGAAACAATTTCTTGCGGGCGGAACAAACAGCCTTATCGGCGAAATCCCGATTCATGCTACAAACAACTCCAATGTTGTAAAAAATACAACCTACGGCTACAATATTGTTAATGCAGAAACCGGTCAGGAGCTGGCAACTTTTTTTGATTCGGAAGGCGACAACGTAAACCCGTTTGAGCACCGCAGTTTCGCGCTGATGAATATCTTATCGCCAAACAATATTCCTGGCCCAAAATCTACCTTGCTAATTAATACAGTTGTAGAAAGCGTGCCGGACCGTTTCCGCAGTAATGATACCGCAACACATAAGCAGGTTTTTGGCGATTACCTGGCATATGATGACGGAACCGCAGAAGCAGGCTATGGCGTAAACAACGCGAATACCGGGAAAGTAGCCATTCGGTTTTCGCTTAATACACCCGATACATTGCATGGCATTGCCATAAACTTTAACCAGTCCAATACCTATGTTGGAGGCCGTTTTGTGAACCTGGCTGTATGGCACAAACTTACACCGCCCGGGCAGATTGAAAAAGATGAACCAGCCGCGAGAATAACCTTTGTCAGGCCGGTTTATGAAAGAGTAAACGGCTACAGCTATTTCGAATTCGAAGAGCCTGTACCGGTTAAAGATGAATTTTACATTGGCTGGGTGCAGAACCAGAATTTCAATCTTAATGTTGGCCTGGACAGGAACTACAATGAATTACCGGGTACAAAAGCTGATAATCTTTTCATCAGCTATGCGGGAAAATGGGAAGTTTCTAAAGTAGATGGCATACCGATGCTTAGGCCGTACATTGGCAGCAACCCGGTTTTTGTTGGAACAGAAAAACATCCGAAAACACAATTTAACATACTGGACGCCAACATTTATCCGAACCCTAACAACGGAGATTTCAACATACACTTACCAGAAAAAGGCAATTACGAAATCACTGTTTTTGATATAGCCGGTAAACCTGTATTACAAACATTGCAAACACGCATCAGCACCAGCTTATCATTACCGCAGGTTAAGGCAGGCTTATACCTCGTTAAAATAACGGAAAAAAACAGCGGCAGGCAGGTTGTTAAACGCATTTCTGTACTAAAATAGGCTGAAATTCGAATCCATTTTACGCATTGGCTTTATAAATAAAGCTTCAGGTTTATACGTTTAACGTTGAAAAAGTGTAAATTGTAGTTATGTAACCTTCAATTTCCTTAAAACGTTTGCGTATGTGGCGAAAATTCAACGGCGAAATTCTTAGTGAAAATATTCTCGATGAAGTAGAAAAAGCAATTATACGCGAAACAAGATCAGGCCATAAATTAAAAGTCTGCATTGGCTCCGATTCACAGGTTTACGGAAAACATACCGAGTTCGCAACAGTAATAGCTTTCATCAGGCAAAGTGCCGGTGGCTTTATGTTCATCTGGCAGGAGAACTCTACACAGAAAATGTCCATCAAGGAGCGCATGCTCTCCGAAGTTGCAAAATCTATAGATATAGCTTACCGCTTATGCCCTTTACTCGATAAATATAAGGTTGAGCTGGAAGTGCACGCCGATATCAATACTAATCCGCAGTTTAAATCAAACTCAGCGCTCAGCGAAGCTATGGGTTATATTTTAAGTATGGGATTTGTTTTCAAAGCCAAACCCGAAGCCTTTGCCAGCTCGTATTGCGCAAACAAGGTTGTAAATTGAAATTGCACGCCATATTTCCATATAGCTGTTATGCAAAAAATGCTTTGTCAGCGTATTTAATTTTATTAAAACTTCAGCAGAATTTATAAAGCCAATATTCATTTCCTGATACAATAAACCGACCCATGTTTAAACAACTATAATTTTTATAACTTGCTGATACACTTTGCCATTTTTTGTTTTATATTGCTGATGATTATGTTAGAAAACTGACCGCGGCACAAGTTGCCGGAACCCAAACCATAAATAAACAAACCCACCCATGAGGCAGCTGAAAATTGTTAAACAAATCACAAACCGCGAGCATAAATCGCTCGACAAGTATTTACAGGAAATTGGCAGTGTTGATATGGTAACTGCCGAAGAAGAAGTTGATCTTGCATTAAGAATAAGAGATGGCGACAGCATTGCGCTTGCAAGACTTGTTAATGCCAATCTGCGTTTTGTAGTTTCTGTAGCAAAACAGTATCAGAACCAGGGTTTGCCGCTTGGCGACCTGATAAACGAAGGTAATTTAGGGCTTATTAAAGCAGCCCAGCGATTTGATGAAACCCGTGGATTCAAATTTATATCTTACGCGGTATGGTGGATTCGCCAGAGCATTTTACAATCGCTTGCAGAGCAGGCGCGTATGATAAGGTTGCCTTTGAACAGGATTGGCGCCTTATCCAAAATTAATAAAGCAGCATCTGTACTTGAACAGCGATATGAACGTGAACCATCAACCGCCGAAATTGCCGAACTGCTGGAAATTACAGAAGACAGCGTACAGGAATATATGACTGTTTCAGCAAGGCATTTATCATTAGATGCGCCGGTTAATACGGAAGATGACAGCTCATTATCTTCACTGCTTGAAAACACAGATGAACCAACACCGGATTCACCGCTATTAAGAGAATCTTTACAAAGCCAGATCGCGAATTCGTTAACTATATTATCGGAAAAAGAACGTTGCGTGCTGAATTACTTCTTCGGCATAAATAATGTGAGGGAACATTCGCTGGAGGAAATAAGCTCGGCACTTGACCTTACAAGGGAAAGGGTACGACAGATCAAAGAAAACGCCATTCGCAAGCTGCGGAACTCATCGCGTACCAAGCAGCTGAAGCATTTTTTAGGATAGCAGCATATACCAAACAAACTTTTCAACCGGAAGGCCGCGCATTGTTTATGCAGCGGCTTTTTGCATATACAGGTTGGCTGAAAAATGCTTTGAAATAACCTGCATTATGACAATGTAAATTGAATCTTATAATTAATTTAAAAATATCTAATAGCACGTACATAGATAAAAAGTGGACTGATTACTTAAGCCGCTATTCAATAATCAAGAAATAAATAAAAAGCGCCCCGCCGATAAAATCAGCGAGGCGCTTGTTTATTTAAAGCATTTTTGGCTTATTGCTTATATAGCTTCTGCGTTGTTACGCTGCTGCCTTTCTGCACCTGTATAAAATACATGCCCGCTTTTAATGCAGAAACATCCATTCTTACAGCGTTTGTAGTTGGAATAGTGCGCATAATTTCCTTTCCTGCAACATCTGTAATTATTACTCTTTCAGCTATAAAATCCGAAGTAATGTTTACAATATTATTGGTGGGATTTGGATATACGTTAAAGTTCAGTGATTTTTTAGCGAAATTCTGCACTGAGAGGATGATGTCAACATCGTTCGCATCGCGTGGAGCAATGAAGTAATTGTTAAAGTAAGGCATTTCATCATCTAACTGCAGCAATACGCCACGAATATTATATTTCGCAGTCGTAGAATCAAAATCTGGCAGATTTATACCATCAGCTTTAAATATGCGGAAAGATTCAGTGCCATTTGTAAAGGTCAGCATATCGTCGTCATCCATGCCGGTAAAAGTAAGCCCGTTTACCTGTACAAGTCTGCCTTCGTTATTTTCGTTTGCAGTATTTATTATTACAGGATTTTGTAAGGCATGGTTTCCGCTGATTACAATGATCGAATCCGGAATAAACATCGTTGTTCCATCTTTCTGATCAATAGTTCCTAAAACGCGAATGCTGTCGCCACGTTTTGCCATGTAATCAACATCTTCCACCAATACAATTATACCGGCAGTCTTATCTTGCAAAGAGAAAAATGCTCCGTCAAAATCTTCACTATGCACCACACCTCTGATCCATGCTTTTGCACCAATACTATCGGCTACGCCCGTAGTTGCATTATAAGGCTTAAGCTGTGCTATAGTGTACTCCATAAACTGTGGCTGCGGCTCAACAATCAGTTCAATATCGCTGATAAAGCGTGGCAATAACTGGTAACCTGTTGTATGCGGTACAGTATTATCGAATTGTGTTAAAATACCTGTTACATTAAAACGGCCGCTTGGTGCTGTTGCGCTATAAACTTCAACATCTCTGTCAATACGCACAGTAAATGTATCGTTCCCATTGGTTACATCTACATTAAACGCAGAGCCGGAACCGGTCCACTGTGATGGTGTTGTAAGCCATACATTTTCAAGTCTTACCAGGCTTCCCTCGTACATTTCGCTGAACATAGTAACTGTTTGTGCAGCAATAGGGAATCCTGAAGAAAGTTTGATCAGTGTATCGTTGTTTGCGAGTGTAATTTCAGTTAAGCCATTGAAATTTACTACACCACCCAATACCATTATACTATCGCCCACGGTTGGTGTATAACCGAATGTTTTGGTTGAGTGGAAGATAATGATACCGCCAGTGCTATCCTGCAGAGAGAACTCTAATGCATTTGAGCGATAAGTTGGGCTTTGCACAATACCTTTTACCCATGCACGTACGTTTAAGGAATCCGGAACGCCGTTCGCATTTACGCTTTTCAGCTGGCCTATTTTGTACATCGGGTAAGTTATTTCTTTAATATCTGCATTGAAGCGAGGTATGATTCCGTAACCTGTTGTTGCTGTAAAACCAATCTGCATAACAATGCCTGTTACATCGAAATGCCACATTGGCGCAGTTCTGGTAAAGAGTTCTGTATCTTCATCAATAAACATTTCGAATGCTCTTGTACCGTTCGTTACCGTTACAAAAAATCCACCTGAGCCGGTTACCGGGTTCCACTGGTTACGATTTACAAGCTTCACATTTTTTATTGTTATAAGATCGCTTTCGTTATTATCATTTAATGTAGTTGCCACCATAGGTGCAGGAATTGTATTGCCTGTATTTTTCACCCAAATGCTATCGGCCAGTATAAATGTAGTATAATATAAAGATGAAACTTTACCGCGAACAATTAAGCTATCGCCCATAGCAACATTATATCCTAAATTCATAATTGGATTCGCTATGGCAATGGCGCCGGTAGAATCTTTAAGCGAGAACTGGAAACCGCTGCCGCCATCAAAATCGGGACTGATCACTACGCCATGGAAGAAACCATATTTTGTAGTATCCGGAATACCGGCAGTTTGCGGGAATTTAGCATCTCTTATTTTATATGTCTGGGTAGTATCGTTGTCCAGGATTGTAAGTGTGAAAATTGAATCACCTAAAACAGCATCATTGGTCGGGTCCATTAGCATCAGGCGCAGGTATTCTGTTTTTTCAACCATCATATCATCAACAGTTTTCACCCAGAAAGTAACGTTGTTGGATGAACCACCATTGAAAGTATAAGTAGTACCTGTGTAAACGTAATCTTCTGTAACTTTTGCAGTAGAGTTGCTCATAACATCTACTTTAACCGTAGTGTTGTTGGCGTTGGCATTCATAATAGACAATGAAACCTGAACGGAATCGCCCTCATTTACTGTAGCCATGGTATTGGCAAAAGAAACAGTGGTTTTAGGTATTTCTAATGTAAATGAGTCTATTGCTAAGCCATCGTCACTGCCAGTAATGTTAATATCTCTCCATCGCAGCCAGACAGTTGTTCCATCCGGTATATTTAAACCTGTAGCTGTGTATGAAACTAAAGTGCGGTTGGCGTTATTATTACCATTCAAAGCTCCTGCGGTGGTTGCCGTTTGTACCGTACTGTACAGGTTTAGTTCCGGAATTGCATTCCAAACGCCAGGGCCCGATGAATTAAGGTTTGTAGCAAATACACTCAGTTCTGCTTTGCTGGTATCCAATCGCCCTGTACTTGTATTTCCTATACGCCATTGTTCTACAATAAAGGAAACTTTTAAAGTGGTAATTGCTTTACCCGTTGCATTTTTAAAAGCAACACCAATAATTGGCTGGTTAGAATTACTGGAAAGTGTTCCCAATGCACGATCTGACGAACCTGTTGTGCCATAACTGTAAGTGTTACCGCTAACACCTGCACCATTATCAATAGCATAGGTAGTTGGGCCGGCTGTTGTGCTGTTTTCATAAAAATACCAGCCGTTGGGCATAGTATCCCCGGTAGATCCATTGTTTTCAAGAGAATCAAAATCCTGGTGATAATAACCATTGAAATTTACGAACTGCGCATGTGCGGAAAAAATCCCGACTGCGAAGACCGCCAGAAAAAGCGTAAGAATACGTTTCATATATAAAAGAAAAATTTGGTTTCCATCTGGAATAAAAGGCATTGACCACTTCACCACACCATATATAGCTGCTCTCGAAAATGCCTTAGCTTAATATGCACGACAAAATTAACCCAAAAAATGGCAAAGGGTTTATAAGCGCTGTAGATAATTACATGTTTAATTATGGCTTGGTATGATTTTGCAAGAAATGAGAAGTGAGAAGTGGAAAATGTGTCAATATGCCAATATGCCAATGTGCTGATTTTAAAATACGTTTGCCACTTTGCGCCTTTGCGTCATGGCCGGATACAAAATTTGACTCCTCCGCGAAACTTTAGCGACCTTGCGAGAAACAAAAAACTCGACAATGCCTATTTCGAATGAGTGTTACACTTATTTAAGAAGTTGAACATCAAGCTTTAAATTCCATATATCAGTTTGCCAAAAAATGCTTTGCGCCTTTGCGTTAAATAAAATCCCCGAAAAAGCCAATTCAACATTCATAATTCAAAATTCAACATTTCATTCATAAGCCATAACTCATAACTCATAACTTTTAAAGATATTTGCACTATATTATTGTAGAAGATGAAGTCTGAAGATATACGAAAAACCTACCTCGATTTTTTTGCTGAAAAGAAGCATAAAATTGTTCCCTCCGCTCCTATTGTTGTAAAAAACGATCCTACTTTGCTGTTTACCAATGCAGGCATGAACCAGTTCAAGGATTATTTCCTGGGCAACAAAAAAGCGGAAAATCCACGCATTGCAGATACCCAAAAATGCCTACGCGTTAGCGGCAAACACAATGATTTAGAGGAAGTTGGAATTGATACGTATCACCACACCATGTTCGAAATGCTGGGCAACTGGAGCTTTGGCGATTATTTCAAAAAAGAGGCCATCAGCTGGGCTTGGGAATTATTGACAGAAAGATACAAGCTTGATAAAACACGTTTGTATGTAACTATTTTTGAGGGCGATGCAAAGGAAGGTTTGGAAGAAGATACCGAAGCCTTGGAAATATGGAGCGGTTTGATACAGAAAGACCATATTCTTCGCGGCAATAAAAAAGACAATTTCTGGGAAATGGGCGATACCGGACCTTGCGGACCTTGCACGGAAATTCATTATGATATTCGTCCGGAAAATGAGTTGACAGAAATTCCAGGCGCTGATTTGGTAAATAACGATCATCCGCAGGTTATCGAGATCTGGAACAACGTATTTATTCAGTATAACCGAAAAGCGGATGGAAACCTGGAGCCGCTGCCGGATAAGCATGTGGATACAGGAATGGGTTTCGAGCGATTGACACGCGTATTGCAAGGTAAATCAAGCAATTACGATACAGATATTTTCCAGCCGATCATCAAAAAACTGGAGAAAGATCTTGGTTTCACATACGGAAAAGATGAAAAAACGGATATTGCTGCGCGTGTAATTTCAGACCATATTCGCGCGGTAACTTTTACCATTGCAGATGGACAATTGCCGAGCAATACGGGCGCTGGCTATGTAATTCGCAGGATCTTGCGCCGCGCTGTTCGTTATGGTTATTCTTTCCTCAACATGCAAGAACCTTATATTCACCAGCTTGTAACGGTTCTGGCGCAGCAATTCAAGAATGTTTTCCCGGAAGTTATCAAGCAGGAAGATTTCATCAAAAAAGTAATCCAGGAAGAAGAAACTTCCTTCTTGCGTACACTTTCCAAAGGCATGCAGCGATTCGAAAAATACACCAAATCTGCTGACAATAAATCAATTACTGGCGATTTCGCTTTTGAATTGTACGATACTTACGGTTTCCCGATTGACCTTACACAATTGCTCGCCCGTGAAAGCGGTTTCGAGGTAGATATGGAAGGTTACGGAAAAGCTTTGGACCAGCAAAAAGCACGTTCACGAAACGCGCAGGCCAAAGAAGAAAGCGATTGGACCATTGTAAAAGAAAGCAGCAAACCGACCGAGTTTTTGGGTTATGATTGCGGCCAGACCGAGGCCCATATATTGCGTTACCGGAAAATAGTTCAGAAGGGCGAAACGGCTTATCATGTGGTGCTGGACAAAACGCCTTTTTACCCGGAAGGCGGCGGCCAGGTTGGCGATACTGGGAATTTGCGTTCCGACGCTGATGCTTATCCGGTCATCAATACGTACAAGGAAAACGACCTTATCATCCATGTTCTCAGGGAATTACCGGAAGACCTTACAAAGCATTTTTCGGCGGAAGTAGATATGGAAAAACGTGCGGCGACGGCGGCAAATCACTCCGCAACGCATTTATTGCACGCGGCTTTGCGCAAGGTTTTGGGTACGCATGTGGCGCAGAAAGGTTCTTTGGTTCACGATAAAGGTTTGCGTTTCGACTTCTCGCATTTCTCTAAAATGACAGATGATGAAATTTCTCAGGTAGAGAAAATCGTGAATGAAAAGATCCGTCAAAATATTCCCCTACAGGAAGATAGAAATATACCGATGGCGGAAGCGCAGCAAAAAGGCGCGATGGCTTTGTTCGGTGAAAAATATGGTGAAAATGTGCGCATGATCACTTTCGATAAGGATTATTCGGTGGAATTATGTGGCGGTATTCACGTTCCGGCAACGGGTAAACTGGGTTATTTCAAGATCATCAGCGAGAGCGCGGTGGCTGCCGGTGTTCGTCGTATTGAAGCGGTTACGGGCATTGAAGCGGAACGTATTATTAACGAACAATTCAACCTGGTACGCGAGCTGAAAGACATGCTAAAAAACCCGAAAGACCTTGTTTCTGCGGTTGAAAATCTTCGCGAAAGCAGCAAGCAAATGACTGCCGAACTGGAAAAACTGCGCGTACAAACATCTACGGAAAAAGCAAAATCCCTTTACCAGGATATTAAAAAACGTGTAGAGAAAAACGAGGTTTCTGTTTCGCCGGTTCTCACGCAGACTTTGTCGGTTGATGATGTGAAAAGCATCCCGGCCATCCGCGAATTTGTGCTGGCTTTGAAGGATCAGCTGAATGATGAATCGATTGTTCTGGTTGGCGCAAAAGTGGAAGACAAAGCGAATATCTGGCTTTACGTTCCGAAAATTTTTGTAACTGAAAAAGGCCTGCACGCTGGCAAATTAATCAGTGAAATTGCCAAAGGCATTGATGGCCGCGGCGGCGGACAGGATATTTTCGCTACTGCTGTCGGGAAGAATGCGGATGATTTGAGTGATGCGATTGAGAAAGGGAGAGAGTTGATAATTAGCAAATTAGCAAATTAGCAAATTCAAATAAAATATATTTCCAATGAAAATGAAGCATCTATTTCTTATTGTTTTGTTTCTGGCAACATCAACAATTGTTTCAGCTAAGAAAATGATTACACCTATCGAATTAGTAGCTTTACAAGCAGATTTAATTGTAGTTGGAGAAATTATCAATGTAAATAGCAATTCATATCAATTTAAAGTTACAAATCAAATTAAGGGTGAAAGCACTTCACAACTTACAGTACAAAAATTTACTGAATGGGAATGTGACGTTCGTTTTGATAAAGTGAAAATTGGACAAAAATTATTTTTATTTCTTAAAAAGAAGAATAAGAAATTTGAATTAATTAATGGTAATACGGGTGAAATTCCAATAATTGACAACCAATTAATCCTCAATCATCAAGTTGAAAAAGAATTCAAAATCGATTTGTTAGAATTTCAAACAGCAATTAAGAAATTCTCAGAATGTTTCATGATAGAGAATTGCATTTCCTGTGAATTAGTTGAAACAATTTCACAAAGATGTAGCGATGAAATTATTATAAAAAATGCATTAGATTACAGTTTCTTCAATTGGCTTTATAATCGAGTTAAAGAAAATTATACTTTAGCTAAATCTTAAAAAATTTACTCCTTTCCCATATACCATAACACGAAAAAATGCTTTTATTGGCTAATTCTCAAATTGGCTAATTGGCTAATTAATTTTCAAGCTCAAAACAAGTTAAAATAAAGCTCAATTTTATTCCATTCTGAGCTACATTCCATATATTCGTGAGCCGAAAAATGATTTTATATGGATAATCGCGAAGAGGAAATAATTGAATTTATCAGATCAAACAAAGAAGTTTCTTCTAAAGAAATCCATGAAGCGGTTTCAAATTCAATAAGTTACGCCACTGTAAAAAGAATCCTGGCGAAACTGGTTGATGAAAATCTGCTACAGACAAAAGGAAAAGGCAAAAGCACAAAATATTCAATTTCTGCGGCGTATAAATTATTGCACCCAGTAAACCTCGAAAAATATTACGAAAAGGAAATTGATGAACGCGAAATAAGCGGACAGTTTAATTTTGATGTAATCACGGAAGTTTTAGCCCAAAATAATGTATTTACTGCGGCAGAACTCAAAAAATTAGATTTGCTTCAGCAGGAATACGCCAAAAATATCAGCCAGTTAAGCAATACAGAATACAAAAAAGAACTAGACCGGCTTGCCATTGATTTAAGCTGGAAATCATCACAAATTGAAGGAAATACATATTCTTTGCTGGAAACCGAATTGCTGTTAAAAGAAAAAGAAACCGCCGCCGGAAAAACCAAAGAGGAAGCCATCATGCTTCTCAACCACAAAGATGCCATAGATTTTATTATAGAACATCCGGATTATCTGCTGCCACTTACAAAATCTAAGATTGAGGATATTCATAGTATTCTGGTAAAAGATCTGGGCATTGATAAAAACCTGAGAACAGGCGCGTTGGCATTACCGGAACAAATTACAAACCGCTGGATAATGAATTCCAGATTTCCGAAGCCTTAAACGCCACTTGCGAACTGATAAATGCGAAGGAAAATATCTTCGAAAAATCATTATTAGCGTTAGTTTTACTTTCTTATATTCAGCCTTTTGCAGATGGAAACAAGCGAACTGCTCGCATTACAAGCAATGCCATTTTAATGAATTACAACCATTGCCCGATGAGTTACAGAACGGTAGATTCCATAGAATACAAAAAAGCCATGCTGTTATTTTACGAGCAAAATAATATTTCGGCTATGAAAGAAATATTTATTGAGCAGTTTGAATTTGCAGTAAAGAGTTATTTTTGATGAAGTTGAAAGGTTGTAAAGTTGCAAGGTTGTAAGGTTGCTTCGCATCGCGGTAATTCATAATCCATATACACATCTTTCAAAAAATGCTTTAATAGCCCAAGCAATTGCTTAATTTTGTTTCCTGATAAATTTCATTGTCGCGGCGGAGACGTTGCAATGCAACGTCTGTACAAATAGCTTCGATTGAAAATGCATCAAAGCCCTGTAAGGGCGCGCTATACAAGCGACGGGCAAAGCCCATCGTAACGAAAGAACAAGAAAAATTTACATATATCACAACACATAAAAATGCTTTCATTGGCTAATTTTCGAATTGGCTAATTGGCTAATTAAATGAAAGAAAATGCTTTCAGAAGAAATATATAATAAATACGAAACCGTTGTTGGTTTGGAGGTTCACGCGCAGTTGCTTACCAAATCAAAGGCTTTTTCCAGCGATCCTTATACCTACGGTTCGCCGCCGAATACGCAGGTTAGCCCGATCAATTTAGGCCATCCGGGAACCTTGCCGAAACCAAATTTAGAGTCGTTGCGAATGGCGATAAAAATGGGTTTGGCTTGTGGTTGTAATATCCAGAGTTACACGCATTACTCGCGCAAGAATTATTTCTACGCCGATTTGCCTAAAGGTTACCAGGTAACGCAATTCACTACGCCCATTTGTACGGAAGGCGCCATTATGGTGAAAGATGCGGAAGGAAATGACAAAGCCATCAAACTCGATAAAATAATCCTGGAAGAAGATTCCGGAAAAAGCACGCACGATCTAGATCCTTTTGCATCTTTAATTGACCTGAATCGTGCAGGAGTTGCGCTGATAGAAATTGTTTCTCAGCCCGATATTCGTACGCCGGAAGAAGCATATCAATATTTAACAGAAGTTCGCCAGATTGTTCGTTATTTAGGGATTTGCGATGGGAACCTGGAGGAAGGAAGTATGCGCTGCGATGCGAACGTTTCCATCCGTTTAAAAGGCAGCGATGTTCTGAATACGCGCGTGGAGATCAAGAACGTAAACTCCATCCGAAACGTGGCACGCGCCATTGCCTACGAAACAAAACGCCAGATAGAACTGGTTGAAAATGGCGGAAAAGTTACGCCGGATACACGCGGATTTGATGCGGCAAAAGGTGAAACATACGCCATGCGCTCCAAGGAATTAGCCAACGATTACCGTTATTTCCCTGAGCCAGATATTCCGCCGGTTGTTGTTTCTGATGAAGACTTACAAAAGGTAAAGGAACTGATGCCGGAATTGCCGCGCGCTTTGCAAAAACGTTTGGTAAATGAATTGGGATTGACAGAATACGATGCCGGTGTAATTACTGCGGAAAAAGAAACGGCACAATTCTATCAATCCATCATAGAAAAAACACAAAACTACAAAGCTGCTGTAAACTGGCTGAATGGACCTATTCGTTCTTACCTTAATGAAAATGCGATTGATCTTCACCAGATCAACCTCACACCAACACAAATCGCTGAATTGATTCAACTAGTTGATGATGGAAAAATTAATTTCTCTACAGCTTCCTCAAAAGTTTTCCCTGAATTATTGAAACGTAATTACGGCGCGAGCGTAGAAAAAGTAGTAAACGATCTCAATCTTGTACAGGTTGGCGATGAAAGCTTTATCCTTGAACTGGTAAATGAAGTCTTGAATCAGTATGCAGATAAAGTAGCTGAATACAAAGCCGGTAAAAAAGGTGTTCTGGGATTGTTTGTCGGCGAAGTGATGAAAAAATCGAAAGGCAAAGCAGATCCTAAAAAAACAAACCAGCTGATTTTAAAAGCGCTGGAGGAATAGCCGTTTTTTGCCCGGAATTTGCTATATTAGCATCTGTGAAAAAATACTTTATCTTCGCCAAAAGATGAAGTAAAATAAAACTGCCAAAACCAAACATAACTACAAACCCAAAACAGGGAGAAACTGCCAAATTGAAACCTGTTTTAAAACTGCGAAAACTATGAAAAAAAGCTACATTGCAATTATTACACTGCTGTTGTTCTTCGGCTTAACTAACTGCAAGGACGATAAAAAAACATCCCGACAGGAATCCGATAATTCAACAACATCGGCGGCCGGTATGGGTGATGGCTTAATTAAAGTTGTAGCGCCCAATGGCGATACATTAGTAAAAGATGCTGATGGTGAAATAATAAGGACGATACTTAAAAACGGGCAGGTAATTGAGGCACGGGAAACTGTTACTCCGTTTCAGCCCGAGATACCATATTACCTGAATGGCACGCTGGTTGATGGCGCCGGAGCCAATATTATATTGGACAGGCTCAGCATTGGTAAAATGAAACCACTTTATACACAGTCTGTTAATAAAGAAGGATTGTTTGATTTTGAAGGTACCGTAAGTGAACCCCAGTTAATGCAATTCAGGCTGCCGGCAGGCAGTATTCATTTTGTGGTTAAGCCCGGCGATACCTTAAATTTCCAGATGCACCTGCAAAGTACTGAAAACTACTCGGTTATAGGCAATGTGGAAAGCATGCAGCTGAAAGAAATGTACGAGATCCTTAATCGTGCCAATGAGAAAAAACATGCTTTTGATGAAAGGATAAAAGCGACCAATGACAAACAAATACTTAAACAGCTTTATATTTCCAAACCGGCGCATTACGCGGCAATTGATGAAATAAAATTCGCTGAGCTTAAAAAATTCATCACAAAAATAGGCACCTCATTTACTGCATTGCTGGCGGCCATATATCTTAAGCCTGAAGCTAATATAGAATTTTTAGAGGAACTGGACAGAAAATTCGCCGGCCTTTATCCTACCAGTGAATACTACAAGGCGCTGCATGAAAAAGTATTGGTACATGCACCTATTGCGCTGGGTAAATTTGCACCGGAAATAATTTCACAAACTACTGAAGGCGCAACTTTTAAGCTTTCCTCAACACGCGGAAAATATGTACTGGTAGATTTCTGGGCAAGCTGGTGCGGCCCATGCAGGCAGGAAAATCCAAATGTTAAAAAGTTGTATGATAAATACAAGAACAAAGGATTTGAAATTGTAGGCGTTTCTTTCGATAAAGATCCTGTATTGTGGAAAAAAGCCATTGAAGAAGATAAGCTCAACTGGATTCATGTTTCAGACCTGCTTGAATTCCAATCAGCAGCAGCGCAAACATATATTATTACAGCAATACCAAGCACTTTTTTACTGGATAAGGAAGGAAGGATCATTGCTAAAAACCTTCGTGGCCGCGATCTGGAACGCAAACTGGCTGAAGTAATTAAGTAGCTGTTTGCGGTTGCGGTTTGCGGTATGCGTATTGGTTTTATTAATTATCAAATCAAAAATTAAATTCTATACTTTACATATATAATATGTTCAAAAAATGCTTTGAAATTATATTATAACACATAATGCAACCCGAAAACCGTTAACCGCAAACCGCCAAAGCTAATGAAATACCCGCGCATACAGGATATAATACTTTATGAAGATGAAAACATTATTGCGCTGAATAAGCCTGCGCAGGTAACTACAGAAGCCGAGAATGCTCCGGATGCGCTGAGCCTCTCCGATATGGCAAAAAGATACAATGCCGATATACGCATTGTGCACCGACTGGACAGGGAAACATCGGGCGTAATTATTGGCGCCAAAAATGATGAATGGTACCGGTATTTTTCTATGGCATTTGAACGAAGGAAAGTACGTAAGGAATATCACGCACTGGTTGCAGGGGTTTGGAAGCTGGAAGATAAAGCCATTGAATTGCCGCTAAGTAAAAAAGGCTCATATAAAGCGGTGGTTGACCACAGGGAAGGTAAACGTGCCATAACCATTGTAAATACTGCCGAAAACTTTAAGGATTACACATTATTACGATGCGAACCAGTTACGGGCAGGTTTCACCAGATCCGTGTTCACCTGGCATCTATACGCTGCCCTATTATTGGCGATGCGCTGTATGGCGGAAAACCTTTCTTCCTCTCCGATGTAAAGCGTAAATTTAAGAAAAACGATAAAGAAGATGAGCAGCCTGTAATGGGCAGAACCGCGCTGCATGCAGCTGCACTGCATTTTGAATATCCGGAAGGAACAGAAAAATCGGTAGTTGCCCCATATCCCAAGGATCTTGAAATTAGTTTAAAGCTGTTGAGGAAGTTCAGCACAATGTAGGTTGGATATAAATCGCTGATATCTAATATTCTTATTTCTTATACTATTTCCGTTTATTGCAATTCTGTATTTCAGTCTTTAGGGCACCTCTAAAAACCTCAATCTCTGCGTTGTGCTTTTCTGCACGCCTTGATCTTAAGGTTTTTAGAGGCGCCATTTATATTAAACCTGCTAAAAATACTTTGTAAGAAAAATTTTTATTTTTAAAAACCCTTCATCAACATTAATATTTTTTAATATTAGTTTCAGTTTTCACCAGTATAAATCTTCTGCATATTATAGCCACCCAAGGGCCATTAATTTTTATGTAAAATATAAATGGTTATATCGCGGGCTATGGTGTTGTTTGCCTAAATACGTATTTATTAAAACACATTAAAGTATTTATTTCGGAATGTATATATGGCTGAATACTAAACCGGGCAATACTGCGTTGAAGCCTTTAAAACCATAAGTCCATGAAAGCAAAAGCCTTATATGCCATTGTGATAATTTTAACGATCAGCTTCGCCGGATTTACACCCGATAAGCAGCTGCACACAATAGAAAGCGCCCTGAAGGATGGGAACATAAGCTGTACGTATAAAGTTAACACGGAAAGCCCGCATTATGTAAGGCCCATACTGCTAACTGTAAAGAACAGGAAAAACACCGCGCTCGCCGTTAAAATAGAGCCAGGCCAGCAATTTCACCCGGATGATGAAAATTACCAGAACCTTATTGTAACGCGTGAAAGCACTATTGCCTTGCGGCCAAATGAGCAAAAAACCGTAGAAGTTTACGCAATGTGCACCGAAGCCGGCGATAAGGCTCCAAGTGATGAAATTGCCTATAAATTAGCACCTTTGGCGCAGGGCAACCTTAAAAAAACAGCTGAATATATTTCTAAATCGGGCAGTTTTAATATTACCGGCCAGCAAGCCATGTGGGCTGTAAGCAGTAACCGCGATATTGAAGAAATAATGGGCCCGGACACAGCTGAAACCCGCAGCCTGCAACGCTTTATCGCAAAATTAACCGGCAAGAAAATTCCGGTCCAGAATTCGGCGGCAAACTATGCAACAAATTATTACGCGCCACCAAAACCGGAAGTGAGCTATTATGGCAATTTTGGTATGAAAATTAGCAAACCTGCAGCGTTAACTATCGCATTGTTTAACGAAAACAATGTTGTGCAGCGTGAGCTATATGCAAACCCGGCCGTACCCAAAGGCGATCATACTTTTAAATATGCTTTCGATAATTCGGTTTATACCGATGAATATTACACCATTAAAATTATTGTGGATGGCGACATAAAATTCAAGCGCAGGATTAAGATGAGTGTAGATTAGCTTCACAGTATTTTCCACATACAACCCAAACCAGAATTTATTTGAATGCCTGGGACTTATTAAATGCCAAACCATTGGTTACTTGTTAACGGATAAGAGATTGATGATAAGTGATTACTGAATAAAAGCATTTTTGACGATAGATAGCTATATATAGGAAATGGCTTTGAATTTTGTATTGATAATTAATCATTGATAATTGAGCATTGCGCCGTAATTTTGCAAGGATAGTAAAAGCTGTAATAAGATGTTTGAAAATTTATCGGACAAGATTGAAGGTGCGTTTAAGAAGCTGAAAGGCGAAGGCCGCATTACCGAGATAAACATGGCGGAAACGCTGAAAGATATTCGCCGGGCGCTGGTTGATGCTGACGTTAACTATAAAATTGCCAAAACTTTTACCGACGAAGTAAAGCAGAAAGCCATTGGCGCTGAGGTTATTAAGAGCGTAAATCCTGGCCAGCAGCTTGTTAAGATCATGAACGATGAACTTGTGCAGCTAATGGGCGGTACAAAATCTGACCTGAATCTCAGCGGAAGCCCAAGCATTATTCTTATGAGTGGTTTGCAGGGTTCGGGAAAAACTACTTTCTCTGCAAAACTGGCCAATTATTTAAAAGGTAAAGGCAAGAAACCAATGCTTGTTGCGGCAGACGTTTATAGGCCGGCGGCAATTAACCAGCTGAAGGTTTTAGGTGAGCAATTAGGCGTTGAAGTTTATAACGAGCCAGAAAATAAAAACCCGGTTTCTATCGCGCAAAACGCTATTGCACATGCCAAGCAGAGCGGGAAAAATGTAGTAATTATAGATACTGCTGGCCGATTATCTGTAGATGAACAGATGATGAACGAAATCGCCGAGCTGAAAGCGCAAACCAAACCGCATGAGATCCTTTTCGTAGTGGATGCTATGACCGGCCAGGATGCTGTAAACACTGCTAAAGTATTTAACGATCGTCTTGATTTTAACGGTGTTGTATTGACTAAATTAGATGGTGATACACGCGGCGGTGCTGCATTATCAATTATGAGCGTGGTAAGCAAGCCGATAAAATTTGTTGGTGTCGGCGAGAAGATGGATGCGCTGGATGTTTTCTACCCGGATCGTATGGCGCAGCGTATTCTGGGTATGGGCGATATCGTTTCCTTCGTAGAGAAAGCACAAGCTGCTATTGATGAGCAGGAAGCAGAGCGTTTGCAGAAAAAACTCCGCAAAAGCCAGTTCGATTTCGAAGATTTTCTTGGCCAGCTGAAGCAGATAAAGAAAATGGGTAACGTGAAGGATTTGATGGCCATGATTCCCGGCGTTGGAAAAGCTGTGAAAGATATGGAATTTGATGAATCGGCCTTCAAACACACCGAAGCCATTATCTTAAGCATGACGCCAAGAGAACGTAAAAATCCTGATATTTTAGATGCCAAACGTAAGCAGCGAATTGCAAATGGCAGCGGCACAACTATTCAGCAGGTAAACCAGCTAATTACGCAGTTATTCGAAATGCGTAAAATGATGAAATTGATGAATAAAATGCAAATGAGCGGCCGTGGCATGAAAGGAATGCCCTTTATGAAAAAGTAAAGCATTTTCTGCAATAAACATATATGGAATGCCCTTTTTACAGGGCATTTTTTATTTCCATTTAAGTAAGCGGTAAATATCCCATCATTTACATCCATTCTTTATATTTGCTGCTTTAATTAAGATATGAAAAACAGATTAATATTAATTTCATTCGCGCTTTTTGCAGCCGTTTTTATGTTCAGCTGTAAAAGCCAAAAGGAAACAGCGGTTTCTGCCAATGATGTTAAAGAAGATGGCCTTTACGCAGAGATAACCACAAACAAAGGTATTATACTGCTGAAGCTGGAGCATGAAAAAACGCCTTTAACAGTTGCAAATTTCGCAGGCCTGGCTGAAGGTAAAATAAAAAACACCGCAAAGGAAGAAGGTAAGCCTTATTATGACGGGATCAAATTTCACCGCGTTATACCTAATTTCATGATCCAGGGCGGCGATCCGCAAGGCTCTGGCATGGGCGGGCCTGGCTACTCTTTCCGCGATGAGTTTGTGGCGGATCTGAAGCACAGCGGACCGGGAATATTATCAATGGCCAATGCCGGCCCCGGAACCAACGGCAGCCAGTTCTTCATCACGCATAAAGAAACGCCATGGCTGGATGGTAAGCACACTGTTTTTGGGCATGTTGTTAAAGGTCAGGATGTTGTAAATGCCATTGTACAGGGTGATGTAATGCAAAGCGTTAAAATAATTCGCAAAGGCAGGGCATTAAAAAAGTACGATCCGGCTAAGATCTTTAACGAGAAAAAAAGCCAATAATTACATTTAATAACGTGAGCTCTGGCATTAATTGTTTTATTTTCAGCAATTTAATTCCAGTATTACATATATCCCTTAGTCGAAAAATGCCCCGAGGTATCGGGATATATTACTTTAAACCTTGATTTGAATTGGACGCACAAATTCAGTACATGGGTTTGTTCTGCGAAGTTTTAAACTTCGCATATTTTAACTGGTAGTTTGCAAACTACCAGTTAAAATAATCTTAGCAAAAATGCTATGATTAGCAGTAATACTATCTGATTAATTCCCAAGTTCACATCTTAATAGCAAAACAAAGCATTTTTTGCACTCCCTATATATGGGCGTTTAACATAATACGAGAAAACCGCATTTGCAAAGCTGCAAGTGCGGTTTTCTCGTATTATGTTATTTTCAAAAATTATAAAATATAGAATAAACAGTGCGCATTTGAAAGTGTTTTTGAGCCACAGGCCACGGAGCTTCGAAACAATACTCCTTGGTTTCGTGGCACACAAACCTGCATTATTTACGCATATTTCATTTTATATTGGTATTAAATCAGAGGTTTACCTGTCATTTCTGCAGGCTGTTCAATACCCATAAGCTGTAAAATAGTTGGCGCTACATCTGCTAATCTGCCTTCGTTTAAGTGTACTGATTCTCCACCGTTTAATAAAACACAAGGTACAAGGTTGGTAGTGTGCGCGGTATTTGGCGTTCCATCGGCATTTACCATAAAATCGGCATTACCATGGTCGGCAATAATCAGTACGGCATAATCATTCTCAAGGCAGGCGTTTACAACCTTCTCTGTACATTTATCAATGGTTTCCAGGGCTTTAACAACAGCATCAAAAACGCCCGTGTGGCCAACCATGTCCGGGTTCGCAAAATTCAGTACAATTAAATCGTTCGCTTTGCTATTAATTTCATTTACAACAGCTTCTGTAATTTCATTGGCGCTCATTTCCGGCTGCAGATCATAAGTGGGCACTTTCGGCGATGGAACCATAATTCTTTTTTCGCCATGGAATTCGGTTTCCCGCCCGCCGGAAAAGAAAAAGGTTACGTGCGGATATTTTTCAGTTTCTGCAATGCGTAGCTGCGTTTTGCCGGCTGCTTCTACCACTTCGCCAAGCGTTTTTTGCAGATTCTGTTCTTCAAAAAGTATTTTTACATCTTTATACGTCTGGTCGTATTGCGTCATGGTAATGTAATGCAGTTTTAAGGCACGCATACCAAACTCGGGGAAATCCTGCTGGCACAGGGCCTGTGTTAGCTGCCGGCCTCTGTCCGTACGGAAGTTGAAGAACAACACAACATCGCCATCTCCAATTGTAGCAAGCGGTTTATCATCATCATCCGTTATAACTACAGGTTTTATAAACTCATCGGTAATATTGTTTTCGTACGAATTTCTGATCGCTTCCTGCGGGCTCTTATATTTTTCACCTGCGCCATGTACCAGTAAATCATAAGCCAGTTTTACACGTTCCCAGCGTTTATCGCGGTCCATTGCATAATAACGGCCAATTACAGATGCAATTTTACCAGTGGTTTGCGTCAAAGCATTTTCCAGCTGGCTTATATATGTAATCCCGCTTTTCGGATCCGTATCGCGGCCATCTGTAAACGCATGTATATAAAGGTTTTGTACATTTTTCCGCTTGGCAATAGCGCAAAGTTCCTTCACATGTTCCAGGCTGGCATGCACGCCGCCATCGCTAACCAGGCCAAGTAAATGTATTTTTTTATTGTTTGCAGAAGCGTATTCAAACGCCTCGTTTAAAACAGGATGCGTATCCAGAATATTATCTTCAAAAGCCTTATTGATCAGCGCGAGCTGCTGGTAAACAACTCTTCCGGCGCCAATATTCAAATGCCCGACTTCGGAGTTTCCCATCTGGCCTTTTGGCAAGCCAACATTTTCGCCGCTGGTTTTTAAAGTAGTATGCGGATATTTATTGAAAAGGCCTTTTATGAATGGCACATTTGCACGAGCAATAGCATTAACCTGCGGGTTTTCTTCGCCAATTCCCCAGCCATCTAAAATCAATAAAGCAACCTGTTTATTTTTTTTCATATTGCAAAGATAATTATTTGAGCCGCAAACATATTTTTGCTTTTAGGTTTAAAATTGTAAATTGGCTTGCGTAAAGCACGTGGCATAGTTTTAGCTCCGCTTTTCTGCAAACTAAAGAGAGAAATGAAAGACCTGAGAAAAATTGGTGTGTTGATTTTTGCCTTCTGCATATTTTCCATTGCAGCAAAGGCAGATATTTTTGATGAGGTGGCGATGGCGATACGATCAGGAAACGCAAATGCGGTAAGTAAATATTTTGCATCGAGCATTGAGCTAAAAACACTCGATAAATCGAGCGTTTACAGTAAAAACCAGGCTGAGCTTGTACTCAAAGAGTTTTTTAACAGCCATGGCCCGAGGAATTTCAGCATTATTCACCGTGGCTCATCGGCAAAAGGCGCGCGTTACGCCATTGGCAGCATGGAGGCCGGGCAAGGCAGTTTCCGCGTATATTTATATATTACCGAGGCCGGCGGACAACTTTTGATACAGGAACTGAGTTTTGAAAAAGAATAATTACATATAATAGTTATAGAAAAATACCTTTACATTGATAGCGCAAAAACTGGCAAACCTGCAACCCGAGTTAGATAATTTTATTAAAAACGCACTGCATGAAGATGTACGCGACGGCGACCATTCATCATTGGCCTGCATACTGCCTGATGCGCGCAGTAAAGCACGCCTTTTTATAAAGGACAATGGTATTTTGGCAGGCATGGATTTAGCCGAATATATTTTTGCGCACATTGCACCAGCAACCGTATTTACACGCTTTTTGAATGATGGCGATGCCATAAAAAAGGGCGATATTGCTTTTGAGGTTGAAGGCGAAATACAAAATATATTGATGCTGGAAAGGCTGGTGCTGAACTGTATGCAGCGCATGAGCGGAATTGCCACGCAAACGCATGAAATGGCATCTAAAATTGCCGACCTGCCTACAAAACTGCTCGATACACGCAAAACTACGCCTGGCATAAGATTCCTGGAGAAATGGGCGGTACGGATTGGCGGCGGCGTAAACCACAGGTTTGGATTATTTGATATGATCATGCTGAAGGACAACCATGTAGATGGCGCCGGCGGCATTGAAAAAGCTATAGAAGCAACAAAAAAATATCTTTCCGAAAAAAGCCTCGACCTTAAAATTGAGGTTGAAACCCGTAATTTAGAAGAAGTTGAGCAGGTTTTACAAGCTGGTGGCGTAGATCGTATTATGCTGGATAATTTTGATATTCCTACTCTGAAACAGGCAGTAGAATTAATTGGCGAAAACTATGAAACAGAAGCCAGCGGCGGAATAACCATAGATACTCTGCGTGATTATGCTTTAACCGGCGTGGATTTTATTTCTTCCAGCGCTATGACGCACTCTGTCCGCAGCCTCGACCTCAGCCTGAAACTGGTGAAGTAAAAAATCTTAGCAGGTAAACTTCTCTGAGAGAAAGTACCTTGATGAAGTAATCGCAAAGTATTTTTTTGACCAACGCTATATGCGGGCCAGCAATTACGCCAGCGCCTGCATTAATTTTTCATAGAGTTTAATGGTAGTTTCAAGGTCGGACTTTAAAATTTTTTCCCTTGCCGAATGCATATTATCGCAAGGAACGCCAACAAAGCACCAGTCGATTGAGTACGGCACTTTCTGAATTTCATTCCCGTCTGAGCCGCCGCAATCTTCAACCTCTATCTGGAAAGGCATATTATTTTCCTGCGCAACTTTAATAATGTCAAGCACAAAATCTCTGCGGGGAATTGCCGCGTCACGTAAAGAGATCACCGTTCCATCACCCATTATAATGCCTTCACTTATCCAGGTAATATCCGATATCAACGCCTTTTTCACGCCGAATTCATCATGTACAAACCTTGCCATATGCGCAGCCGATCCGCCCTGGTGCTCTTCCCAGCAGGTAAAAACGAGCATACCATTTTCCAGTGTTTCAGCTACTTTTAAAGCATTGTAAATTCCAATCCGGTTATCCAGGTAGCAGGAATAAATATGGTCATTATCTTCAGTATAATTATATTTATAAACCAGCTCAGTTCCCCTGTGCCATATTTTCGCTGATTCATAGCTCCAGGCAGCATCGCCATGCTCATCTTCTTCTTTTTTCAGGATCACTTCGGCTTCATTCCCGGTTAAAAATTCCTTTCCAACCAAAACATCGCCATTTTCACCGGCCGGGCTGCCAATCTCAATTAAAGTATTATTGTATTTGGCCATATATGCAACGGTATCCATATGCGCGAAAATTGCGGTACGCGGTACGCCGAAACTCACCGCCAGGCAATTCTGAAACTCCTGGCCATAATGAAGCGCAGGCTTTACTTTGAACAAATTCTCATTCTTAACTATATAATTAATAAGAAAATCGCGCATGGGCAACTCGTTACCCGATGGCGATTGTATTTGTAAAAGATCCTTTAAAAGCTGCATAAACGGTTTTGAAGCGGTAAAAATACAATGCACTAAACATTAATAAAAAATTAGTGTTGATATATTTGGATTACACTGCAATTTTTATTATATTTGTGGATTACTATTCGCCAAAGTAGTAGCCAAAACCAACAAATACTGTATGAAAAAACTTTTACTTACTTTTATTTTATTCACCGGTTTAAGCGCATTAGCGTTTAGCCAAAGCAATGCAGGTGAGCTGCTGGCTATGAACAATAGCGGCGGGCGAACTGAATTTACCGAGGAAACTGCCTTTGGTGGCGGCCAGCCGGAAGTTGGCGTTGTTTTTTACCCGAACCCGGTAAAAGATTTTATGACAGTGCGTTTCCCGCAGCGCGGAAACCATTCCGTACGTATTTATAACATTATTGGTGAGAGCATTACACAGAAATCGGCTTTTGATGTTGATATTCTCGAGATCAATCTTTCCGACCTGCCAAAAGGTATGTACTTTGTAAGCTACGAACTTGGAGGAAAAATTATTACCAAGCGTTTCTCTAAAACATAAATTTAATTTAACAGTATAAAAAAACCCGGTAACGAAAATCATTATCGGGTTTTTTATTGCATATATAGCTATACGAAAAAATACTTTTACCTTTCAATCTCGTTCTTTATTTCTTCCGCATCGGGCTTTACTTTAGAATAATAAACAGCCACAAGCCCGCCGTTTTCATCAACCAGGTATTTCTGGAAATTCCATTTCACTTCACTGTCAAACTTCCCATTAAGCTCTTTCTTTGTAAGCCATTGGTACAGCGCAGGCGTTTCTTCACCTTTAACAGTTATTTTTTCAGATACCGGGAAAGTTACGCCATAGTTCTTCTTGCAGAAGCTTGCAATTTCCTCGTTAGTTCCAGGCTCCTGCCCGCCAAAATCGTTGGTAGGGAAAGCTACAATTTCTATTTTATTCCTATACTGCTGGTAAACATCTTCGAGCTGCTCATACTGAGGCGTGTACCCGCACTCGCTGGCTGTATTTACAATCAGTATTTTTTTACCTTTATAATCGGAGAACTTTACTTCTTTACCATCCAGCGTGCGGAAAGAATAATCGTAAACTGTATTTGTCATTTTCTGTTCGTTGGTGTTTTTTGCTGTGTTATCGCTTTGGCTTTTTTGCGTATCTGCATTTGTGCATGAAACAAAAATGGCGACAGACAATGCCAGCGCAGTATGGTAAATTTTTCTCTGCATATAGAAATATTTGTGTAGTAGATAATTAAAAAATCTTCGACAAAACTAAACACAAATAGATTAAAACCGCTCAATATGCGCTTTTACTTCTTCCATAAGCCAAAGCGGTGTGGAAGTAGCGCCGCAAATACCCACAGTATCATTTTCTGCGAACCATGCCGCATCTATTTCATCGGTGGATGATACAAAGTAACTGTTTGGATTATATTCCTTACATACATTATATAATACCTTGCCGTTGCTCGATTTTTTGCCGGAAACAAAAATTATCTTATCGAAATTTTTAACATAATTTCTAAGTTCAAGATCTCTGTTGCTAACCTGCCTGCAAAGCGTATCGTTAAAATTCACTTCAATACCGCGCGCCTGCAAAGTATCGCGAATGCCATAGAGCTTGCGCATATCCTTAGTGGTCTGGCTAAAAAGGGTTATTTTGGATGGAAGCTCCACATTATCAAGCTCGGCGATATCTTCAAACACAACTGCCTGGCCAAGTGTTTGCCCAACAAGGCCTTTTACTTCGGCGTGGCCGTGTTTACCATATATATATATAGGTGCTTTGTCATCATCAAAACTTTCGCGTACCCTGTGCTGTAATTTTAATACTACCGGGCAAGATGCATCAATAAGCTCAATGTTATTTTCCAATGCGAGTTTGTACGTTTCAGGCGGTTCGCCATGCGCACGAATCAAAACGCGTACATCATGCATTTCTTTTAAATCATCATGCGAAATGGTTCTGAGGCCTTTTTTGGTCAGGCGGGCAACTTCTTCATCGTTGTGCACAATATCGCCAAGGCAATACAGTTCGCCATACTCATCAAGAAAATCTTCTGCCATTTGTATAGCGTAAACCACACCAAAGCAAAAACCACTGTTATCGTCAATTGAAACTTTTAAGTTTAGCATGTGCTGTTATTTATGCTGTAAAGTTACAGCTATTTCAGGGTTAGCGTACAAACAGTATTCCGTAAACAGTAATTCCATTTAAAATTGCTTAAAGCTTCCGTTAAAATTCACCTGCTTTTCATTTCATGGAAAAAGTTGATATATACAGGTTTTAACATGGCCTCAGCGGCGCTAATTACCTGTGGAAAACTATCATACAGCAAAGCATTGGGGAAGGGCAGCTGGTTTGCACGTTGCAAGGTTCGGTTCAGCGAGTAAAATAAGCTTTCTGTTTCGAGGTAAGCATAAAGATATTCGTGCTTTCGGAAATTTTCGAGAAAGGCAAAGAACCTATCGGCGGCCGGGCCTGCATGCATGAAAAAAGGTTTCAGCAAATCGTCTTCCACCATATATACATCACTGTAAAAATGCTTTGGCTGCTCAGGATTTTCGTGCATAATTATGCGGTCCAGCATAAATTCGAGAAAAATATGCGCCGCAAAAAACAGTTTGGTTCCGGCTTGTGAAAAACCGTTCTCTTCAAACAGCCGCCTTATTTGCGAAGTGCTTTGGGTAAAAAACGCCGAAGAGTGAAAATACGAATCGGCCAGGTGATGTTTCCTGATACCCTCGATCAGCTGTTCATACTCCGGCCGCGGAAAATCATTAGGATTGAAGTTTGTTTTCCACCCGCGTAAAGCCGCACCCATCATATCTGGCAACACCAGCCCGAAGTTATGATATGGACTACCATTTTGCGCATCCAGGAAATAATGGGAAATATAATTCACTTTATAATAAAACAACAAATGGCTGCCTTGTTTTGGCAACCATTTATTTGTAAGGTTATATAGGGTTTACGGAAAAAGTATCAGAACTTTCATGCATATCATTCAATTCTCGTTTTTGCCCTTCGTTGCCGGGCTGGCAACTTCTTTTGGCTTGAACCAACCCCGAAGGGCTCACGAATACAATTAAAAATAATTAGATTTATAAGTAAAAGAAGCAAAAGTTCAAGGCTGTAAATTATAAGGCTAAAAACAGCTTTAAAGCATATTTCACCCGCAACCCGAACCGCCAGTCCTTTCATCTTTCGTTGATAAATAGCGTTGGCTCTGCGGGTTGCTCCGTAAATTAACTCAATAATTATTCGGGCTCAACGCATTTTCCACTAACATCATATATGCTTTAAACCTATTTTCTTAACGCTTATAATTTAAGGCCATCCAAACCCATTGAACCTGATTCTTTATAATGCAAGGCTTTTAATTAACTACTCAAAAAAATAGCATGCTTTTTTTGTAAAAAATTCTTGAATACAAACCTGTAAATAAGATAAATAACACTTTTCAGTAAGCCCTTTATATGTAAAAAGGTTATAAATCTCTGAAGGTTGTTCTGTAGCTATCGTTCCTAGGCTTAAGGTTACCAAATATTATACGTAAAAAATCTACAATGGCCCAAACAAAAGAAATAAAAGCCGTAACCATTAAAACAGTAAGCAGCAGTTGTAATGCGCCCTGCCAGTAGTAACCCAGGTAAAAGCGGTGCAGGCCCAGCATGCCCGGCAATACAGGTATAGCTAAAATGCTTGCCAGCAACTGGTTATTCATCATGTGGTTGCCATCGTTAGTTTTTGCGCCCTTTGCCTTTTTAATATCTTTAATATCGCGCTTGATGTTATTCTTCGCCTCGCGCATCTCTTTAGCTGGTATGCCCAGGGCTTTGTTGCTGTACCTGTTTTCAATTACGGCCAGCTCTGTGTCGGTTTCGCCGGCAAGTAAAATGGCTTTGCTTTCAGTTGGCATTTGGTTCGATACGCTTTTTACTATTGGCTGCTGAACCTCTGCCTTAACAATATTTTGATGAGCGTGAGTTTTTGTATTTTGTGCGAAGGAAAGCTCGGTTGTATTTCCTAAGCTATTATTGTTTGCCTGGAAACGAATAGATGTACAAGATGAAAATAACTGGCTTGCTGCGAAAATTGTAACAGCTACTTTAAGGCTGTTTCTAAATAAATTCATTGGTTTATTATGTTTTAATTTTTGCCTGATAGATGTACGAGTTATCAAACAGGTTGGTATAAACCGCAAAAAAAATTTTGAAACTATACCCGCTGTATCCATTTTCCTCTCTTGAATAACTGCTTCAAATGGCTAAAAAAAAGTTTATGTAACCGCCAGCCGTTTTGCGATAATATATTGCTCCCGATAAAAATACTTTCGTGCAGAAAAGGTATTTTTGCCATTACGTATATATGGAAACTACTATAAATAACATGGAAATGGCAAGTGAGCAGGCGACAAAAGTTACCGATTTTGTAGAAGAACTGCGCTGGCGCGGAATGTTGCAGGATATAATGCCGGGCACGCAGGAACAGCTTAACAAAGAAATTACCGCAGGTTATATTGGTTTTGATCCTACGGCAGATTCGCTTCATGTGGGCCATTTTGTACAGATCATGACTTTGATTCACTTTCAGCGCGCAGGCCATAAACCTTACGCTTTGGTTGGCGGCGCTACAGGAATGGTTGGCGATCCATCAGGAAAATCAGCGGAGCGGAATCTCCTGTCGGAAGAAACATTACAGCACAATGTTAGCTGCATACAAAACCAGCTGCGTAAGTTCCTCGATTTCGATTGCGGGCCGAACAGCGCGGAAATGGTAAATAATTACGACTGGTTCAAAGATTTTAATTTCCTTGAATTTATACGTGATGTAGGCAAGCACATAACCGTAAATTACATGATGGCGAAAGATTCCGTAAAGAAACGGCTCGAAGGTGATGCAGGCCTCAGCTTTACAGAATTCAGTTACCAGTTAATACAAGGCTACGATTTTTATTATTTATGGAAGAATAAGAACTGCGTAATACAAATGGGCGGAAGCGACCAGTGGGGAAATATTGTTACGGGCACTGAGCTTATTCGCCGCAAGCAAAGCGGAACAGCTTATGCTTTAACCACCCAACTCATTAAGAAGGCCGATGGCACAAAATTCGGCAAAACAGAGAGTGGCGCGGTTTGGCTGGACCCGGAAAAAACATCGCCCTATAAATTTTACCAGTTCTGGCTTAAAACCACCGATGAGGACGCTAAAAACTGGATCAGGATATTCAGCCTGAGAAACCGCGAGGAAATAGAAGCCATGGAAGCGCAGCATAATGAAGCGCCGCATCTTAGAATATTACAAAAAGCGCTGGCAGAAGAAATTACCATTCGCACACACTCGCGCGAAGCATATGAAACCGCATTGGCCGCTACAGAAATATTGTTCGGCAAAGGCACTACGGACCAGTTGCGCGAAATAGATGAGAACACCTTTCTGTCTATCTTTGAAGGCGTTCCGCAGTTTGAGCTTTCATTGTCAACTATTCAAAGTGGCATTAATATTGTCGATCTGGTAGCAGTGGAATCGCAGGTTTTTCCATCAAAAAGCGAGGCAAGGAAAATGATACAGAACGGCGGGCTCAGAATTAACAAAGAGAAAATTGATTCCGCAGAGTGGCACGTAAACCATAACCAGCTGCTGAACAACCGGTTCCTGCTGGTACAAAAAGGCAAAAAAGATTATTTTATTCTGAAGTTTTATTAATTTACATATATACATCTGCAGAAAAATACTTCGTTAAGAAATTAATTTACCATTATATACATTAAAAACAAAAGCTTAAATACAAAATGAAAAAACTAATCGTTATGCTGGCTATTTTGGTTGGCACCATGCAATTCGGCTTTGCACAAAAAGTACCTTATGATTCTGTAAAAAAGCAGATAATTTATACTGAGGTTGTACAGGTGCCCAATGCCGATAAAGGTAAAATTTTTGACAAGGCTACCAATACGTTAAACACCATTTATAACGAAGCCGCGAAAAAAATGGACACCAAGGACCGTGAAGCCGGCAACATTGAAATGAAATGTACTACGCGCGTAATGCTGATGGACCCGAAAACAAAGATGCTGGTTGCCGATAAAGAGTTTATTAAATACAAACTTAAAATTTCTGTAAAAGACGGCAAATACAAGTACGATTTCTATGATTTCCACATAGATAAAGGTGGCTTTAAATACCCGATAGAAAAATTTGTACAGAACGATCATACTGTGACCAAGGAAACACGCGCGCCGGAAAAACTAGAGTATCTTGATAAAGACATTAAAGGAATTATCGAGAAGCTGAAAGCAGGCATTGCAGGCGAAAAAGTGCAGGTTAAAGAAGACTGGTAAGATGGGGTTTGCGTTTGGCGGCGAGTTCTGTACTTGGGGCGACGCCCTAAGCTGTGATGTCTCACCCTTTCAGGGTGTTGGTGCAAAGCATTTTTTGAAAAACCGAGATATGGATTTTTTAGCCTTAACGACATAAATTCATAATTGTTAATTCAATGTCGTTTAGTTAAGGATTTTTATACAAAGGGCTTTGCCCCATGCTGACATAGTACGCCCATGCAGGGCTTGGTGCAAAGTGAATAAATAGAATTGAAATATTAATTGAAATAAAAGTAAAAATAAATGCAAAGCGCTATGACGGCCTTAAATTATGAGCGTTAAGAAAACAGTTTTAAAGCATATATGATGTTAGTGAAAAATGCTTTGAGGCTGAATAATTATTGAGTTAATTTACGGAGCAACCCGCAGAGCCAGCGCTATTTATCAATGAAAGATGAAAGGACTGGCGGTTCGGGTTGCGGGTGAAATATGCTTTAAAGCTGTTTTTAGCTTAATAATTTACAGCCTTGAACTTTTGCTTCTTTTGGTTCAAGCCAAAAGAAGTTGCCTGCCCGGCAAC